>DEQB01000036.1:0-6089 GCA_002359085.1 Erysipelothrix sp. UBA3377
TTCAACTGCTGCCGGTCTTGCTAAGTCAGCCGCTACCAATAGGACACGTTTATCTTCTTTTGTTTTTAAATGATTCGCAATTTTCGCAATGGATGTCGTTTTACCTGACCCTTGCAAACCCACCATGAGCAGTACCCCAGGGGTTTGTTTAAATTCTAAAGCAGACGTTTCACTACCCAAAATTTCTACAAGTTTATCATTAACAACCTTCACAAACATCTCTGCAGGATCAACACCACGGGTAACTTTTTCACCCAGTGCTTCTGCTTTTATATGTTCTAATAATTCATTAATAACACCCAGATTCACATCCGCCTCTAAAAGCGCAATACGAATATCACCCAGTGCCTCTTCAATGTTTTTATCGGTTAAATTTGCTTTTCCACTGATTTTACGAAATGTATCTTGTAATTTCGTGGTTAAATTATCAAATGCCATTTTGCCCTCCTATAAGAATGATTCTTCTTTTTCATCATGATATGAAAGTGTGATGGTTCGAATACTTTCAATCGCTTTACTTACCACCGCTTCAACATCAAATTTTTGTTCAAAGTCCGTAATCTTCTCACTTTTTGGTTTGATTACAGGATTTCTCGGTGTAAAGATTGTACAGCAATCTTCAAAAGGTAAAATTGATGTCTCATATGTTCCAATCTTTTCGGCCAAGTTCACAATCTCTACTTTATCATAAGTTAGAAGCGGTCTCAAAATTGGCAGTGTTTGGAAATCACCAATCGACTGCATACTTTCTAAAGTCTGGGAAGCAACTTGACCCAAGTTCTCACCATTTCCAATCGCTGATATTTTATGACTTTTCGCAAATGCATCCCCGATTCTTAAGAAGAATCTGCGCATCATGGTAATCGCATAGCTTTCAGGAACTTTATTATAGATATCCAATTGAATATCCGTAAAGTTAACGACGTGAACTTTGATCGTATTTTGGTATTTTGTTAAAGTGCGTGCTAAATCCAGTACTTTATCCAAAGCACCTTGTGATGTATAAGGCGGTGATTGGAAATGAATCGCTTCAATTTCAACCCCTCTTTTCATCATCAAATACGATGCAACCGGGGAGTCGATTCCCCCGGATAACATCATCAACACTTTACCTTGAATTCCTACAGGATATCCTCCCAAGCCTTCAATTTTATTTAACATGATATAGGCGCCATCTTTACGAACCTCAATTAGAATATTGATATCGGGTTTATGAACATCAACCTTGAAATCTGTGTTTTGTAAAATCAAACTGGCAACATGTCTGTTTATCGTATCTGACATGTGTTCAAATGTTTTGTCATGACGACGGGCAATCACTTTGAATGTTTGTCCGGCTGCTTCAAGTTTGATAAAATTTAAAGCAACTTCAGCCATCAGATTAATGTCTCTGTCTACTTTAATCGCTAAAGAAAAAGATGACAAACCAAAAACATCCTTGAGATATTCACTGACTGCTAATCCGTCTTCTCCATGTAAATGAATAAACAAACGATCAAAATGCTTTTCATACGTTAAGTTTTCAAATTTTTTAAGTTTCGTTCTGATATTTCTTACCAAACGATTTGTAAAATCTTTTCTATTTTTTCCTTTGGTTGATAGTTCTCCATATCTCACCAAAATATGATCATAATTGTACATATGCTTTCGTCTCCATTACTATATTTATTGCACGCTTTATTTCCTCTACAGTAGAATCATCGTGTAGGCTGATGCGAATGCTGCTCAGCGCCTCTTTATCACTGCGCCCTAGGGCTTTTAAGACCGGTGAGGGGCTGTTTGATTGCGAATGACAGGTACTTCTAGCAGATACCAAAACGTCCTTAGCATTCAACGCATTCATCATAATTTCACTACCTACATTTTTGATTGACATATTAAAAATATAAGGCGTACCTTCCCTAAAGGAATTTATCACAATATCAGGGTCATTTTCAAATGATTCCCACAATAATTTATTGAGTGCCACTATTTTTTGATAATTGGCATCTCTTTTTTCTTTGGCTAAGCGCATGGTTTTTGAAAAAACAATCGCAGGGATAGCGTTCAAAGTGCCCCCTCTTAAGCCAAATTCCTGTTGACCCCCCGTTATTAAAGGTTCAAAGGGTACATTGGCCTTTTTAACCAAAATCCCACTCCCCTTTAACCCATGAATCTTATGGGCAGAGAAAGAAATTGAATCCACCTGTTTTAAAGGAATATCCTCTTTAATAAAAGCTTGAACACCATCCACATGGAAATAAGCATTCGAGTGTTTTTTAATCAAAGCAGCATACTCAGAAATCGGAAATATACTTCCCACTTCATTGTTGATGGCCATCATCGCAACCAAGATCGTATCTTCCCTCAAATGTTTCTTTATCAATTCAGGTTCAACATATCCTTTTTCATTGACGGGAAGTACATCCACATCATATCCAAAGACACGTTCCAGTTGATTAAATGTATCCGTCACAGAACTGTGCTCAACATTAGAAGTAATGATATGTTTACGACTCATATCCGCAAATACAATACCCTTAATGGCACTGACATTGCTTTCTGTACCCCCTGAAGTAAAAATGATTTCGTGGGGTAAAACACCCAAATACTTCGCAATTTGGTTTCGAGATTCACCCACCAAACTTGAAACACGCTGACCCATAACATGTAATGAATCAGCGTTCCCATAATATTTTTTTAATAAGCGATACACATCCTCAATGATTTCATCAAAGACAGGAGTGGTACTCGCCGCATCCAAATATATTAAATTATCGTGCACTTTGCGCATTATTCTTAATCATCTCCTCGTATTGACCGTTTGGTTTATAACGATCGACAGCATTGATAATCATCGTTAAACTTTGGGTATATTCTCCATTATTAAATGCCAGTTCAGCCTTTGTAAGTTCAGAATCAATATCTGAAACGTACGCTCTAAACTTATTCGCATAAACAATCGAGTTTTCACACATATCCACAACACCCACAAGATTATTGACGTTGTTGTGCAATTTATAAATAAAATCAATGGCTTCAGAAACTGTACCATTTAATGTCGGCACATCCAAAATGGTTTGATCAAGTAAATCTTGTATTTGACGCACATATGCTCTAGATTTTTGTAAATCATAAACATACGTCTCTGAGATTGAAGGTAAAGAACGTTTTTTAATTCTTACTTCAACATCATTGATAATCAAGTACAATTTCATCAATTGTTTCTTAGCACGAATCTCATCTGCGTTCGCTTGATTCACACTGTTTAAAACATCGTAAAATTCCTTCGCCAACATTTCAATATCTTGTTTTACTTCATTCATAGAAACCAATACAACTGTACCGGGTTTCTTTATTGCATCTACTTCGTTATCGATCACTTGACGGTGCTCATTTAAGGTATTGGCACGTGCTTCAAATTTCGAAACATCTTTAACCAAATCTTTAAAATCAAACCGTTCTTGAACCACGGGTGCTTTATCTTTCAAATCTTGAATATTATCCAACAACTCATCCAAAACAGGAAATACATTGTTCATATCAACACGCACTTCATGACTTGCACTGTGTTCCTTCTCAATAAGAATAAGTAGCTGTTCCAAACGTGTTTTCGTATTGTAGAGGCTATCTGCACTCTTTTCAACATTAACCTCTGACAAGCGCTTTAAATCATCTTTTAAGACTTCAGCCAAAATACCCAAATTTTTAGGAACTTCCAAATGGTCTAAAAATACTGAGTCCGCCTTAACTGATTGATAGCTATCTGAGACCGTATCCAAAAGAACAGGGATCTCACCACGCGCCAAATCATATAATTTGGGAATCTCACTCAGATTAACAGCGTACGCAGCCACTTCTTCACGAATGCCCACGATCATTTCTTGTGCTTTGATATAATCAGAAGCGAACATCCATTCTTCAAATTGTGAGAACTGTGATTCAATATGTTTCGTCTGTGCTTCCAACACATCAAAAGCATCACGATACTGTGAAACGTTTCCCATCAACTTTGTTTTATGATTTCTAAAAGTATCCTTTAAAACATTGATTTCATCTCGTTTCTCTTGTTCTTCTTCTAACACACCGTCAAGACGGACATCCAAAGAATTCGTAATACGAGACGCATCATCAATCAAAACCATCAGATCTTCCATAAGATTGTTTGCGATGGATAATTTATTAAACTCCAACGCATCCTCAATATCTTCCAGTACACTTGCGATTTCATCATGACGTTTATCCAAATCATCATACTCAAATTTCAAACTAGAAATCGTTTCTTCTTTATCTTCACTGGTTTTAGCAATATTGGTTGCTTTGTTCAATTTAAAAGATATCGGAACACTGATACACTCATTGTATTTAATTTCATACTGTTTTAACTTTTTAATGATACGACTCTTTTTCATACTGCGTACCACAAATAAAATAACCAACAATAAAAGAAACGCGATAACGGTTCCCAATACTATAGGTTGACTCATGAATTCTATAAATTCACTCCAAGACATAGACAATCACCTCAACTTGGTATTATTGTAACATATTTATAGTAAAGCCCAAACAATTACATGTTCAAAACATCAAAATTTCAAATGGCTTTCACCTGTTGATTATGACCGTAATTTTACAATATAAATTTAATAAAACAATACACTCTTAATTTTCCTGAAAAAGCCTCGTTTCATTTGACATTACAATGATTTTATCATAATATATTAAGGCGTTAAGCATAGCAGCATGTAAAGTTATAAACCATAGTTTGGTTCGCGGCAGAGTTCAAAGTACCCTTGCTGTAAGGTGGAAACGAATTAAATCAAACTCAACTTATAATAATTTACAAGATCACTATGAACGCATAGGAGGTCAAAATGGCAAGAATTACAGGACCAGTATGGAAAAAGTCACGTCGTCTAAGTTTCTCAATCCTTGAAACAGGTGAAGAACTAAAACGTCGTAATTATCCCCCAGGTCAACACGGACAATCACGCCGTGCAAAATTAAGTAACTACGGTTTACAATTACGTGAAAAACAACGTATTCGTTATATGTATGGAGTAACTGAAAAACAATTCTTCAATACATACAAAAAAGCAGTTAAAATGGAAGGTGTTACCGGTCATAACTTCTTATTCTTACTAGAATCAAGATTAGACAACGTGGTATACCGCATGAATTTAGCGCTAACCCGTAACGGTGCAAGACAACTTGTTAACCACGGTCACATCTTAGTTGATGGAAAGAAAGTTGACATCCCTTCATTTACAGTGAAACCAGGACAAACCATTGAGTTACGTGAAAAATCACGCAACCTAAAATCAGTCAAGGAATCACTTGAAGCAAGTGTAGGACATGTTGATTACGTATCATTCGATGATACAAACATGAAAGGTCAATATACACGTTTACCTGAACGTTCAGAATTGAACCAAGAAGTTAACGAAGCACTCGTTGTTGAATACTACAACCGATAATCGTTAATAAAGACTCTCATTTTGGGAGTCTTTTTTAATTATTGGCTATGTTAAAGTTTATTGTTGATATAAGGTAAAAAATTAGAACTTCCATTTTTCTGGAAGTTCTATTAAAAACTTTAAAAAGTAGTTTGGGGTTTGGGGTATTAAATTCACTAACCTGGGGAATAAAAAAAACTAACGGTAATACGACTACACATTAGTTTGGTGTTTGGTTATAATGGTTGTAAGAAAGAAGAAAGGAGATCCCTAGTTTCGACGCTAAATCTCCTTACCCTCGCACTATGATTATTATCAAAACCAACCTTCGCTTCAATACCTTGGACTGTCAACCCTTTAGTGGACAATTTTTATAGTTACATTAATTTTGAGTATGAGACGGGTGATTTATAACCTAATGATGAGTGTAGTCTCTCATTGTTATACCACCAAACATGCCCACCCAATTCTCTTTCTAATTCTTCCAATGATTCAAATTTATTTTGGTATACGAATTCAAATTTTAGACTCTTAAAGTTTGCTTCAGCGACTGCGTTATCATAGGGAGTCCCTTTGTGACTCAGTGATCGCTTAATATCAAAGGTTGATAAGAGGGCTTCAATCTGTTCGTTAATAAATTCTTTTCCTCGATCG
>DEQB01000036.1:6108-7986 GCA_002359085.1 Erysipelothrix sp. UBA3377
GTGTGAAATAAACCAACTAAAGATAGATCATGTTTTATGCTAATGAATGCTTTATAGACAAGCTGTGCATTTTTATTAGGACCGATGCTATAACCTATGATTTCTCGGTTGTATAAATCCATGATTGTGCAGATATAGTGCCAACGATTGCCTACACGCACATATGTAAGGTCACTTACGATAGCTTCTAATGGATCGCGGTCATTGAACTCTCTATCCAGTTCATTGCCGACTTCTGATTCATTTACCTTACTCTTATAAACTTTATATTGAGCTTTTGTATAAACCGATACAAGGCCTTCTTCAGCCATAATACGACCAATACGCCTTCTAGAAGCTGTATATCCTTTTTCTTCTAGCTTGGCTTTAATTCTTCGAGCTCCATATGTTTTTTTATTATCTCTGAAGATGTTAATAACTTCATCGGTCAGTGGATCTTTATCCTCAATTTTATCTTTATAGTTGTAATAGTTTGATCTGCTAATATTCAAAATCTTACACATGGCGCTGATTGGATATTTATCTTTGTTTTGTCTAATTATTTTGACTTTCGTCCCATAATCAGCGCTGCTTGCTTTAAAATATCATTTTCCATTTCAAGCTGTTGATTACGTTTTCGTAGTTCAATCAATTCTTTTTCTTCAATTGTTCGATTATCTTTTTCTTTGAATGAGCCTGATGATTCATGTTGTGCAATCCAACGATTCAGGGTTACTGTATGTAAATCATATTCTCTTAAAATTTCCGATTTCTTTTTACCACTTAAATATAAATTAACAATTTGTGTTTTAAATGCTTCTGTGAATGTTCTACGGTTTCTTTTTGACATAATGGATTCCTGCTTTCTTTAACTACATCTTATCAAACAAATTTGTTTATCGCGATATAACTAATTTATTTGTCCACTAAAGTGTAACCCATCCACCTTAACTCAAAATCATTATAATTCTTTAGTAAACTTGATCACTCTTCATGATTTAAGGTGTCCAAATGGTGGTAAATGTTATTTCCACCATCATGGTTCTTACCAGAGAATAATTAAAGATGAAGTCTGTTTTAGAACTCTAAATATAAACAGAATCAAGTGTATCGCTTGTGGGTCTACGCATGCGATTATTTTGTATCCAATCGTTCCTTTTTCTCAATATGTTTTCGTGTATGAAATTCTCATTCATCAATCCCGTGTTACTTTATTTAAAATTTGGAAAGATTATATTCAATTGGGTAAATCTATTAAAAGAAAATATTTCGTTTTTTTTCTGGTTTCCCACATAACGTTCCTTTTTTGCTTGACGATTTAATGATATTTTAGTGTCAACTTAAGTTTATATACCATGGTAAAAGTGAATTCAAGATCTGCGAGATAAGGTTGTGATTTTATAAATGATTTGCAGAACTTTAATAATTTTACAATGCTCGAATTCTTTAATCTAGAAGAAAAAAACATTAAAAACTTCAAGGTTTATTTTGTTGATACTGTCTTAAACATTGATGTTGCACTCAATCAAAGAGATGAAGTGTGTCCCCACTGTGGATATACTCAGTACACAATCAAAGAATATGTTCAAAAGAAACTGATCCATTCAACTTTTACGAATCAAAAATGTGTCATCAATTATAGGTCCAGAAGATATAAATGTGGTCTTTGTGCTAAGACGTTCTACGAACACAACCCATTTGCTTTCAACGGTATGAAGCTCACTATGAACACTGTGTATAATGTGTTAAGTGATCTTAGAAATGTGAATGAAACGTTCTCCAGTTTTGCGCAACGCTACCATTTATCAACAACGTCTGTTATCTCTATCTTCGATAAGTACGTAGATATCTCAAGAGGTGTATTACCCGAGGTTCTATGTATTGATGAAGTCTATGCTT
>DEQB01000066.1:0-19175 GCA_002359085.1 Erysipelothrix sp. UBA3377
TTATTTAGTGGCGATTTGTTCGGTTGTGAAAAATATCGGATAAATAATTAATAAGAAAGCCTTTACATTATGAGAAAGCAAAGTTATAATTATAATTGAAATTGGTACCAATGAATTAAAGTCGTAAGAATAAGGAGGACTTTTAATGCAAGGCTTAATTAATTTTTTAGAAGCTAAGTTTGTTCCACTGGCAGCCAAAGTTGGGGGACAAAAGCACTTAGTCGCAATTCGTGACGCATTTGCTGCGCTGATGCCATTAATTATGGCGGGGGCGATTGCAGTACTTTTGAACAACGTATTCTTTGTTCCTTGGGGACTTCTGGCAGCAGATGTTTTCTTGGGTGCGGATCACGCATTTATCGTTTGGGCAAATACTCATATTGCTCCGTTCTTCTCAAGTATTGAGACCGGAACATTTAGTATTCTTGCTTTAGCACTTGTTGTAACAATCTCATTTAACAGAGCTCGTCAAGAAAATAAAGACGAAGTCACAACAGCAATTATTGCTTTGGGATCATTCATGTTAATGGGTGCGTTGACACGTAATAACGAAGTTGTTGCTTCACATGTAGGAAACTATTTAGGGGCACAAGGGATTTTCATCGCATTGATGACAGGTTTAATCGCACCTGAAATTTATTTTGCAATTATTAACAAAGACTGGACAATTAAAATGCCAGACAGTGTACCACCAGCAGTCGCGAGGGGATTTAGCGGAATTATTCCTGGTGCAATCACGTTAGCATTCTTTGCAGCAGTTAACTATATTTTTGCAAAAGGTGCAGGTACTAGCTTATTTATTTGGTTTGAAAATAATATTGGAACAACATTGGCTCAGTTGAGTCAAGGTTTACCAGCTATTATTATTACATCAACATTAATTCCATTACTATGGTTCTTTGGACTTCACGGTGCAAACCTTCTTGAAGCGTTCATGCAACCAGTTTATGGAACGCTACAAACAGAAAACGTTCAAGCGTTCGCAAACAGTAATGGTGGTATTAAAACTATTGCTGATGGATTGCACGTTTGGGTACGTGGTTCATGGGATGCATACGTATTCCACGGGGGATCAGGAGCTACGTTACCACTCTTACTCGCAATCTTCGCAGTATCTAAAGTTAAAGATCACCGCGAAATCGCACGTTTGGGTGTTGGACCTGGAATCTTTATGATTAATGAACCAGTTCTATTTGGTTTACCAGTCGTATTGAACCCAATTTACTTGGTTCCATTTGTATTGAACCAACCAATTCTTGCAACGATTGCTTATGTTGCAACAACAACAGGCTTCGCCGGTCCAATTGTTAACTCAGTACCATGGACTACACCTCCAGTATTGAACGCACTATTGTCAACTAACTTCAGTATAGGGGCTGGAATTATTGCAGTGGTCAATATGGTTGTTGCGTTTGTAATCTATCTACCATTCGTAGTAGTTGCAAATAGAACAGTAGAAGAATAATAAATAAGAATAAAGTACCAATTTTATTTATATATATGTAGTAGATTAGCCCTTTATCCAAAGGGCTAATTTGCGCTATTATCTAAAGGAGTATCTATGATAACAAATAACATTAATTTAAAAGCATGTGTGGCCGTCATACATCAAGGGAATCATTATGTTTCCTAAAGGATTTTTGTGGGGGGCAGCATCTGCAGCGTATCAAGTGGAAGGCGCATGGAATATAGACGGTAAAGGTCCATCCGTTTGGGATGAATGGACCAAAATTCCAGGCAAAACATTTGAAGGAACCAATGGTGATATTGCGACAGATCACTATCATCGCTTTAAAGAAGATATTGCGTTGATGAAAGAAATGGGTCTCAAAACCTATCGCTTTTCTTTTTCGTGGTCTAGGATTATATATGAAGGAAAAGTTAACCAAAAAGGATTGGATTTCTATCATGAATTGATCGATACCTTAATTGAAAATGATATTGAACCGATGGTTACCATGTATCACTGGGACCTCCCAAAACATATTCAAGATGAATATGGTGGATGGATGTCACCTAAAATTGTGGATGATTTTTTAGAATATGCGAAAGTTTGTTTTGATGCATTTCATGAAAAAATTAAATATTGGATTGTGATGAATGAGCCCAATATCTTTACCCATCAAGGGTATGTCTTAGGTGTGCATCCACCAGGAGATATTGACAATCAAGCTGCATTTTTGAGAACGTACCACCATACAGCGTTGGTACATGCAAAAACTGTATTGCTGTACAAGAACGGCAATTATTCAAATGGCATGATTGGAAGTTCAATCGCTTTAACACCTGGTTTTACAAGATCCAATGATCAGAAAGATTTGGATGCCACACGTCGCTATATGGATTTAAACTTCTATTGGTTTACAGATATTTACTACAAAGGTAAATATCCTGCATGGGCTTTGGATTATTACAAAAACGAAGGCTTGATTGATTTTGAGATTACGCAAGAAGATGCGGACACTTTAACAAAAGCATCAATTTTAACTGATTTTGTGGGTGTCAATTATTATCAAAGTACGATGATCGCAGACAACCAAGAAGGTGTTGGCATTAAAATGTTCAGTACCGATGGTAAGAAGCGAGACTACGAGGAATCTGGTATACCTGGAATTTATAAAAATGTTGAAAATCCAAATGTTGAGTATACCGATTGGAACTGGGTTGTAGATCCGCAAGGATTAACCTTTACACTGGAGCTTTTAGATGAGGCCTATGGTTTACCCATTGTGATTAGTGAAAACGGGTTGGGGGCCTTTGATTCACTGGTAGCGGGTAAAGTTCATGATGATTATCGTATAGATTTCATCAATAAGCATGTTGACGCAATTCGGAAATCACTAAATGGGGGCGTAGATGTGATTTCCTATTGCGTATGGTCTTTTACGGATTTATTAAGTTGGCTTAATGGTTACCAAAAACGTTATGGTTTGGTGTATGTTGATTTTGATGATCCAGATCTACCACGTTATAAAAAGGATTCTTTTTACTGGTACCAAGAAATTATTAAAAACAATGGATAGTAAATATTACCAGTCTTATGTAAGGCTGGTTTTATTTTGCTTATAATATGTTAATATATAACCATGTTAATTATGATCATTATATTAAATGCCTTCAGCTATGTGTTGATGTTGGTAGATAAACAACAAGCGATTTTAAAAAGACGAAGAGTCCCAGAATCGACTTTTATGCTGTGTTCAATGTTGGGTGGATGGCCCATGATTTATATGGCCATGTATGTCTTTCGTCATAAAACAAAAAAAGCATCCTTCGGATTTAAAATCTTCTTTGGGATGCTGGTAAATATCGCATTGATTTGGATATATTATCAATATATAAATTAATAAGCAAAGTTAGATAATTTCAAAAAACGCGTATGCTTATAGTTGTGAACGTCAACGGAGTAGTCAAAGATTTCTCCAGTTTTTAACATGGATTTATTAATTGAAAGTAAGGCGGGTTCATTTTCTTTTAAACCCAAAATCTTTGCGTCATCTTTATTTAATAAGGATGCTTCGATGACACGATCAACATAACCGATCTGTTTATTGAGTCCTTCTCGGATGTAATTATAGATAGACCCTTCAATGATTTCACGATTAAGATACGGCACATGTTTACGATTAAAATAAGAATATTCCACAACCCATTTCACATCATCCATAATGCGTAATCTTTTAATAAAATATAGGGGTGCACCCACTTCACACTTTAATTTTTCACTGATGTCTTCATCTGCGTTAATTTCTTCAAATTCAATAATATGTGTTTCGATCTTACTGTTTTTAAAGTCATGGGTTAATCCTCTGAAGGTTTCCAAGTTAATGGCACCATCAATGGATATTTTACGTATAAAAAACCCACTACCTTGAATGGGAATCACAATTCCTTTGTGTACTAAAACTTCAATGGCTTTTCTTATTGTATTACGACTGACATCATAGGCGTTAATTAACTCATCTTCCGTTGGTAACTTGTCTTCATAAACGTTATTAAATATTTTATCCTCAATATCTTGACTCACAAATTGATACTTATGTTGCATGCCCATCACCTCTTCTTTATAAGTATAACATGCATTGGATGGTTTAAATTGAAATCATACCCATAAATCGTGTGAAATTGTGGAAATGGCATTACATAGGAATGAGTTTTAGATGCGTTGAATTATACATTGAGTTGTGTTATTATGGTACCGCAAAATAAAAAAGAGGTGGACACTTTGCAAAGACAAATTGGAACCGTCGCCAGAGGCGTTCGAAGTCCCATTATACGGGAAAATGATGATTTGGTTGAGATTGTTGTTGATAGTGTTTTAAATGCAGCTAAAAACCATGGTTATGACATTAGAAACCACGATGTTATTGGTGTAACAGAATCGATTCTCGCAAGAGCTCAAGGGAACTATGCATCCCTGGATACGATCGCAAAAGACGTAGCACACAAACTAGGAACAGATACCGTTGCGGTAATCTTTCCCATTCTTTCTAGAAACCGCTTTGCTTCAATTCTCCAAGGAATTTCAAGAGCAGTAGGGAAAGTGGTGCTGGTTTTTAAATACCCCTCAGATGAAGTAGGAAACCCCCTAGTGGACGTGGATCTTTTGGATAAATCAGGCATCAACCCTTATCAAGATACATTGGATCTTCCTACATTTAGAAAATACTTTGGAATTAGTACACACCCATTTACGAATATGGATTATGTAGCGTACTACCAATCCATTGTGGAGTCGGAAAATGCAGAATGTGAAATCATATTCTCAAACCAACCCGAGTCTGCACTTAAATTTACAGATAATATTTTAACGGCAGACATTCATACTTATAAAAGAACGCAATCCATTTTAAAAAAAGCAGGCGCTCAGAATGTTTGGGGACTTGCGGATATCTTAACCAGCAGCATTGATGGTGAAGGATACAATGAAGCCTATGGATTGTTGGGTGCCAATAAAGCAAGCGAAGAAACCATCAAGCTTTTCCCAAGAGATGGTGAAACTTTCGTACATGATGTACAAAAGGTCATCTTTGATAGAACAGATAAACAAGTGGAAGTCCTGGTTTATGGGGATGGCGCATTCAAAGACCCCGTTGGTAAAATATGGGAGCTTGCGGATCCAACCGTCGCACCTTATTATACAGTTGGGCTTGAAGGCACACCCAATGAAATTAAATTAAAGTACCTTGCGGATAATCAAGGAAAAGATATGAATCCAAGTGATTTAAGAGCATATGTGAAATCTGAAATTGACAACAAATCAAACAATGACGATCAAGACAAACGATTGGGTACCACCCCAAGACGCTTGACAGATTTGATTGGTTCACTGTGTGACTTAACCAGTGGCTCAGGCGACAAGGGGACACCCATCGTTCATATCCAAGGATATTTTGACAGTTACGTCGATGAATAAAAACAACCCAACGCAAATTATGGCGTTGGGTTTTTTAAACTCACAAACTGTTTTGGATCATACCGATTGTCTAAGACACTGTCTTCTAAAATATGTTGTGCCAAACGATAACCAATAATCGGACCACTGGATAATCCAGAAGAACCCAATCCACCTGTAATATAAATATCATCAAAAGGTTCCAGTTTACCATAAAATGGTAAATTCAATTTATTATTACTTCTCAATCCAATACGGGTGGTATATTCTACTTTAGGTAAAGGCATATAATACGTTGCTTGATCGATTAAGTCCTGCGCAACATCTGCCTCATAATCCATGTGCGTAAAGTCTATCTCGTGAGATGCACCAATCACCAGTTCATCATGATTGAAAAGAAAATCAATCTCACCTTTGGGTATCGCCATGGCATACTGATTCGCTTCATAAGGGTATGACAGCAACATGCCCTTTTGAGGAAACTGGTCCACGTCATAACCTTCCAAATCAAAGGCCTCATTGAATCTTCCCCCTGCACACACAATGATCTTATCGTAATTTTTTGACATGAGATTTGAAAGCGTTGTGGTTTCATGGATAAAGTTGGTATTTTTTAATTTACGATGCAACACGTTCAATAACTTCTGTCCATCCACACGAAAAGCCCCAGATATTTCAAAGGCTTTCTCAAACTTAAAAGATGACGGCAGTTTGTCGGTGTCTCTTATTTCCTTAACCATACCCATAATAGGATTTCTTTTTTGGCGTTCAATGGCCATAGCAAGTAGATGATCGTGACGCTTTTCATTCACGATAATCGCCCCTGAGCGATTGGCAAAAGACGCATCTTCCAAGTCTTCAAAGAGTTTAAGATAAAAGTTCGCGCCTGCTTCAACCAACGCATACCACGCTTTATTTCTTCTTTGAACAATCCATGGACACACAATGCCCACAGCAGCTTTGGTGCCACCATGGGTGCCATCATCATAAAGGTCTATGTTAACATTTTCGTTTTGAGATAAGTAATAGGCAGCGCTTGATCCTACAATGCCTGCTCCCAATATTGCAATCTTCATAAGTTCACCTCTACTTCATCTTAAATAAAAAGCACAAGCCTTGTCAATTTTGTTATAATATAAGTTATACAAGGATGATGTAAATTGTAAAGCATCCATATCCATATTATAATTAAATAAAGGAGAACGTATGGCAAAACTAGAGAAACAATTTAAAGGAGACTTTAATCATTTCGTAAATCACCTTGACCAAGCAGTACTCAAGGGCAGTATTTCAGCTTCAATTGAAGACAAAAGCGACTATACCATTGATGATGTGAATGTTGCAGTCCGAGTTTATGAACGGTATAGTTATTTCGGTGGTAATCGTGTTTCATTAAGTGTCACGATTGTATCAAAAGAAGACACTATATTTTTAAGTGCCATTACCGCTGGGGGTTCCCAAGCTGTATTCGTTAAAATTAATCGTTTTGGTGAAGACAGTTTCTTAGGAAAATTCGATGAAGAACTTAAAAACTATCTATCAAGGTATGCACAATGAGAACGGATGTCGGCATCGCATTTGCGGGTGGTGGTATCAAAACACTATGCCAACCAGCCTTTATTGAATGGATGGAAGTAAACAATATTCACCCACAATGCGTCAGTGGCACCAGTGCGGGTGCGATGATCGCTTCCTTGGTTGCGATGGGTTTACCAGCAGATGAAATATTTGATGAAATCAAAGAAGCCATTTTGGAATTGGAAAAACGTAAAGTCTTAAGAGTCTCCGGAATAGAATTATTGTTTCAAAAAAATGTGAAGCACGGACTCATTGATGGACATAGAATGCTAGAAATTATTGAAGCAATTTGTGTTAAACATGGATTTGAGCACATCAGTGATGTGAAAATACCCCTGGCTTTGACAGCGGTGGATCTTTATACTGGAACCCTGGTCGTATTTGTTTCACATCCGCATTTATATAAGAGTACCCATCCAAGAACTGAAGTAATTTCTGATATTAAGCTCTCAACCGCGATTACGGCTTCAATGAGTTTCCCCATGGTTTTTGGGTCCGTTGAATATGAAGACTATGCGCTGATTGATGGGGGCGTAAGAATGAATGCACCCATTCCAATGTTGCGAGATTACGGTGCGAAAAAAACATTGGCGCTTACCATGCGCAGCACAATCGATCGAGAAGCGAGTTTAGATAAAGCACTTGAGGTGGCTTCCAGAGTCTACGATGTACTCTCCAGAGAAGCGGAAGCACGTCATGTCTCGCGTGCGGATTATCTTTTAAATTTCCCTGTGAAACCCAAGAATATATTTGATTTGAATGCAGCCCATGATATTTATAATCATGGAAAAGAAGTGGTTGTTGCACATGATGAATCCCTAAAGGCATTCTTTAAAAAGGACATATGGGCACACATTAAGGAGTTATTTTAATGACGATGAATTATGAAACAATATTTAAAGAATTTAGACGCAGATACTCAAGCAGCAGACTTTTCGCAAGTTCTGTGGGTATTTCAGTTTTATTATCCCTCTATTTGATGATTAATAACATGCAAGCAAATTCTAATTTAAGTGAAAGACCCTATCTTTATTTCTTTTTAATGATCGGTGCTTTAATCGTTGCGATTGGTGCGTATACGTATCTGTATAATTTTAGACTCATGAAGTCACTTGAAGTTTTGGATCCCATTTTATATGATCATGCGGACCCCAAAAGTTATACCGATTATTTACAAGCCACCATTCGATTTGATAAAAGAAAATCCGTGCCACCCGCACTTTGGATCGCATACTTAAAAGGTCTTTCCTATTTGGGAAAAACCAAGGAAATGAAAAATATCATGAACAACCACAGCGATATTCTCAAAGACAACATTCAATACAAAGCCTTTGAGTTCAACGTGATGGCCATTGTGGATCAAAGAAAATCCTATGATCGTTATTATGACACCATGTCTAAGCGATTGAAATCCATGACCCAAATTGAAAGTTTAAAAATTAAGGGTCATTTTCTAAAACAAGACTATGACACCGTTATTGAATCCCTTAAACTTATGGAACCCTATCAAAATACATTGCTTGATAAAGTAAGTTGGAATTTTCAAATGAGTCAGGCTTTGGTATTGTCAAAACAAAAAGAAGAAGCGAAACCTTATCTTACCTTTGTGATAGACCATGGTAATACAAGTTACTATGTTGAAGAAGCAAAAAAATTAAGGATGACTTAATGGGTGTTGTAGTTATCGTGTTTATTTTGTATAATGAATAAGCATGGGGTTTTAGCTCAGTTGGGAGAGCGCTACGCTGGCAGTGTAGAGGTCACCGGTTCGAGCCCGGTAAGCTCCACCATGATAAAACAAAATCCGCTATCTATCGATGGCGGATTTTTTAAATTATCTTCCTGTTGCGAAATAACAAATTGCGATTGTACCTTTACCCACATGGACACCCAAGATGGGTCCAATCTCTGTAATATGGATGATTAGGTCGTTATAATTTTCAGTAAGTTCCTTCTCAAGTAATTTCGCTTTGTCTAAGTTATCTGCATGTGAAATGACCACATGTTTCGATAAGCTTTGATCATTATTTCCATCAAAGAAGGATTTCAATTTCCCAACCGCCTTCTTTTCGCCACGAATCTTATCAAATGCTTCAACTTTTCCTTCGCCAGTGATGGTTAAGATAGGATAAATGCTAAGTATGTTTCCCACAACAGCAGTTGTTGAAGAAATACGACCCCCATTTTTTAAATGATCCAAACTGTCCACAAAGAATCGATGAGAAATCAATTGAACATGGGCATTCAAATAGTCTGCGACTGTTTCAATGGCTTCATTTTGAGCCCGTAATTCAGATGCTCTGATTGAAAGTAAGGCATGTCCGCCTGATGCACCCAGTGAATCCACCAAGATACAAGTTCTATCAGGATAATCTGCTTTCAACATCTCAAAGGCAAGGGCCGCTGATTGAAAGGAACCACTCAATGCTGAAGAAAATCCAATATGAAGGATATCTTTACCTTCTCTTAAGATTTCTTCAAATATACTCATATAAACAGTGGGTGTTATTTGAGAAGTTGAAACACGAGCACCTGCTTCCAGTTCATCATAGAACTGTGTGATGTCTTCCATGGTGTAATCAATTGTGTGTTCAAATTCTTGGTCATTCATTGTATATTTCATGGGTAATACTTTAATGTCAAATTCTTGAGCCAATGATTTTGAGAAGTCGGCTGTGACTTCAGTGGTGATTTCGAAACGATTCATAAAGGGCCTCCATATATTTTAATTGTGAGGTTATCAAGCATCTTGATAACAATACATATGTGTATTATAATACAAGTGTGTAATAAGTCAAAGAAAATTTAAATATTTTAGGAGGCACCATGAAGATAGATCGCAGAATCAAAAAAACTAAAATAGCGCTACAAGAAGCGTTTATCAAGTTATTAAATAAAAAGAACTTCGATGAAATTACGATTACAGATATTTCAAGAGAAGCAGATACAAGCCGAAAAACTTTTTATAATCACTATAGTAATATTGAGGATCTCATCGATGAGATTGAGGAATATATTTTAATTGAATTTGATAAATTAGTTGAAAACTATACATTTGAGAAAATTCTTCAAAATCCCATGCGCTTTTTTGAGGCGATGCAAAGTGTTTTTAATGAAAAGTATCATGATTATTTTTCCGTTTTATCCATGCACCGCGGTTACCAATTCATAGAAAAAGTAACCCACAAACTTAAAGCCCATGCCAAGTCACTTTTTAATTCTGTGAATGCTCATGACAATACAACGACTGAATACATGGTAACCTATATTTTGGGTGGTCTTACCAGTCTTTACCATTCGTTTTATGAGAACAATATGAAGGGTGTTAAAGATGATGCCAATTACTTGTCTAACTTGGTCATGAATGGCATCAATGGTTTTGTGAAACAGTAGCACTGTTTATTATAGATTTTGGATGATCAATGTTCTTTTGAATTTTTAAAAAATATAACTTTAATTCAATCCATAAAGGTACTTAAGTCGTCGGGTACCTTTATTTTTTTTGGGGCAATTGTATTTATTAACCACATTTAATTTAATATAGTATTCTATGGAAGCGAGAAAGGGATGGTGTTTTTATGATTCAATTAAAGGGTATATCTCATGATTTTCTGCATCAAAGACAACCGCGCAGGATTTTAAATGATATTCATTTAAAAATTCATGAGAAAGAAGTTTTTGGTCTGGTGGGAAATACAGGCAGTGGAAAATCGACCTTACTTAGAATCATGAATGGATATATCGCGCCAACTACAGGGGATGTTTATCTTAAAGGTGTAGGGATGAACACCGATAATCACAGACAACTTGTGAGAAAAACGGCAACGATATTTCAACACTTTAATTTATTGGGGAATTTAAATATATTGGACAATGTAATGCTTCCCAATAAATTACGAAAGGTTGATAAAGAAAAAAGTATCAAGAAAGCCAAAGAACTGTTAAAGTATGTTGGCTTAGAAGGCTATGAATCATCTTATATAAAAACATTATCAGGGGGACAAAAACAAAGGGTCGCGATTGCGCGCGCTTTAATGAGTGAACCGGATATTATTTTTTGTGATGAGCCTACTTCAGCCTTGGATGGGGAAATGCGGGAAGAAATTCTTCAGTTACTGCGGGATATTAACGAAACATTGGGTACAACCATTGTGATTGTGTCCCATGACATTTCCGTGATCAAATCAATGTGTAATCGTGCTGCGATCTTACAGTCAGGTCAAATTCAAGATATCATTTCTATTGAAAGAAAAGATATCGAGACCCTGAGTTATAAGGAGGCACTGCTACAATGATTCAAAATTATATTGATGTTTACCATCAATTTGGTGAAGACATTCATATTGCGCTGTGGGAAACCATAGAGATGATGTCGTTCTCAATGGTTGTGACTTTGATAGTGGGATTGTCTGTTGCCTTATTACTCTTCGCATTTCGCGAAGGCGGTATCATGGAAAACAAGACAGCATACTTTGTTTTGTCGGGACTGATCAATATATTTAAATCAGTACCCTTCATCCTATTTATTATTACCATGATTCCCGTCAATCGATTTTTAATCGGTACGGGATTTGGGGTGGATGCTTCAAAGATACCGATGAGTGTCATCGGTATCGCAACCTTTGCCAGACTTGTGGAACAAGACCTACTGGATGTGAACAAAGATATTTATGAAACATCCTATGCATTGGGCGCATCAAAATTTCAATACTTTACGTCTTTCTTATTGGTGGAGGCACGATCCAGTATCGTGTTAAGCTTTACTTCCGCATCCATTTCTTTATTGTCCTATTCAACCGTAATGGGAATTATCGGGGGTGGCGGACTGGGATATTTAGCCATCGCTGAAGGATACCACAATTTTAACTACAAATTGATGTGGATAATTATTGTGATGATGATTTTAATGGTTCAAATACTACAAACTGTTGGGAATAATATTTCCAATAGGATTGATCAAAGATAAAAGAGGAGATAGATATGAAAAAATTTATGATGGTTTTAATGGCATTATTGGTATTGGTAGGGTGTGGCGCCAACAATACAGACGATAATACATTGGATATTGGGGTCGCTTTTTACCCAATGAAAGACATTTTAGAATTGGTTGAAGCAGATTTAAAGGAAGCGGGATTAACGTTAAATATCCATGAGTTTGCGGATTACCAAACCCCTAATAATTTAGTCAAAGATGGCGAATTGGATGCGAATATGATTCAACACCAATATTTCTTACAAGCATTCAACGATGCGAATGATGCTGAATTGGAAGTAATCATGCCCATCTATCACGCAACATTCGCATTATACGCAACCCAATATACATCCCTTGATGAGATTCCACAGGGCGCACGCATTACACTACCGGATGATGCGACCAATCTCAGTCGTGCCTTATACTTGTTGCACCAAGCAGGATTGATTGAAGTGAATTTAGAAAATGCGACATCTCTAACTTTAGAAGATGTCATCTCAAATCCCAAGAACTTAGATTTAACAGACCATGTACCACTCACAAGCTTGTCTCAACGTTATGTTGAAACTGAAATGGCAGTGATGTATCCAACGTATGCACGCAACTTGGAATTGGTTGGTGATGAACAAAGACTTTATGTAGAAGTATCAGATACGCTAACAGAAGGTTATGCAATTTCACTGGTTTCAAACAGTGAACACAAAAATGATGCAAAAATTAAAACATTGATGGAAATCTTGAACTCGGATAAAGTGCGTGATTTCTTGATTGAAAATTATGATTGGGCAAGTAGACCTGCATTCTAAGGATTAAAACCACATACGTGGTTTTTTTATGCGCTTTTATAAAATCATCCTGAAACATGATAAAATAAAAGAAAATATGGAGGAATACTATGATTCAAAAACTACATGATATTATTCTTAAAAATATGGATCGCTATACGCAATTGTCAGATACCATTTGGGATTATGCTGAAATAGAATTTGATACACCGAAATCAAGTCAAGTCCTGATCGATACACTTTTGGAACATGGTTTCAAGATTGAAAAAGGGACCGATAAAATTGAACATGCTTTTGTGGCTAAATATGAAAATGGTGGTAAGAGAATTGGGTTCTTGGGTGAATTTGATGCCTTACCCAACATGAGTCAAAAAGCAAATGCTTTACACAAAGAAGCCATTGTAAGTGGCGAAAATGGACACGGTTGCGGTCATAACTTATTGGGTGTGGGATCTTTGACAGCTGCCATTTCATTGGCGACATATCTTCAGGAAGAAAAACTAGAAGGCTCAGTGTATTACTTTGGTTGCCCAGCAGAAGAAAGTGGCTATGGGAAATCAGTGATGGCTCAAGATGGTTTTTTTGATGGTCTAGATATTGCCTTATCGTGGCATCCCCATTTTATCAATGAAACCTGGTCAGATCGCACGTTGGCAGTTCGCCAAGTTAATTTTGAATTCAAAGGGATTTCATCCCATGCTTCACTGATGCCAGAAATGGGACGCAGTGCACCGGATGCTGCAGAAATCATGAATATTGGCACCAACTTCCTTCGAGAACACATGCCTCAAGATGCGCGGATCCATTATGCCTTTCTTGATGCAGGGGGTAAAGCGGCCAATGTTGTTCAAGACAGTGCCAAATTGGTTTACATCATTCGGGGTGTTGATGAAGCGATGGTGCAACACGTGTATGAACGCATCGTCAAAATATCTCAGGGTGCGGCCTTAATGACGGAAACACAAGTTACGCATGAGATCACTGCACAAGCCAAGGATGTGATTCCCAATGAAGCTCTGTCTTTAGCTTTGGATAAAAACATGCGAAATTTTGATTTTGTTTATTCAGATGATGCTTTAGTTGAGAATCAAAAGCTCTCACCTGAAAATAAAAAGGTTTCATTGACAGTCCCAAACTTTAAATTTGGAAACTTATCCCATGTCTCAACCGATGTGGGAGATGTGAGTTGGCGTGTACCTGTTGCGCAATCTTATATTGCCTGTGAACCCGTGGGAACACCCATGCATTCATGGCAATGGGTCGCCAATGGGAAATCAAAAATGGCCCATGAAGCATTGGGTTATGTTGGTGCTTTACTGGCGAAAACGGGGTTGGATTATATTCAAGATATAACGCTTCAAGAAGCGATACGCGATGAGTTTGAAGCAGTGATGGCATCAAAGCACTCTAATTGACTTGGACTGTCATAAACCGTACCATTAAATTAGTTAAACAAGACACTTGGAGGCAATATGAAATTAAAGATAGATATTTTTACGGACTACGTTTGCCAATTTTGCTACATCGGTAAAAGAGAAATTGAAAATGCGATTGAGAATACAGGGATGCAAGAGATGGTTGATGTTCATTATCATTCCTATCAATTGACACCGGATGCACCGACTGAAGCGACAACACTGTTCAAGCCATTCGCATATGCACACTTTGGCAGACCCAAAGATCAGATAGATGCGATGCTTGATGGGAACGTTGAACGCGCAAAAGGATTGGGTTTAAAATATGATTTTGATGGAATGTTTTATACCAACACTTTAATGGCCCATCGCGTTTCTAAATATGCTTTAGAAATGGGTAAAGATAAAGCATTCAATGAACGCTTATTTTATGCACACTTTACTGAAAATAAATTTATATCAGATGCTGAAACACTGGGAGATTTGGGTGCAGAAGTGGGATTGGATAGAGATGAAATCATCAGAGTTGCTGAAGATAACAATGCTTACTTAAAGGATGTACAGGATGATATTAATTACGCCAATCAAATTGGTGTTCGCGGGGTACCGTTCTACGTATTCAATGATCAATATGCAATTTCAGGAGCACAACCCAATGAAGTATTTGTAAATCTTTTAGAACAATTGAAAACAGAATTAAACCTCAAGGCACCCTTAAAAGTTGTGGGTGATGCAGATGATGTCTGTGGACCTGATGGTTGTTTAATTTAAAGTGAAACCTTTCGTGTAATACGGAAGGTTTTTATATATAATAAGGATGGAGGTAATATATATGATTCTTAAAAATGAATTCATTCAAATAAAAGTAGATCAAGTGGGTGCAGAATTAATCAGCCTTATTGACTTGAGTCATGACGTTGAATACATGTGGCAGAAAAGTAATACATGGTGGAATCGGACATCACCCGTTCTCTTTCCATTTATTGGGGTTACCAATCACAACCAAATTAAAATAGAGGGGAAAACCTACCCCACGACCAAACATGGATTTTTACGAGATAAAATTATGGATGTGGTTGTGGGTGAGGATAGCCTTGAATTCATCTACACCAGTAACAAAGAAGACTTTGCGGTTTATCCATATAAGTTTAAGCTTTCAATGATATATAAATTAGAGGGTCGTAAAGTACATATTCAATATGTTTTGGAAAATTTAAATGATTATGAGATGCTCTACTCCTTGGGTGGACATCCTGCATTTAACTTCTCTAAAGGCGATGTGGCGATATATGAGGGGAATGATGCGAAGCGCTATGAGCTTGAAGGTCCTTTCATCAGTGAAATCCATCCAGAGAATGTTTCTGAAATCGTATTGGATGAAACTGCGTTTTCAAATGATGCGATCATTCATTCGGGAATTCATGCGATTACATTAAAGTCAAAGGACAAGTCAATAAGGGTAGATTTCTCTGATTTTGACTATGTGGGACTGTGGAGTATGATCAAAGAAGATGAGATGGCACCTTTTGTGTGTGTTGAACCGTGGCACGGGCTACCTGATTTTGTGGGGTATGAGGGTGAACTCAGTCAAAAGTTGGGAATTCAAAAAGTAGAATCACAGGGGAAAGTGGTTCTTAATTTATCACTTGAAATATAAAATTCAAACATAATGTTATATATTTCACAAGCAAAGCGTTTACATTGTTTGAACTCAAAATTTATGAGTTTTAATGATACATTTTGCTTGTTTTTTTCTTTGTGTATTTAAGTATCATTGTTAATATAAACATGTGAAAACTTTAACAAGGAGGGCTTATGACAGCAAAAGAAAAAAATAATAAAGTGGATAATGAAGTCAATGAACTGGTGAGTAAAGCACAGGTTGCGTTGAAGGGATTTATGGACTTGGATCAAGAGCAGATTGATCATATTGTTGCCAAGGCAAGTGTTGCGGCTTTGGATCAACATGGTACTTTGGCACTGAGTGCCGTTAATGAAACGGGACGGGGTGTGTTTGAGGATAAAGCAACCAAGAATTTGTTTGCGTGTGAACATGTTATCAATCACATGAGACATCTTAAGACAGTTGGAATTATTGATGAAGATGAAACCATGGGTATTACTTCAATTGCAGATCCTGTGGGGGTTGTATGTGGTTTGACACCTGTTACCAATCCAACCTCAACCACAATTTTTAAATCATTGATTTGTTTAAAAACGAGAAATCCAATTATTTTCTCATTTCATCCTTCTGCCTTTAATAGTTCTAAAGAAGCAGCTCAGATTGTGCTAGATGCGGCGATTGCAGCGGGTGCACCTAAGGATTGTATTCAATGGGTGGAACATGTTTCTAAAGAAAAAACAGCGGAGTTGATGAATCATGATGGTGTCGCAACGATCTTAGCGACTGGTGGAAACGCCATGGTGCGTGCGGCTTACTCATGTGGAAAACCTGCATTGGGTGTGGGTGCTGGAAACGTGCCTGCTTATATTGAAAAGAGTGCGGATTTGGATCAAGCGGCCAATGATATCGCGATGAGTAAGGCCTTTGATAATGGGATGATTTGTGCGAGTGAATCTACAGCCTTTATTGACGCTGAAGTGTATGATGCGATGATTCAAAAGTTTAAAGATTACCATATGGTATTTCTAAATAAGGAAGACACCAACAAGTTAAGAGAGTTTATGTTTAAAACTGGATCTTTGAATCCAACGTTAGTGGGTAAGGATGCAACATGGATTGCCCAACAAGCCGGTATTAAAGTCCCAGAGCATACTAAAGTATTGGCGGTAGAAATTAAAGCAGTGGGCGATAAAGAGCTGCTCAGTAAAGAAAAATTATCTCCAGTTCTCAGTGTGATGAAAGTTAAAGACGCAGCTGAAGGGTTGGAAATGTCAAAGCGTTTGGTTGAATATGATGGTATGGGTCACTCTGCCGCAATTCATACACGTGATAAAGATTTATCCAATAAGTTTGGTCAAATCGTACCTGCGATTCGTATCATTTGGAATGCACCTTCAACCTTTGGGGGTATTGGTAATGTTTATAATGAGTTTATCCCTTCACTTACACTGGGTTGTGGTTCATATGGACATAACTCAGTTGGCGATAACGTAAGTGCTGTTCATTTGTTGAATATTAAAAAAGTGGGGAGACGCAATAATAATATGCAATGGTTTAAAGTACCGCCTAAAATTTATTTTGAAAGAAATTCTATTCGCTATTTAAAGAGTATGCGCGATGTTGAACGTGTGTTTGTAGTAACTGACAGATCGATGGTTGATTTGGGTTATTATAGTAAAGTCGTTGAACAGTTGAGATTGCGTCGCAATGAAGTTCAAATTCAGTTGTTCTGTGATGTAGAACCAGATCCTTCACTTGAAACCGTTAAAAATGGTTATGAATTGATGAAGGCTTTCCAACCGGATACGATCATTGCTTTGGGTGGGGGATCACCCATGGATGCTGCGAAAGGGATGTGGGTATTTTATGAACATCCTGAAGTGGATTTCAATGACTTGAAACAAAAGTTTATTGATATTCGTAAACGTGCCTTTAGATATCCGGATTTGGGACAAAAATCTCAACTTGTATGTATCCCGACCACATCCGGTACCGGATCAGAAGTGACACCTTTTGCGGTTATTACAGATAAAGAATCAAATAAGAAGTATCCTTTGGCTGACTATTCATTGGTACCGACGGTTGCGATTGTGGATTCCGCATTTGTAGACAATCTTCCTGCAGTGGTCACAGCGGATACGGGAATGGATGTATTAACGCATGCAACGGAAGCCTTTGTTTCCATTCTTGCCAGTGACTATACAGATGGTTTGTGTATTCAAGCCATTCAAATGGTATTCAAATATTTGGAACGCAGTGTTAAATACGGTGCGAATGATCTTGAAGCCAGAGAGAAAATGCACAATGCTTCTACCTTAGCAGGTATGGCATTTGGTAATGCATTCTTGGGTATTAACCACTCGATGGCTCATAAAGTTGGGGGTAGTTTTGGTACAGTTCCTCATGGACGTATCAATGCAATATTGATGCCCTATGTTATTCGTTACAATGGTCAGATTTCTTCTAAACCAAGTCTGTGGCCAAAGTACAATAAATATGTTGCCCATGAACGTTATGCACAATTGGCCCGAATTCTCGGATTACCCGCAAGTACGATTGAGGAAGGGGTAGAAAGTTATGCACAAGCATGTCACGATTTGGGTGTTGCTTGTGGCATCGATATGAGTTTTAAAGAACAAGGTATTGATGAAATAGAATTTATCAAACAACATGAAGAAATTGCCTATCTTGCCTATGAAGACCAATGTTCTCCATGTAATCCTCGTGTCCCTCTTGTTAATGACATGAAGGAAATTCTATTGAAGGCTTACTATCCTAATGGAGAAGTACCTGCGAAAACTAAGTAAAAGTCGATATAAATCGACTTTTTCTTCTATTATTACAGATTGTATTCAAGGTATTTGATGTTATAATGTATGTGTTATAGGAGGAATTATATATGGCAACACCACATATTAATGCGAATAAAGGCGATATCGCCAAAGTTGTTTTGATGCCTGGTGATCCACTACGTGCGCAGTTTATTGCAGAAACTTTCTTAGAAGATGTTGTGCAATTTAACGATGTACGTAATATGTTTGGATTTACAGGAACTTATAAAGGAACCAAAGTCAGTGTGATGGGTTCAGGAATGGGAATGCCAAGTATTGGTATTTATTCATATGAGTTATATAACCAATATGATGTTGAGGCAATCATTCGTATTGGATCTGCAGGTTCATATAGCGAATCCGCAAAACTTTATGATGTAGTCCTTGCGGACAGTGCATACAGTGAGTCATCCTTTGCGAAAGCAGCATTTAACATTCAAGAAGATGTTTTGAATCCTTCAGAGGCTTTAAATGCTTTGATTAAAGAAAAAGCAGCAGCACTAAACTATCCAATGATTGTTGATCGCATTCACAGTAGCGATGTCTTTTATAGAGATTCAGGCGTTACATGG
>DEQB01000066.1:19303-20745 GCA_002359085.1 Erysipelothrix sp. UBA3377
GATGAAGTAACTACAGCTGAAGAGAGACAAGTATCATTTACTAAAATGATGGAAATTGCTTTAGAAACAGCCATTGGTTTATAAGAAGACGTTTTGTCTTCTTTTTTTTATGGTGAAAACTCCTTATTAATGCGTATTTATTAATGAACATAACTATTACGAAATAAACTTAATATAATAGTTAAACTTAATCAATTCTTCTTTGATATCACAATGGGAATATTGATAAACTTTAATTAATAAATGAGCTGGGGGTTTTTTAATGTTCGAACATCGTATATTGGTTGTGGATCATACGGACGCGTTCTATAAATCAGACTATTTCAAAGATGCAATTTTTATCCAAGATCCGGTAGAAGCACTTGCTTACTTAGCGGTGAATCCCGTGGATGCCGTAGTATTTGGAAAACAGTATGAATTAATGGACGGTATGAAATTTATCGAAGCTTCAAGAAAAATCATAAAACATTTGATTGGTGTTAATGTATTGAATCAAATGGATGATAAGGAAGCCCTTTTGGTGTATCAATCTAACATTGATCTTGTTTATTCAAAAGATCGTGATATTGATTTGTTGGTGTACTTGTTGTCGACTTTGGTTGAAAAGAAATCAGAAAAACAAAACATTCTTTATGGTCATAAAGATAACATTGAAGTACATTTGAATGCATTTGAGGTATATAAAGATAATGAACGTATTGATCTGACACCCAAAGAGTTTGAAATATTAACGCTTTTAATGCATCAAAACAATAAAGTGATGGCACGATCCGATATTATTGAATCGGTATGGGAAGATCCTGCACATAGAGTGGATGAGCGGACCATTGATGTACACATCAGACGGTTAAGAGAAAAGTTAAATACACATTCGATTATTTCTATTCGAGGTGTTGGGTATAAGTGGAGTGATAAGAGGTAGATGTAAAAAATCTATCTTTTTTGTTGCAAAAATTATGAGCAAGTGTTATTCTATATACGTACCCCCTAGGGAGGGGTAGGAGGCGAATATGAGAGAAGCAGCATTAAAGTATTTAAAAATGGCAAATGGTCAACTTCAAGCGTCTATCAATATGTTGGAAGATGAGCGTTATTGTATTGATGTATCTCATCAAATCTTAGCGACAATCTCACTTCTAAAGAAAGCCAACGAAAGAATGTTGAAGGAACACATGCATCATTGTGTCACCGATGCTTTTAAAGAAGGAACGGGCGAGATGAAGATTGATGAAGTGGTTAGTTTATTTAGTAAGATGATTGATTAAAGAAAGGGAGTATGAAGACTATGCATAAACAAGATTATAATATTGAAGGTATGACCTGTGCATCTTGTGTTGCCAGTGTGGAAAAGGCAATATCGAATGTACCAGGTGTTCAGTCTGTAAATGTAAACTTAATGACAAATAAGGCATACGTTGATTTTGATGAGACAACTTCGGATG
>DEQB01000045.1:0-2465 GCA_002359085.1 Erysipelothrix sp. UBA3377
AAGCCTTAAGATCATCAACTATTAGAAAATCACCCCAACATCTCTATAAGTTCCATGGTTTATGATTTACTGACATAATTCGTATTTTTGTATTGCAATGTGTATACAAAGGTGGTGTGTTTATGTTGCTAAAAATCGATTTTGTTGGATATGTCTCTATCTACAATTAAATAAGATAATTTTTTCTACATCACTTTGACATCACTTGGCAGTTTTTGAACTAAATTAAAAATGTAAGACCATCAAAAAAAGCCACTTTTTAGTGGCTTTTAGTCATTTTACTAATCTTGAGCTAACGCAATTCGAGCAATAGGGACGCGGTATGGAGAACAGGAAACGTAATCAAATCCTGATTTCTTAAAGAAAGCAATGGACTTAGGATCTCCTCCATGTTCTCCACAAATACCAATCTTGATATCTGGTTTTACACTGCGTGCTTTCTCAACAGCGATTTCAATCAACTGTGAAACACCATGTGTATCCAAACTTGAGAATGGATCGTTTTTGTAGATTCCTTTTTCGTAATAATCGTTTAAGAAGCCACCAGCATCATCTCTTGAAAAACCGTAGGTCATTTGTGTTAAGTCATTGGTTCCAAATGAGAGGAAGTCTGCTTCGGCTGCGATTTCATCCGCAAGTAGACACGCTCTAGGTAGTTCAACCATGGTACCAACACGATAGTTTACATCAACACCTGATGCTTCAATCAATGTATCGGCAAGTTCGCGCACTTGTTTGGCAATGTAGTTAAACTCAACAACATCTCCAATTAATGGTAACATAATTTCAGGTTGTACTACAACATTAAGTTCCTTTGTGACATCGATTGCGGCTTCAATAACGGCACGTGTTTGCATCATCGCGATTTCAGGGTAACTGATTGCGAGACGAATACCACGGTGTCCCATCATGGGGTTGTACTCATGCAAGGAACGAATTACTTCACGTAAATCGGTTGTGGTCATACTCATAACCAACGCAAGTTCTTCAATGTCTTGTGTGGTTGTAGGCATAAACTCATGGAGTGGTGGATCTAAATAACGTACAGTTACTGGAAGTTCACCCATCACTCTAAATATTTCAATAAAGTCTTGACGTTGCATCGGAAGAATCTTCTCTAAAGCCACTTCTCTTTGTCCTTGAGTTTGACTTAAAATCATTTCTCGTACCGCACGAATTCTATCTGCTTCAAAGAACATATGTTCTGTACGAACCAGACCAATCCCTTCAGCACCAAATTCAAGTGCTTTTAAAACATCTTTTGGGGCATCAGCATTGGTATAGACACTGAGCTCAGTAAGTTCATCAGCCCACTCAAGAATTTGATTAAAGTCCTCACCAATGGTGACTTCTTCTGTCTTAAGTCTACCAGCGTAAACTTGTCCAGTACCACCATCAATTGAAATCTCAGAACCTTCTTCATAAAGTGTTCCTGATATTACTGCAATTCCATCTTTATTAAAGGATAGATCACTACTACCAACAACACAGGCTTTACCCATACCTCTAGCAACAACTGCAGCATGAGAAGTCATACCACCTTTTGCGGTTAAGATACCATTAGATATATGCATTCCCTCAATATCTTCCGGAGATGTTTCCAGTCTTACTAAAATTGAAGGTTTTCCTTTTTCGTAAAATTCAACAGCCTTCGCTGCAGTATAAGCAACCAACCCCGTAGCGGCTCCAGGTGATGCTGGAAGTCCAGAAGCAATCGGTTCAGTACGTTTCAACATATCTGTATCAAATTGAGGATGCAACAAACCATCCAAAACGTCAACATCAATAGAATTCACAGCCTGCTTAATCGTCATGGTACCTTCATTAACCATATCCACAGCAATTTTAACTGCAGCTTGGGCAGTACGTTTACCACTTCTAGTTTGTAAAATATAAAGTTTGCCTTTTTCAATGGTAAATTCCATATCTTGCATATCATGGTAATGTTGTTCCAAGTGTTTAGACATAAGTCTAAATTCCTCATGTAATTCCGGCATTGTTTCCTTTAACTGTTCAAGAGGTAAGGGCGTGTGGGTACCTGCCACAACATCTTCACCCTGTGCGTTATATAAAAATTCACCATACAACTCATCAGCACCCGTTGCGGGGTTTCTAGAGAATGCAACACCTGTTGCAGAAGTTACTCCAGTATTTCCAAATACCATTTCCTGAATATTAACCGCTGTTCCCCATTTATCTGAGAAACCATGCATACTACGGTAGTACTTAGCACGGGATGTATTCCAAGATTTAAATACAGATTCAACTGCCAATAACAGTTGTTTTTTAGGATCTTGTGGGAAAGATGAACCCACCTCTCTTAAATATGTATCCTTATACTTATCAATCACTTCTTTCAAAGCTTCAATCGGTAAATCATGATCAGATTCTATATTGTATTTCGCAAGAACCGATGCCATGTCGTTATCAAAGTGTCCCTTATCAACGCCCATCGCAACTTCACC
>DEQB01000045.1:2532-26678 GCA_002359085.1 Erysipelothrix sp. UBA3377
TTAGGACCTCATCATTCAAACCAAGGTTTAAAATTGTATCCATCATTCCTGGCATGGACACACGCGCACCACTACGAACAGACACAAGCAGTGGATTATTATGACCACCAAAGGTTTTTCCCGTTACTTTTTCAAGTTCATTTAACTTCGAAGTAATTTCTGCAACAATCTCATCTGAGATCACTTCACCCTCCTCATAATAAAGAACACAGGCATCTGTGCTCACCGTGAGTCCTTGTGGAACTGGTAATCCCAATCGAGTCATTTCTGAAAGGTTTGCACCTTTCCCCCCCAAAGTGTTTCGCATGGTTGCATCACCTTCAGAGAATAGATAAACATATTGTTTTGACATATAAGCCTCCTTAACTCTTACTGATAGTATAACCTAAAAGCGCTTACATTTAAAGGTCTTTCAAAAGAAAACAACCTTATTCAGATTGTTTTGTAAAGTCATTAAAGTGAGAGAGTAAAATACGTTCCGCTTCCGCATTCCAAAGACCACGATCACGAGCCGTTACTTCATGAAGTTTCTTGAAAAGAGGATCCTCTTTACCCAGTACTTCAAAATCAGAAATCGCAGTGAGCGGCATATCAATATGCGTATACATTAACTTCTTGCCACCCGGTATGTTAGGAAGATTCAATGACGTTTCCGCAATTGCATTCATACCCCCAACATGCGTAACCATCACACTTGGATTAATGCGCTTTTGACTTGATAAAGTAAGTGCTTCAATAAGATCATCATTATTGCCACCCGTTGAACCCATAATTTTAGTATTACCATAATGTACATTATAAATATTTACTTTCGATTTCATTTGATTATCAACCGGTCCCGCAAAGAAATTCAAACAACCATCAAACGCAAGTAAGCCATCTGCTTCTTCAACCAACTGCGCAACAGGAACATAAACAAAAGCATCATCATAACCATAGCCATCCGTATAATCCATCAAAGTTTTAGTGGACTCTTCAAAATTATTGGGGTTATGATAAATCAATGTTATCCCCTTTTCCTTCGCAACTTCAATCGGTAAAACTTTTTTAGCACGCTCAATCCGATCCTCTGATAAATCCGTGACTACAACTAATTTAGGATGACGATCACTTTGCATCAAATAATCAATGGCACCCAATCCCATCGGACCACATCCACCCATAATCAACACATTACCATTCTCTTTAATCCCCATTTTATGATCATAGTTTCGTTTGTTGGTATGATACACAGCGTTAAATCCACCAATGACACAAGACATCGGTTCCCCCAAAGAAGCCTCATAGTAAGCATCCCCTTCATAAACCATCAAACAACCCAATTCCATAACTTCCTGAGGAATGATACAGTACGTTGAAGCACCCCCAAAAAATTCATAAGAATAACCCGGCGATGCGAGTGAACCCTTATAGTTTAAAGCAGGTTGTAAAGCAAACCTTTGACCCGCCTCAAATTGATCCGCCCACTTTGAACCAACTTGAACAATATCACCCGCCATTTCATGACCAATAATGATTGGATTGGTATCAATGTTTTGAGGTGCACGCTTATGAAGCTTTCCCTGCTCCAACAACTTAAAAGTAGACATACAAATACTATCACTCACCACACGCACCAAAATCTCATCATCTTTAATTTCAGGCAATTCAAATCTTTCCAAACGTAAATCCATTTCACCATACATTCTTACTGCTGTTGTTTTCATATTTCGACATCTCCTGTATCCTTACCACTTTCATCAACGCATTAATTCTTTTCAATTCACCTGGATTGGTACCCCTTGTCTCAACGGCAGCGCCACTTGTCGCAATAGCCCTTTGAATCAAAGTTTCAATATCCTCTTGGTTTATATAACTAAAAACCAAAGAAGCAACCATCGCATCCCCCGCACCCACCGTAGATTTAGAAATCAAATCCAAACCATCTGCACGATAAATACCTGCATCACTCATAAACAAAGCACCCTTAGATCCCAAAGAAATGGTCACCTGTTCAACACCGTTTTCAATTTGAGCCTTCCCAAATTCAATCAACTCCGCTTCACTAGGTTTCTGTTCAATGTTCAATAAATATTGCACCTCATCAATATTGGGTTTGATAATATGAGGCACCGAAACCAAACCATGTTCCAAACCCTTTGAAGATGCATCCAACAATACTTTAGCGCCACCCTTTTTAACAAGATTAATAATTTGACCATATATATCTTGAGAAACCCCTTTAGGAATACTCCCAGACAAAACAATCAATGTCTCACTAAAGTCATGATCCTTAAACCAATTTAAAATATCCCCATCATCTTGAAGCGCTGGACCCAATTCATTGAGCTCCGTTGTATGACCTTTCTGGTCCACAATTTTCAAATTAATTCGCGTTTCACCCATTCCAGATATCTCATGAACCAAATAGTGTTCATCTACAAGTGCATCAGTCATTCGTTTCCCTGTAACACCCGCAAACACACCCAAAATCTCACTGTTCATTCCCATATTCCTAAGATTACGAGAAACGTTGATACCCTTACCCCCAATGGTTTCCAAAGAACTTTGGACACGATTGGTCCCATACAATTCAAAATTATCCACATATATAGTTTTATCAATGGCAGGATTGAGTGTCACAGTCAAGACTTTCATGACTCCAAACCTTTCATAATGTAGTCATACACTGCATCCGTTGTTTTCAATTCAATAAAATCATTCACCAACGACACTTCAGCAAATAACATGGCAATACTTGATAATATCTCCATATGTTCATTATCAATACCCGCCAAACCCAACACTACTTTTACATTTTCACCATGCCAATCGATGCCATCAGGATACACAAAGAGCACAATACCAGAAGATAATATTTCGTTTTTTACTTCAAACTCTCCATGCGGTATCGCTAAATAATTACCAACGTAAACTGATAATTGCGCATCACGACGCAGCATTCCCTCAACATACTCAGGCGTAACATACCCTGTTTCAACCATCAATGCACCTGCATTTTTGATGGCTGTCTCACGATCCACACTCTCACAATTCAATTTAATATTTGACTTTAACAATATCTCTTTCTTCATAATGGCCTCCTATGTTAAATACTGATACACACTTTCTCTAAGTCCCTTCAAATCATATTGAGCAACCGAGTGCAAAACCTTGGGTTCATCAATCATAGACTCTGTAATTTTACTCATGGTCTTACGATCCAAACTCTTAGCGGGTTTGGGAATTACCATCAAGACCCCAATCTCAATATTTTCATAATCCCCATGTTTCTTATGGTTGGTGTTTCTAAAGAATAATATCTCAGGATGCATCAAGCCCGGCACACTACCATGATACATCACAAATTGAGATGCCTCAATAATTACCGCTCCATTTTCTTCCCGCTCCAACACACTTGCCTTAATCCTTTCAAACGCATAATCCGCTTGACTCAAGTGATTGATTAAATTCTCAATAGTTGTACAACTGGAATGATTCAAATCGACTTCAACCAATTGTATTTCCTTCACCAAATTTAGATCCAAATTATCTTGATTACGACTGCGATCCGTTTTACGGTCCTTAGATAAAATGGCGTCCATTTCAACTCTAATATTAACGATGTCTTCATGTTTCAACAATGGATTCACAAAGACAATGGGACGTAGATCTTCAATGAAAATGGTACTCACAATCAAATCGACATCAGACATCGCATCTGTTCCTACATCATCCACTGAATACGGTTCAATGGATTGCGCATCCACAAAGGCTGTTTTTAGTTTAGAAGCCAACAACGTTGATATTCCGATACCACTGGCACAAACAACCCCAATCTTGACCCTTTTACCGGTCTTCAATTCATGTTTTCTTCTTTCAATTGCGGCACCAAAATGAAGGGTTAAATAACCAATCTCATCATCACTTAAATCATACTGCGACTCAAAATATAAGATGTGACTTGTTTCTTTAACAATTTCAAACAATTCAAAATATTGCGATTTAATCTCTTCCAGCAAAGGATTACGAATTTCCAAATCATACTTCAAACGATTCAACGTTGGCTTAAGATGCGCCATCAATCCCGTTCTTAAAGAAACATCCCCACTGAAATCATCCTTAAGAAGATATGAGAACCTCTCAATCAAACGATCCGCAATCATCATCGCCTCATAGTTATCGTTAAAATGTTCCAAAGAATCATCCAACGCTCTTGGACGCGTTCCCTGCAGATGCATAAAAATATAACCCACTTCCGCTTCTGGAAACTCAATTTTAAATCGATCTTCAATATCCGTTGCGATAATATACGCATCTCGATAAAGAGGATCTTGTTTCATCGCATCTAAAGTAAGTGTATCCATTTCAATTAAATCAGATTTTCTCACCCGTTCAACCGCAATGGATAAATGAATAATCAAACCAATATAGGAGTGATTTGTAATTTTATTAGAAATATTAACGGAACATTGCTCCAAAACCTGAATGACACTCACTAAAATTTCTTTATCAAGTAAACCCAAGATACCTTCTTCCTGCCTGTCAAAGTATCGAACCACATCAACATTAAAGGCATTTAAAATATCCTCAGCACCCAATTCAATTTTTTGATGCACATAATCCGTCAAAGCCTTTCGAATATTCTCTTCCTCGCCTTCAACATAAACACCGAATCCTTGGCGCCTCAACAATTTCAAATTATAGTTTTCAAACCAAGATTCAATGATCTCCAAATCACGACTGATCGTCCCTTCAGAAACCTCAAACATATAAGCCAACGTACTTAACTTCGTAATCTCACGTTCTTTTAAACACTGAAGAATGAGAAGCTCCCTACGCGCCTCTGGGTTGGTATAGGTTAATGGATTGCGAGTGGCTTCAATGTTTTTAACCAACAGTTCTTTTTGATTTTTATCGCCTTGCATAAAATAACCATGACCCGTTTTTGCGTGAACACTCACACCATAAGGTTTCAAGATACCATTTATATTTTCAAGTTCACGAAAAATGGTTCTGGAGCTCACACCCAAAACTTCTGCCAAAGACTGAGTCGTTACATAATCATCATGGGTCGCTAAAATTCGAAGAATTTCTAACAACCTTGTAGAAAATATAGAAAACAAGAAGTATCACCCTTTCTTAAGCTTATTATATCAAAGTCAAGAAATCTTTAATATATATTCATTTCAACTTGTCCAAAGTATTGTTGCCAAAATGAAAAAAGGATGGCCAAAGCCATCCTATATATTATTTAAATCTTTCAACCAAACCATCATATTCCGGTGCACCCAAGAAATTATCAATTGCGATAATCTCCGCATTTGCTGCAACAGACTGTGCACGTGATTTCAAGCTATTATGGGTAACTACCAGTTTCGCATCTGCGGGAAGTGCATCAATGGATGTATTCACAACTTTAATATCAATACCCGCATTTCTAAAACGTTTCTGTAAGGTTGTTGCCCCCATTGCAGATGATCCCATACCTGCATCACATGCAAATATAATCTGAGTAATGGTCTCATCTTTTTTACCTTTTAAAACCGCCATTTTTTCTTGACTCTCTTCAAGGGTTCCCTTTGAATCTGCAAATTTATAAATTACTGCTGAAACAACAAAGGCAACTGCTGTTGAAGTAAGGACCCCCAATAATACTGGAAGTGCTTCACCCTTAGGTGCCATTCCCAATAATGCAATAATACTACCCGGTGAAGCTGGTGCCAATAGACCCGCACCCAACAATTGGAAGGTTAGAACACCAGTTGCACCCCCAAGGATTGCCGCAATAATTAGCAAGGGTTGCATAAGAATGTATGGGAAATAAATTTCATGAATTCCACCAAAGAAGTGAATAATAATCGCTCCAGGTGCAGTTTGTCTTTCATTTCCTTTAGCAAAGAACATCGTTGCTAACAAGATACCAAGTCCTGGACCAGGGTTTGTTTCAATAAGATAGAAGATAGACTTACCCATTTCAGCAACTTGTTCCAACCCAAGTGGACTAAAGACACCATGATTGATTGCATTATTTAAGAACAATACCTTTGCAGGTTCAACCAAGATTGAAGCAAAAGGTAAGAGTTTCGCATCAACAATAACTTTAACACCACTGCCCAATGCATTGGTTCCCCATTGAACCACAGGTCCAATTGCTACAGTACTTACAAGTGCGAGCAACATGGCTGCAATACCCAATGAGAAGTTATTGATTAACATTTCAAATCCAGTAGGAATTTTATCTACCAAGAAATCATCAATTTTCTTAATGACATAACCTGCAAGTGGACCTACCAACATTGCCCCTAAGAACATTGGAATATCCGTTCCTACAATTACACCGAATGCCGCAACTGCTCCCGCAACTCCACCACGAACGCCGTGCAACATCTTACCACCCGTATAAGCAATAAGGGTAGGTAAGAGATAATTAATCATCGGTCCAACCAATGCTGCAAATCCTTCATTTGGAATCCAACCATCTGGAATGAATAACGCAGTGATCAATCCCCAAGCAATAAATGCCCCAATATTTGGCATAACCATACCGCTTAAAAAGCGGCCAAACTTTTGAACATTGTCTTTCATAACAAAATTCTCCTTTTCTTTACATCTTAACTATAAGATGAAAACGCTCTCTTTTATGATACACCTTTTTAAATTTGACACGAAACACTCATGACAAGATAAAAACGAGGGTTTCCCCTCGTTATTAAGCATTCAGTTGTTGCAACACCAATTCAAGTTGACGATTATATTCTTCCAACTTACGTTTTTCTTCATCTACTTTAGCTTGCGGAGCTTTCGAAATAAAGTTTTCATTGGAAAGCATGTTGGTACCACGCTTAATTTCAGACTCCAAACGAACCTTCTCGACTTCAAGTTTTTCTTTCAAAGCCTCTTTATCAACAAGTTCCTCTTGATCTAAAACAACAGCACCTTTCGCAATGGGTAATACCAACGCATCCGATAAAGTGTCTTTAAACGATACCTTAGCCATTGAAGATAACATATCCTTCAGTCCTTGGTTCAAATCATACGCATTGTTATGCTCATCAAGAATCTGAATACTCAAGGCTTTAGAAGGTTTTACTTCATAATTTACACGAGATTCACGAACTTGGGTAATCGCATTGAGTAAAAATGAAACCTCATCTAAGTCACTGGTCTCAATATCCATCACTGTAGGCCATGACTCAAGGTTAATACTTTCCAGTGCATTGGGGAGTGTTAAGTAAATCTCCTCACTCACAAATGGCATAAAGGGTGAAATTAAAATCGTTATATTTTTAAGTATATACTGTAAGGTTGCTTTTGTTGCATAAACTGCAGACTGATTATCACTTTGTAAGCCAGTCTTGGAAAGTTCAATATACCAGTTTGCGAAATCATCCCAAATAAAGTGAGTCAACGCAGAACCAACATTCGCATATTCATACTTATCCATATTCATTTGAATTTCTTTAAGCGCCTTATTAAAACGATCGATAATATAACGATCCACTTGGTTTAAGTTCGCTTTATGGATATCATATGAGACACCCTCCAAATGCATGAATACAAAACGAGAAGCGTTCCAAATCTTGTTGATAAAGTTCCATGAACTCTCAACCTTTTCAGGTACATAACGCATATCTTGTCCCGGCGTAGAATTGGTTGTTAAGAAGAAACGCAATGCATCCACACCGTAGTCCTCAATAACATCCATCGGGTCCACACCATTCCCCAGTGACTTACTCATTTTTCTACCTTTTTCATCACGAATTAATCCATGAATTAATACGTCTTTAAAAGGTACGTCTTTGGTAAAGTAGCGCGCTTGAAAAGCCATACGAGCCACCCAGAAAAAGATAATGTCATATCCCGTAACCATAACATTTGTAGGATAATAACGTTTAAAATCTTCCGTTTCTTCAGGCCAACCCATGGTAGAGAAAGGCCACAAGGCACTTGAGAACCACGTATCCAAAACATCAGAATCTTGTGTATAGTTTTCTACATCTTCTGGTGCTTCAATACCCACGTATACTTCACCGGTTTCATTATGGAACCAAGCAGGGATACGATGACCCCACCAAAGTTGACGTGAAATGGTCCAATCTTCAATATTTTCTAACCAACGATCAAAAGTATTTGAGAATCTATCGGGGAAAAAGCTAATCGCATTGTCTTCTTGAAACTTTAAAACTTCTTTTGCTAATGGCTCCATCTTCACAAACCACTGTAAAGAAAGATAAGGTTCAATGATCGCATCGGTTCTTTCGGAGTGTCCAACTTGATGTACATGTTTTTCAACACTGATTAAATTACCGTCTGCTTCAATATCTGCGACCAAAGCTTTACGACATTCAAAACGACCCATTCCTTCATACTTGCCAGCAAGTGCATTCATGGTTCCATTTGGATGCATACAAATCGGCATCTCTAAGCCATACTTCTCGCCAATCACAAAGTCATTGGGATCATGAGCCGGTGTACATTTCATAACACCCGTTCCGAATTCAATATCAATATAGTCATCCGTAATAATCGGAAGTGATTCACCGTTAGCCGGGTTAATTGCGTGTTTTCCAACCAAGTGAGTATAACGTGAATCATCCGGGTGAACCACAAGCACAACATCCCCAAACATTGTTTCAGGACGCGTTGTGGCGACTTGTAGGGTTTCACCTGTCTCCACTACTTTATAGTTGAAAGTATAGAAACTACCTTCAACCTCTTTGTGAATAACTTCAATATTGGAAATGGCAGTCTCTGCCTCAACATCCCAGTTGATAATACGATTACCACGATAGATTAGCCCATCATTATATAAATCCACAAAGACCTTAACAACGGCTTCATTCAAGCCCTCATCCAAGGTAAAACGTTCTCTGGAATAATCCAATGACAACCCTAATTTTGACCACTGTTCACGAATATGACCGGCATACTCGTGTTTCCAATCCCAGCTTACTTCTAAAAACTTTTCTCTTCCCAAATCATATTTTGAAATACCATCAGCACGAAGACGCTCTTCTACTTTTGCTTGCGTCGCAATTCCAGCATGATCCATTCCGGGTAAATAAAGTACATCTTTACCCATTAAACGCTGGTATCGCATGATAATATCTTGTAACGTAGTATCCCAAGCATGCCCTAAGTGTAATTTACCCGTTACGTTTGGGGGTGGAATTACCAAAGCATAAGGTGCTTTACTTGTATCACCCGCTTTAAAATATTCCTTCTCAATCCAGGTATTGTATTTATCTTTTTCAACTTCTAAATGATTGTATTTTTGATCTAATTGACTCATTTTAAATCTCCCTTCAATAAACTATAAAACGGCATATCAACATAGGTATCGCCAAACTTTGTGTGTTGACGTCTGTCACCTTCATAGACAAAACCTACTTTTTCAATCACACGACGTGATCCTTCATTTTGTTTCAAATGCGTAATCTCAATTCTTCGAATGTTTTTATCCTCAAATAAATGACGAACATAACACATAACGGCTTCAGTCATCAAACCCTGATTCCAATAATCACGATGCAAGACATAACCTATCTCAACAGTATCTCCCATTTGAATCGGTCCAGAATCAACGGTACCAATCATACGTTGGGATTCTTTTAAGATGATTGCTAAAGCATTAAAATGCTTGTTAGGATCTCGATTCAGAAAAAAATGTTGTAAAGAATCATATGCATCATCCATAGATTCATACGTATTATACGAGACATACTCAGTTACCAAGGGATCACTACTATATTCATAGAGTGCCTCTGCATCATCTTTTTCAATTGGTCTCAATATTAATCTATCAGTTTCTAACATGTGTGCCCTCCTAAAATAAAAAAAGTCCCACTAAAGGACGATTATAAAACCGTGGTACCACCTAAATTTTTGTCTCAATACTTTAACGCAGCAATACGGATATTTCTACTCAATTCAAAATATCATTTCACAAGCGACCCTTCCATAAATTCGTATCTTGTGTTTCACCCAACCACAAGTCTCTAAATATACAAATAAAATGTACTTCCTCTTGATCATTAATGTTGAGACTATTATATCATGCACTAGCGATCTTTTCAATTATTAAAAGTCTTCGTATGTTCAGTTAATACATGAAAGGACCAGAGTGGTTTCACTTTGGTCCTCAACACGCGTTATCTACCAAAAACTAAGTTAACGAGCACATTCACAATCACTGCACCCAAGACTGCTGGAACAATCGCCATACCCGCAAGTGTAGGTCCCCATGATCCAAATAAGTATTGGCCCAAACTGGCTCCCAAGAGTCCAGCAATTATATTGTAGATTAATCCGTCTTTCTTTTTAGTGAAAAGACCCGATATTGCACCAATCAGTGCACCGATAAGTAAAGTCCATAACCAACCCATTATAACACCTCTTCCTCTATGTCTTTTAATGCATTTTTAGCATCTTGAGCATATCCTTTGATATGACCTTTTCCTTTGTCTATCATCCCATCCAGTTTTTGCATGGGATCATCATTCATCGTACCAATTCTTAATTTCATTTCACCTGTAATGCGATCCAGTAGGCCTGACTTTCGCATGGCTTCATAAACAACAATACTACCCAAGGCAGTAATCGCAAACGTTTTGAATTTTTTCATCATTGATACCTCCTACTAAAATCCTAACACGATGAAATATATAATTACAATTAATATAATCTAATAATCACAATATTTTCACAAAAAACACATATTTGAGTATAAATTCAAGATAAATATGCTTTAAGGACATAAAAAAAACATGAAGCTTACTTCACGTTTTTAAGAATGTATTTTTGAATATTGGGTGTATGATTGGCATCAAGCGTAGAAAATAAAAACGTTGGTAAACCCGTTTCACGTTCGATTTTCATTTTCGCTTGCATCATCTTACTCCGCGATAATTTATCGACTTTAGACAATACAATCGCACATGGAATGTCATTGTATTCAGCAAAATCCAACATTATGTAATCGTCATCAACAATACCACGTCTCACATCCACTACAACCAACATAACACGGGGGCTTCTCAATTCAAAGTACCCATCCATAAGATGTGCATAATCAAGTTGTTCTTGATGGGATCGATTCGCATAACCATAACCCGGAACATCCACCAATATCAATTTATCATTGATCTCGTAGAAATTAATTAATCGTGTCTTACCCGGTCTTTGACCCACATAAGCAAGCCGCTTACGATTGGTTAAAGCATTGATGAGTGATGATTTACCCACATTACTTTTACCAACCATAAGAATTTCAGCTTGATGCGTATTTGGGAACTGTTCCGGCTGAGCGCAAGATATGATTAATTTAGCATCATGTGCCTTTAACATTATACCAACGCCGCCTCTAAGACATCATGCATTGTTTCAGCAGAAATAAATTCAATATCCGCTAAAACTGTTGCTGGAACTTCGTCCAAGTCTTTTTCATTTTGTTTTGGGATTACGATACGTTTAATACCAACGCGATGTGCACCCAATGATTTTTCCTTCAATCCACCAATCGGTAAAACATGTCCTCTAAGGGTTACTTCACCTGTCATGGCAATATCTGAATATACTTCACGATTTGTGATCGCACTGATTAAAGCCGTGGTTAAGGTAACACCTGCACTGGGTCCATCTTTTGGAACTGCACCTTCAGGCACGTGGATGTGAATATCATGGGTTTCAAAGAAATCAACAGGAATGTTTAATTTTTCAGCATTACTTTGGACAAATCCAAATGCAATTTCTGCAGATTCCTTCATGACATCGCCCAACTGTCCCGTGACATGTAATCTTCCTTTACCTTTAAAATGGGTTACTTCAACGGGTAGGACATCGCCACCAAATGATGTATAAGCAAGACCCGTAACAACACCCACCTGATTGCCTTGTTCTTTACGTCCATGGTCAAAGATATTCTTACCAAGGTACTCGAGAATTCGTTTCTCATTGATTGTGACAGATTTTTTACCATCCTGTAGAATCGCTAAGACGACTTTACGCGCCAAGGATGCAATCACGCGTTCAAGTTGACGCACACCTGCTTCACGAGTATAGTGACGAATAATATAAAGAATTTGATCATCACTTAATTTGAATTGAGATTTCTTCAATCCATTCACTTTTAACTGTTTTGGAATTAAGTGTTCTCTGGCAATATGCATTTTTTCAATTTCTGTATATGAAGACAATTGAATAATTTCAAGTCTGTCTCTTAAAGCTTCAGGAATGTCTCCCAAATAGTTTGCGGTTGCGATAAACATGACGTTGGATAGATCATAAGGTTCTTCCAAGTAATGATCACTAAACAACTTGTTTTGTTCAGGGTCCAATACTTCCAACATTGCGCTGGATGGGTCACCTTTATAGTCAGAAGCCATTTTATCAATCTCATCCAGTAAGAATACAGGATTCAAGACACCCGCTTTTTTCATACCTTGAATAATACGACCCGGCATAGAGCCCAAGTAGGTTCTTCTGTGACCTCTTATTTCTGCTTCATCACGCACACCACCTAAAGATGCTTTCACAAACTTACGGTTCAGTGCCTTTGAAATGGATGATGCCAATGAAGTTTTACCAACCCCTGGAGGACCCACCAATGCTAAAATCGGTGCATCCAAAGATCCAGTCATGGTCTTCACTGCCAAGTATTCCATAATACGGTCTTTAACTTTTTCTAATCCATAATGATCTGCATCCAAAATGGCACGAACATCTTTCAAATCCTCATTATCATCTGTTTTTTGATACCAAGGTGTCTTTAATAGCCACTCTAAATAACTTCTCACAACACCGGATTCACCACTTGCTTGAGGTAACATCTCATAGCGTTGTAATTCTTCAAGTGCTCTTTCTTTGACGCTTTCAGGATATGGATTGTTTTGAATCATCGTTCTAAATTCATCACTGTCTTCACTCACATCCGCAACATCACCCAATTCTTCACGAATGGCACGCATTTTTTCACGCAAGTAATATTCACGTTGATTTTCTTCAACGCGACCTTTAACACGTTCATTTATGTCACTTTCGATGTCACTCAAAGTCTTTTCACGTTGAATTTCACTTAAGATTATTTCAATACGTGTATTGACATTCAACGTTTCCAATAACGTTTGTTTACTCTCTAAAGGTAGTGGAAAGTGCTGCGCGAATTGATCAGCAAGCTGTGTCGGCGCCATACTTTGAAGTAAGAAATTATCCCAAAACTCTCTGGGTATATTCACGCTTTGTCCACCGGATCTTGAAGCACGGTCAAAACTCATAGCGTTTTTAATTTCACGGTTAATAGAACGAATGAGTGCTTCCTCTTCATCCTTATCGCCCATTTCATCTTCAAGTAATGTAACAGACGCAAATAACATCTGACTGTCTTCATTTAATGTGTCGATTTTAGCTCTTTGAAGGCCACTAAAAGTCACACGCAAGAATCCTTGTTTTTGTTTAACACTCTTGATGTGTACCAAAGTACCCACTTCATAAAGTTCATCTACCAAAGGGTCATCGACCAAGACATCTTTTTGACTGACAAGCACAACATGACCATTAAAGAATTTTTCGGCTTCTTCAATAGCATTGATACTCTTAGGTCTACCTACTTCAATCAAGATTTCTTGATTTGGAAACAAGACGATGCCACGCGTCGCAACCACTGGAATGTTCATTCTTTTGCTTTCTTCTTGCATCTATAATCCCTCCTTTGATTAAAAAAGACGCCAGGCGTCTTTTCTATTAAACTCGTGATGCTTGTACGAGCTCAACTGCCTTACGAACTAAGATATCATAAGTAAGTTGCTCTACTGTAATAATTTGCTTAATTTGATCAACTGGCAAACCATACATTTCAGAAATATTCCCGTATTCAGTTTCTACATCTTCAGCTTCAACTTTCAACGATTCAACTTCAGCAATTTTCTCTAAAACTAAGCGAGAACGGACGCGTTTATTCGCATCTTCACGCATTTGTTCTTTAATATCTTCTTCTGTTTGATTTAATATTTGAGAATACAATTCAAAGTTTAATCCTTGTTGAGCGAGACGTTGTTCAAACTCTTGGAACATTTGGTTCAATTCTTCTTCAACCATTTCTTCAGGAATTTCAACAGTCGCATTATCCGCAACAGTTGAAATGAGTAAATCATTCACACGATCTTCCTCAGCTTGCTCACGTTGTTTTGTTAAAGTATTTTTAATATCTTCTCTCAACGCATCCAATGTTTCAATGCCTTCACGATCCAACAATAAAGCCAAATCATCATTCAATTCAGGCAATTCTCTTACTTTAACTTCATGAAGTTTTACTTTAAAAATAACGTCTTGTCCCTTAAGTTCTTCAACATGGTATGTATCTGGAAACGTAAGTTCTAAATCTTTTTCGTCGCCCTCTTTCATACCAATGAGTGCTTCCTCAAATCCTGGAATGAATGAGTTAGATCCGATTTCCAAAGTATAGTTTTCACCTTTACCACCTTCGAAAGCAACATCGTCTTTGAATCCTTCAAAATCAATAACAACTGTATTACCATTTTCAACAACACCGTTTTCTACTACAACAAGTTCAGCATTGTTTTCTTGAAGGTGTCCCAACTCATGGTCAATATCTTCATCTGAAACAGTAATATCTTCTGCTTCAATTTCAATTCCTTTGTATTCACCTAAAGTAACTTCAGGTTTAACAACGATACTAAAGATAAACACAAGTTCATCTTTTGATAATTTTTCAACATCCATGCTTGGTTGAGCAACAGGTTCTAAGTTATGTTCAGCCATCGCTTCAGCAAATACATCATTCGCTACCAAGTCAATTGCATCCATAAGAACTGCTTGTTCACTTACTTGTTTTTCAGCAAGCTTTTTAGGCGCATGTCCTTTTCTAAAACCTTCAACTTCAACATTTTTAACCAAAGCATCTAACGCTTTTTCTTGAGCATCTTTCCAAACTTTTTGGTCAACCTCAACTTTTAATTGTCCTTTTGAATTTTCTTTTAATTCCCAATTTGTTTTCATAGTTCCTCCTACTTACGAATATTATTATAACACATAAATTAGCACTGTCAATTAAAGAGTGCTAAATCACCCTTCTATTTAATTTTAACCCATTCTGAATTGCTTTGCATCTGGTTTACCCTTGATTTAAATATGCGTTTGTTTTATCAATTATTTTATCAACCGTTAAGGTCTCATCCACAAAAGGATAAGCCGCCATGATTGCTTGATTGAGAACCTCCATACACAATGACATCAAAGATGGATTGTGCGACTCATAGGTATCAACGATACATTCATATATTCTTTGGTAATGAACCGATTCAAATGGATCATCAATTTCATGAATCTTTAAAGTATAAGGTTTTCCATCTAAAACCATAAACGCTTCATACCTCAACTCTTGTTCCATTGAAATCATCACCAAAGTGCGTTTCACAACATCATCCAGATGATTGCTTCTCAGAAGTTCTATAAGATCTTCAACATAAGGCCGTAAGTTCATATTTTCCAAAGATAAAAGCGCTTTTGCCTTTTGAGATTGATTGGAAAAAAGTGCTTCTTTAATATCATCGATATTCGTAAAAAAAGCCGCTTGACTCATTGGCTTAATCATCAACTGATCACGCAGAGATTCAAACTCACTTCGATATGCTTCAGGAATATAGGGCATCGAAAGTTCAACTTCAACCATTTCTAAAGCTTCCGTTTCTTTCGACTCAGAGATTAAATTTTTAATCTCTTTTAAACATGTCTCATAGTAATTATCCATAATTTTCCTTTCCTTAATATTTTACCAATTTTCAGACCAAATTAAAAGGTATACGGGCAAATAAAAAACCCACATAAATTGTGGGTTAAACTTCTTTTTGGCGTCCCCGGCACGATTCGAACGTGCGACTCCGCGCTTAGAAGGCGCGTGCTCTATCCACTGAGCTACGGAGACAATGTCCTAGATTATTGTAACAAAACATATCTCAAAGTACAAGATATATTTAATTAATTTCGGACTCACTCTCTGGGTCATGCCCTTCAGTACTATCTTTCTTCACAAAAACCAAAAGCGTTTGGAACATTAATTTCAAATCATTGAAGATAGAAAAGTTTTCAATATAGTAAAGATCCATCAAAAGTTTATCAGCAGAATCCGTATTATACTTACCTTGAATTTGCGCAGTTCCCGTCAATCCAGCCTTCACTTTAAGCCTATAACTAAATGCAGGCACTTCTTTCGTAATCTTTTTCATCATCGCAACCGATTCAGGTCTTGGACCAACAACACTCATATCCCCTTTAATAATATTAAAGAGTTGTGGCAATTCGTCCAATCGCACTGCACGAATAATACGTCCAACGCGCGTAATACGATCATCGTCTTTTTTAGCAGGCATATCCCCTGAGTTCATTTTCATACTTCTAAACTTATAAATTTTAAATACACGACCATTTTTAGTAACCCGTTCTTGGGAAAAGACTACCGGTCCACGATCATCCAATTTAATGGCGATTGCGACAAGCAACATAAAAGGAGATGCTAGAATTAAAGCAACCGAAGATACCATGATATCAATGACACGTTTAATACTGTGTTCCAACATCGTAATTTTTTGTGTTTTATATCGATAAAAAATAATATCATCAACCATAAACGTATCATTTTTGCCCAAGATTAACTGAGACAAACTGGGTGTAAAATATATATCCATATCGAGTAAAAAGCTTTTCTCTAAAATTTGTTTTAACAACTGATCATTAACATCTAGTAAAAATAGTTTTTCAACATCCATAAGGCTAATATCATACGCCGAATCAATGTTAAGTACATCCAACAATTCATATTGCTTTTTATGTTTATCAAAATAAAATAAAACCTTATCCAAATGTTTGGAATTGTTAGAAACAATCAATGTTTTATCAGCAACATAATTGATAAAATACGCACTGTTCGCAATTGCGATTAATAAACGCGCCACAATCAGTTGGGCGATAAACACCATCAACAACATCAATAGATCCTTTAAAAGCGGGAAATTTTCATGAATGGTCATCACCCTTAATGCAAGAAAAGTTAAACTATCACTTACCAACATATTCAAAGCAATGACATGAAAGAGCGGCTTTGTTTTCTTTTCACCAATTTCAACTTTTCCATAAACTGCTGACATCCACAATGTAAAGAAGGCAAAAGCAGCTGTAATGATTGCTAACGTACGAGAAAAGAATCTCAATCCAATATAATGAGATGAAAATCCATACACAAAAATTGCAAACATCACCGCAAAAATTGTAAATCTAAATATAAACACTAATAACTTTCTCAATGATTTCATATTAAACCTCGCAATTCAAATACTAGTATATCACGCAATTCCAGTCAAATGACGTGTAACTTCAAATTTTCCATTCTCAACTTCCAAAACCGCATAACTGGGCGGTGTACCATCACGATTATATCGCAACGATCCTGGGTTAATACAAAGCACATCATTTTCCCATGTAACGTCATACACATGCGTATGACCATAACATGCAACCTGACAATGATGGTTGAGCGCTTTTTTGGATAAATCAGAAACTCTGGTTCTGCCATAAAATTGATGACCATGGGTAACGTAAATTGAAAGTGTACCCACTTTAACAACCAAATGATCAGGATAACTGTAGAAATAGTCATTATTTCCCGTAACCGCATCAAATCCTGCCATCAATTCATATGACAGTTCATTGTCTCCACAATGAATGTACGCATCCGCATCCGGATGTGCTCTTTTAACCTCTTTTAAAGGTTCAATCAAACCATGATTATCACTACAAATTACAATTTTCATGATAAACCACCTCAATATCTTCGCCAAATAGCGCCTTAACTTGTCGTTGTAAATGTTCAGGATTCAATGTACTTATAACTTTGGTATCACCCGTTTTTGGTTCATAGTTCTTTCCAATAAAATCCAAAATGGGTTGATTGGAATCCAAAATTTGAGCATTCGTATACTTTTTAAAACGGTCTTTCACCAATGGATAATGCGTACAACCCAATATAATCGTATCCACATTGCTCATTTCTAAAACCGAAGCAGCAATCATATCATCCACTGCTACAGAATCATCCAACCCTTCAATGGCATGCACCAAGTCACGAATGGAAACTTCTTTAATTCTTTTCTGATATGTCTTTTGATACGCATGCGAATTTATAGTCGCAACAGTCCCAAAAACACCTACAGTTTCAACATCATCGTCTAACTGCGACAGGGTAAGATCTATAATCCCCCATACGCGCATACCGCTGAGGTTCTCTTTGATAACATCAATAACGGAACTTGCGGTATTACATGCCAACAAAACATCAAAAATACCTTGTTCCTTAAACCAATTTAACGCACTCAATGTTAATTTCACGATTGTTTCTGGATCATGATTCCCAAAAGGCGCATGCTTTTGATCCGCATATAGAACCATGTCTAAATCAGGGTATGTTTTTTTCAGTGCATCAAACACCACATATCCTCCCAAACCTGAATCAAAAATTCCCAATGTTTTAATTTTCATTTTGCGTTTTCCAATCTATATTTAATATCATACTCACGTTCTTCGCAACTTTCAAGGGTACGACCTCTGCCAAATCCTCAACAGTGGCAGCACGCATATTCTTTAAAGAACCAAATTTATTATAAAGTTTTTTACGACCCACTGCACCCAAGCCTTCCACTTCTTCTAAAATAGAACGCGTCATAGACTTCGATCTCAATTGACGGTGATATGCAATTACGAATCTATGCACCTCATCTTGTATTCCTACCAAAAGCGGATATGCAGGATCTTGGGTGGACAAGAGCCACGATTCATCTTCATTCAACAACAATCCCCGTGTTCTATGGTTCTCATCTTTCACCAGAGACACTACAGGAATGTTAATTTCCAAATCACGCAATATATCTTGAGCAGCATTCAGTTGATGGATACCACCATCAACAATCACCAAATCAGGATACTTACGACCTTCACGCATCAACCTAAAATAACGACGGTAAATAACTTCCTTCATCGAAGCCAAATCATCAGCGCCAGTACTCAAACGATAACGACGGTATAAATCCTTATTGGGCTTACCATCATCAAACACAACACAAGCACTCACCGCAAATTTACCGGATATATGTGAGTTATCAAACACTTCAATACGACTTAATGGCTTTATGTTCAACTCTGTTTCAAGCTGCGTTAAACCTTCTTGAATTTGATTGTCTCTTCTCAACAAGACATCGAATTGATCCTCAAGTTTTAGAACACCATTTCGCTTTCCAATCTCCATGAGCTTCGCTTTTTTACCACGATAAGCATGTTTGACTTCCGTATTCAATAGTAAATTCAAATCCTCAGTCATGATATCTTGTGGCACATACACTTCTTTCGCCATCGGCTGTGTGTCATAAAATTGCGCCAAAAAAGATACAAATGCATCTTCAAAAGTTTCAAGTGTCGCCTCAACGGTCATCGTTTTTTCAATTAATTTACCAGATCTTACAAACAATCCAACGATCGCAATATAATCTTGATGCGTTGCATAATTAAACATATCAAAGGATTCATTCACATTAAATTGAACCTGTTGCTGATCACTCACATAGTCAAGGGCCTCCAAACGGTCTTTATACCCTTGGGCTACCTCAAAATTGAGATTTGAACTTGCATCTTCCATTTTATCAATCAGTGCTTTTCTAAATTCAATATCATTACCCTTTAAAACACGCATCAAATTTTGACGCCACATATCGATTTCTTCATCAGTAAATGATAATTCTGTTCTATTAAACTTCGCATAAATTTTCTGTTTGTTGGGAAGAAATCCTGAATCAGTGGGTAAGACTTCATTGAGTAGTTCTGCCATTTTTCGAGCCGCTCCCGCATTGGGATACGGTCCAAAGTAATAAAAATTCGGTCTTTGTTTCTTATCTCGCGAAACACTCACACTGGGTATGCCTTCTTTATTTAGTTTCAAATAGGGATAACTTTTGTCATCCATGAAAAGAATATTAAATCTGGGACGGTGTTTTTTAATCAAATTAATCTCAAGAATTAGAGATTCCTTTTCCGTTCCCGTCACAATGATATCAAAATCCACGACATTGGATACCATTTGTGTGGTTTTTAAATCATGGGCGCCACTAAAATAAGAACTCACACGATTCTTTAAGTTTTTGGCTTTACCAACATAAATAATCGTATCTCTAGAATCCTTCATCAAATAACATCCAGGATCAGTTGGTAAACTCATTATTTTTTCATTCAGTGTAAGTTTCACGACTTAAACACCACCCGCGTTGCACCCGCACCCCCTTCATGATAGGGCGCAAGTTCAAAGGATTCAACTGCCTTATGTTTTCTCAACATGCCATGAATTGCTTCACGCAGCTTTCCACTCCCAACACCGTGGATAACACGACATGAATTGAGATTTCTTAAAATACAATCATCGATATACTTTTCAACCAATGGCATGGCTTCCGTAACGGTTTTACCAATTACATTGATTTCTAAAGCAATGGCTTGTTTACGACTCACACTGTGTGCCTTCGTTACTTTTTTACTTTGTTTGGACACATGCATCTTTTCCAAGTCTTTCAATTTAACTTGTAAACTCATCGATCCAACAGATACAAAGGCGATGTCTTTCTCAATCTTTTCAACCACACCCACTTGAGATGTTTGTTTGAGTTTAACATGGTCTTTCACATGAATGGGTTCCACAACCGTATTCGGTTTTAAAGCTTTAACCTCTTTTAAGACTTGATGTCTTTCGGTAGGTTTGACCATTTTATCCATTTCACGAATTCTTTGTTCCAGTTTACTCAACTTTTCTTCAAACTCAATTTCCTTGGATTCAATCCATTCGCTTTTTTCTTTTTTAATCGACGCTAATAACTGCATATGATCATTTTTGTGCGTTTCTATTTCAGCCTCTAATGCAGCCTTATCCTTTAATAAAGTATCCTGTAAATCTTCATTCTCCTTAATGCGAGATTCCAAGATTTCCATCAAGTGATCCGCTTCATACGTACTTTCTTTCTTATACACTTCTGCATTTTCAATGATCGTTAAATCAATGCCCAGTCGTTTCGCGATCGCCAAAGCGTTGGATTCACCCATAATATTCTCACGATAACGATAGGTAGGTTTCAGATTTTCCAAATCAAATTCAACGGACGCAATTAAAATATCATCGTATTGCGTTCCATATTGTTTCAGGCGTGTAAAGTGCGTAGTCGCAACTGCCCATGCACCCAAAGTTCTAAAGTGATCTAAGATTGCCATCGACAAAGACTCACCTTCTAATGGGTCTGTTTGAGACCCCAGTTCATCCAATAAGACCAAAGATTTGGCAGTCGCATGTTCAATCACATGAGAAATGGTTTCTAAATGTGCGGAGAAAGAAGACAATGATTTTTCAATAGATTGTTGATCCCCAATATCCACAAAGATTTGATCAACCATCATCACTTCAGCTTCATCTGCCAAAACGGGACATCCCGATAAGGTCATTAACACAAATAATCCCATCGTTTTTAAGGTAACGCTCTTACCCCCTGTATTGGGTCCACTGATTAAAATCATGCGATGGGGCGGTTGTAAAGTATACGTATTAGACACAACGGCCTTGGGATCAATCAATGGATGTCGCGCATTGACTAAATGTAATCTATCTTCAGTAATTCGCGCCACAACGCCCTGATGTTGAACACCCCATGAGGCCTTGGCAAATAAAGCATCCAGTAATGCACAGGTTTCTAAATTGGCTAAAAGTTGTGCACTTTCACTGCCAATTTCTAAAGAAATTTCTCGACAAATTCTTTCAATTTCTTCATGTTCTCTATGTTCAAGGGCTTGCAGTTCATTTTGTAGTCTGGATATTACTGCCGGTTCAAAATAGACAGATTGTCCACTACCACTGGATCCCAAGATAGTTCCATCCATTTTATTTTTATCACCCGGTTTGATTAAGAAAGCTTGACGGCCATGAAACATGGTCACCACTTCTTCAACTAAAATATTACGATTGTTCTTCAGGAAATTTTGAGTTTGTCGTTCAACTTGTTGAATCGCACTGCGAATGCCAAGTCGAATCTCACGCAATGTACTGGAAGCTGAATCCAACACTTCACCCGTTTCACTGAAAGATTTATGAATCATTTGAACTAAACGTTCTGTCTCAACCAAACTTTCAAACAGATCATCCAATGCTGGATATTGTGTATCCAAATTTGAATATTGTTTTTTCAAGCGATGGGTTCCTTGTACAAAGCGACCAATATCAACAATTTCTTCCACGCTTAAAACTGCACCCTTTGCGCTTTTTCCAATCGCAAAAGATACATCTGTAATACCACCAAATGTTAAAGACTGTTGTTCAACAATCAATTGCATGGCAGCTTTTAATCTTTTCAATTCTCGCTCAACAATTAGATTAGAAAAAGAGGGTTCACTTTTCAATACCCTTTCCTTCCCTAAAGAGAAAGAGGCTTTCTTAGCAATCCGCTCTAAAATCTTATCTAATTCTAAACGAGTTTTTACATCACTCATTCTTTTCTAAAAACTCCTTAATTTCACTTTGTGTAAACCCATTGTCTTCTAACATGTTGATCATGGTTTGTTTTTGAGAAGTAGATAAACCACGATTGTTCAATAGACTTTGGATCGCTGTATTCTTTTCCACGGTTTCTTCCAAGAAAGATGTTACGGGAACCATCGCACTTTGGATGGGTTTTAATAACGTATTTTCAATAATCTCATTACCGTTGGTAATCACTGGTAGTGTTAAAAATAAAATCAATAAACCCATATAAACAAAATATATGACAATACTGAATAAAGCACCCAATATGGAATTCACTTGTTTGATCAATGGTATTTTGGATATCATCGATGCAATGGGTGTTAAAACTAACATCAACAAACGAATCACAACAAAAATAATAATAAACCAAATCATTTGGTTGGCATTATCGCTAACAAACATATCAAATTTAGAAATTCCAGTTTTATTATAATTGATAAAGGTATATACATTCACAAATACGTCACTGAAAAGCCATGCAATGATTAAGGATACAAAAGTACCAATCAATCCAACAACCTGCAATAACATACCGCGTTTGTATCCTCTATAAAGCACAAACACCAAAAACAATGCCCAAATCGCATTTAAATAAACTATAAATTCTTGTGGAAATTCAAACATATGTTCACCTCGATAATCTTTCTTATATATTATACACAAGAATTGACAATTAAAAAAGAAAAGAATACCCTATAAGCATGGATACACATGTAATTAAAATGTCACTGGATGAAATAAAGAAACTTAAGCAACGATACAATCGTTGTGATTTTCGTTATGATATTCCACATACACATTTTCAAATCAAAGGATCTGACTTTACCATCACCGTATATAAGAGCGGAAAAGTCGTTTACCAAGCCGATGATTTATCACTTCACATCCGTGATATGAAACCCAAAGGAACTGAAATCATTGAAAATACAAAACATATGAGCGGTAGTGACGAAGTTGGAACGGGAGATTATTTTGGCCCCATCACCGTATGCGCTGTTATCTTAGAACCTGAAGATTACGAAAAGATACCCGTATCTAAAATTATGGATACCAAGATGATGAAAGATGAAATTATTGTTGAAATTGCGCCTATTTTAATAGAAAATCTTAAGCACAGTCTTTTGGTTTTGCAAAACTCAAAGTACAACGAAGTACAACAAACCAACAATGTCAATGCGATCAAAGCGAAGCTTCACAATCAAGCTTTCTTACATTTAGAAAATAAGTATGAAATGCCAAAACTGAATGTGATTGATCAATTCACGCCTGAAAGAAATTATTATCAGTATTTAAAAAATGAAACCAAGGTCTTTAGAGATTTAACGTTTGTGACCAAAGCTGAGAATAAATACTTGGCCGTTGCGTGTGGTGCAATCATTGCGCGTTATGCTTTTCTAAAAACACTGGACCAAATGGGAGAAAAATATGATTTTATTTTTCCTAAGGGTGCAGGTCCTCATGTCGATGAAAAAGCCCGCGAATTTGTAGCAATTCACGGACCTGAGATGTTGTTAAATGTTTCAAAATATCATTTTAAAAATACACAAAGGATTTTAGA
>DEQB01000019.1:0-2609 GCA_002359085.1 Erysipelothrix sp. UBA3377
AGATTTTTATGCTATTTTTTATCTAAAAGGAAGATGGCTAATCCATCTCCCTTTCCGATAATTTTAAAATTGTGTCTACCCATTGACTCACGATCAGTGAATCTTCCCATGTCATATGAGGGGATTCTAATTGGTTGTTTAAAATACAGCGGGAAGCTTCTTCAATCTGGTATTCCATCCCATTACATAGATGTTTAAACTCAAAGGTTTCAACTTGATTGTGTAAGGAAACTCTGTAGGATTGTGGGTTTGAAAACATTGGGATTTCAATGAATCCTTTGGTTCCTGCGATTAAGAAATTACGCGATGATATAGCTTGAATGGATGCGAACATGTGGATGTTGGTATTGTTTGAATTTTGTGCCATCATCATAAACGCTGTATCAACGGTATCATTGAGATAAGTTAATTGACTGTTGATGTTAATGAGGGGTTGGTCAAATAGGTATTGGTATAAAGAGAGTGGATAGACGCCAATATCCAGTAAGGCACCGCCTCCCATTTCTTTTTGGTATAAGCGACTATCGGGATCAAATTCTGACATAAAACTTTGATCGGCGTGAATGTATTGGATGGTACCGATATGATTGTTTTCTAACATGTTTTTAACGGATTTGATTGCGGGTGTGAATCGATTTTTCATGGCTTCCATAAAAAAAGTGTTATTGTCTTTGGCGACTGTTAATATTTCAATTAAATCTTTTGTATTGATCGTAGCAGGTTTTTCACATAAGACTGCTTTTTTATGTTTTAGAGCCTGTATGGAAGCGTCCTTGTGGAGGTTGTTGGGAAGTGCGATATAAATCGCATCCACAGCATCGTCTTGTAACAACGTTTCATAGGTGTCATAGCACCGTTTTAAACTGACCCCGTACTTAGATCCAAATGCTTGGCTTTTATCGATACTGCGTGAGCAAACAGCGTAGAGCTCTGCATTCTCTAGGTCTTGAATGGCTTCGCAAAACTTATGTGCGATATTACCCAATCCAACCACGCCCCATTTAATTTTATTCATCATAAACCACATCTCCTTTTTATAAAGTATAGCAATTATATTTTCAAACTGAAAGCAGTTACAATAATTGCATAATAAAAACGACCCGAAGGTCGTTTCATTAACTGTTGAATTGTTTCTCGTCCAGTGATCCGTCCCATTTATCAACGGTAACAGCGGATAACATTGAACCGGTAACATTTAACATGGTTCTTCCCATGTCAATGATTGGGTCAATTCCGAATACTGCACCGATATGAGGGATGGCTTCACCAAATCCCAAACCGTTTAAAGTTACGGTTGCGGCAACGGTTGCGGTTCCTGGTACACCTGCGATTCCGATGGAACCAATGGTTACGACCAATACAACCATCATATAGAATGCGAAGTTCATTTCAACACCGACTGCAGAAGCAACCAATGTTCCAAGCATTGCTGGAAATACACCGGCACATCCGTTCATACCAATGGTAGTTCCTAAAGTACCTACAAAGTTGGCTGTTTGACTGGATACACCCATGTCTTCTTGAAGTGTTTTAAGTGTATAAGGTAGTGTTCCAACACTGGATCTTGATGAGAAAGCAAAGACCATGGTTGGGAATGCTTTCTTGTAGAAAGTAAAGGGGCTAATACCAAAGCCGAGTAGAATGAATACATAAACAATTAACATAATGATGACACCGGCATAGATTGCGATAATGAATCCTGCCATGGCTGCAATGACTGCCAGTCCATTGGATATGATTGTGTTTGCGACCAGCGCCAATACACCATATGGCATCAATTTGATAATGTTAATGAGAACTGAGTTCATGGTTGTTCTTAATGCTTCAAGAACATCCACCAATGATTTTACAGTTTCTGGTTTCTTTGCGATTAAGAATCTAATGGATGTTGCAATTAATGCTCCTACAATGACAACTGAAACAACCGATGAGTTTGTGGTCATAACACTTAAGATGTTATTGGGGATTAAGCTTAAGAAAAATTCTGGGAAACTTTGGGATGCAATGCTACCCATTCTTGTAATTTGTGAATCGGATAGGGTTGCAGCAAAGTCTGTTCCTTGTAGGTTGAATAGTTTTACAACTACGATACCAACAATGGCTGAAATGGCTGTTGTGCCCAGCAACATAATGAATGTTTTACCTGTTAAGCTTTTGATGCGTTTTGCGTCGACATCAATGATGACTTTAATAATTGATAGAAACACAACGGGGACTGCTAGGAGTTGAATCAAACGGATGAATCCAGATCCAACCAATGCATACCATACTGAGATTTCAGATTGTGCTTGATCAATATACATGGCGTTGTTGGAACCAATGAAATCAATGAGGATTCCCAATGTAAGTCCAACGAGTAAACCAATAATCATACGTTTTGAGAAGTCAACTTTTCTTTTTGCCAAGCTTCTCATTGCGAATATCGAAATTAACATCACGACTAACGCAACTAAAGTGAAGTAGTTACTTACTTTTAGAAATTGCGTAAAAAATGGTGAATTTATCATAATAAATTTCTCTCCTTTATTTGGCCGTATTGGCCGCAACATTTATGGCTTCCCACGTTGAGTTATAAGGTGGGGCATAGGCAAAGTCCATGAACCCGAGTT
>DEQB01000019.1:2637-9998 GCA_002359085.1 Erysipelothrix sp. UBA3377
CTTTGGTTGTAACACCTGCACTTACCGCAACGGTGAGTGCGTGTAAACGAAGGCCTGCTTCTTTACCGAACACTTGTGCGCCATAGAGCACAAATGTTTCTTTATCGTAGATAAGTTTAATCATAATTTTTTCTTGATTTGGAATGTAGTTAGAGTGGTTGTTGGTGTAAACAGTGGTGGTCGCGATGTTCATGTTAAGACTTAAGGCTTCTTTTTCATTCACACCGGTGATACCTGCATCCATTTCACCAATTTTAATCAAACTGGAACCCAAGGCGCCACCAAAAGCAATCCAGTCTTTCTTGTCTTTCACAATATTGGTTCCGATGAGTCTTCCCATTTTATTAGCATAGGTTGCTTGGGGAATCCATTTGTCGCCTGTGAATTTGTGTTTGACACTGGCACAGTCTCCGGCTGAGAAAACACCTTCAATTGAAGTTTGGCCATAGGAGTCGGTAATAATCGCGCCGTTTTCTAACATTTCAAGTTGACCCTTGAATAAGTCAGTGACGGGCATAAAACCTATCGCAATCACAACCGCATCTGCTTTGATGGATTGTTGATCTGTGATGACTTCAACCACGTTGTTATCTTTGACAACCAGTTGTTTTGCATTGGTGTTTAGATTAACCTGAACACCCATGTCTTCCAGTGTTTCTTTGAGTTTATCAGTCACTTCAACATCATAGATGCGTCGCATCAATTCACCACTTGAAAGTACAATGTGAACTTTCTTGTTGAGTTGCGCGAGTTGTTCTGCTGTTTCTATTCCGATGAACCCGCCACCAATAATTACGATATTTTCATATTGATTGAGGCGTTCTTTCATTTTCTTGACATCTTTCAATCGTGTAATGGTGTAGACGTTATCAGCATCTACGCCTTGCAAATCGGAAATCACGGCTTTTGCGCCTGTTGCGATCATGATTTTATCATAGCTTTTGGTAAAGCGTTCATCAGTTTCTAAGTTTTTGATGGTTGCGGTTTTGAGATTCAAATCCACAGCGATCACTTCGTGTCTTGTGAGTAAGCGGACACCAGCATCTTTTATTTGTTGCGGTGTTCTTGCAAAGAGTTCATTTTCGTCTTCGAATTGGTTTCCCAAGTAATAGGAAAGCCCACATGCTCCAAATGAAACGTAGTCTTCTTTTTCAATCACGGTAATATTGGCATCAACGTTTTCGCGTCGTGCTTTCATCGCTGTACTCATGCCCGCAGCGATGCCGCCAATTATTAGAACGTCCATTCTTATTTCCTCCTTGTCTCCGGTATTAAGTTACCATTGTGAGGTTAAAACTGCAACAAAAGTGCAAAGAAAAAGAGGCTTATGCCTCGATTTCTAAGATCATACTTTCATAGGGTCTTAATTGATTTTCAATCACGTCATGATAATTATGTGCGATAACATTTTTGTATGTGAATGGATACGTTACACTTTCCTTGTAAAAGTTATGAATACACAGGTATGTTTTATGATTGTAAGAACGTGTGTATACAAACAGTTGTGGGTGATCCATATCCATGAAGGTTACATCGCCATGAATTAAGACAGGGTCAGTTTTTCGAATTTTGATTAAATCCTTGGTGTAATGCAAAAGTGATGTTTTGTCATCAATCATACTTTGAACACTTCTTAGTTTGTTTGACTTGGAGAAGGGGATCCAGGGTTTCTGATTGCTGAAGCCATGGTATTGGCTGTCATCCCAGGGCATGGGTGTCCTGCCGTTATCACGGGAACGTTCCCTCAAGATTTCAAGTACCTCTGCTTCGCTGTGATCTTTTAAGAGTACTTTATAGTAGTTTAAACTCTCAATATCGCGATATAAATCAATCGCATCGAAGTTGGCGTTGGGCAATCCGATTTCTTCACCTTGGTAAAGGTATACAACGCCTTTTAAGCTCATGATCATATTCATCAACATACTGCCGCCTTCAAAGGATTCATCGGTGAATCGTGAGATGGCGCGGGGTTGGTCGTGATTGCTTAAGAATAAAGACATTGAAGCATCGTTTTCGACCATGCCGTTTTGCCAGGTGCGATAGAGTGTTTTGAGTGCGATAAAGTCAAAGGGTTTTAAGGCCCATTTTTGTCCGTCTTTGTAATCCACTTTAAGATGGTGGAAATTAAAGATGGTACTCAAACCACTTTCGTTTCGTTTGGAGTATTGACTTGCTTTTTCAATAGAGGTACTGGATAGTTCTCCTACCGTCATCACATCACTGTATTGTGCGAAACTTTGTTCACCCAAGCGACGTAGGTTTTGTGTTACTTTGTCTCCGTCGGTATAGAAACGTCGTCCATCACCTTTGTCATCGTTTTTGAAGACATCTGGTTTTGAAATTAAGTTTATAACGTCGAATCTAAATCCGCGAACACCTTTATCAAGCCAGTGGTTACATATGTTAACGAGTTCATTGAAGACTGCTTCATTTTCCCAATTTAAGTCTGCTTGTGTTTTATCGAATAAATGTAAGTAATACATGTCGAGATCTTCTACATATTCAAATGCGTTGCCCCCAAATTTTGATTCCCAGTTTACAGGTTCTTTCACAAAGAAGTAACGATCCATGTATGATTGATCGCCCGTTAATGCTTTTTGAAACCATGGGTGGTACGTGGATGAGTGATTGAATACCATGTCGAGCATAATATCCATGCCGCGTTCTTTTGCGTTTGATATGAGTAAGTCCAAATCTTCGTCACTGCCAAAGCGTGGATCGACGTGGTAGTAATCTTGAACGTCGTATCCGTTGTCGTTTTGGGGTGAAACAAAGACGGGCGTTAACCATAAAATGTCAACGCCTAAGTCTTTAAGGTAATCTAATTTAGATATGATACCTTGTAAATCGCCTTCACCATCGTGATTGTTATCCTTAAATGATTTCGGATAGATTTGATAGACGATTTTATTGTCCATATCCACGTTTTCTTCCAACAACAACTGTCAATATAAATGGAATTACAATTGCGACTGCTGCAATTAAGAAGAATCTCCAGTAGTCAGGTAAGTTAAAGGATAAGAATCCTGGTAAACCACCCACACCCACACTATTGGCCATTAATCCCATACCAACACTCATGATACCTGCAACACCTGATCCAATCATGGCTGCGATAAATGGGAATTGATATTTTAAGTTAATCCCAAACATGGCGGGTTCTGTTACACCTAAGTAACATGAAATCGCTGCGGGTACTGAAATTTGTTGTTCTTCTTTGTCTTTACGGTTTAAGTAAATGATACCCAATACGGCACTACCTTGTGCAATGTTACTAAACGCAATCATCGGCCATAGTAAGGTGCCACCGTAGTCGTTGGCCAATTGGATGTCTATCGCATTGGTCATGTGGTGCAATCCTGTAATAACAAGTGGTGAGTAGAAGAGTCCGAAGATTCCTCCGAAAATAACGCGGAATCCTGAAGTAAGTCCTGCATAGACTACATCTGAAATCCATGAACCAATTTGCCAACCAATTGGACCCAACACGATATGTGCTAAGAGTACAGTTGGTACTAGCGCAAATAGGGGTACGAAAATCATGCTGATTACATTGGGAATTACTTTCTTAAAGAATTTCTCTAGGTAAACAAGGGTAAATCCTGCGAACATTGCGGGAAGTACCTGTGCTTGGTAACCAATCATTTTAATTTGAGCAAATCCAAAGTTCCAAACGGGAATGTCAGATGGATCTGTTCCAGGTACGCCATACGCATTTAAGAGTTGGGGTGAAACAAGTGTAATCCCTAAGACGATACCCAATATTTGGGTGGTTCCCATCTTACGTGTAATAGACCATGTGATACCAACGGGTAAGAAGTGGAATATTGCTTCACCAATTAACCATAGGAAATGGTTGACGCCACCCCAGAATTGGTAGTGGTTTGCGATCGTTGTTTTTGTACCGTCCGCAAGAGTAATGAGGTCAACACCTTCTAAGATGTTTCTGAATCCAAGGATTAAACCCCCAATAACGATTGCTGGAATAATCGGTGCAAAAATCTCTGCTAAGTTTGATGCAATTCTTTGTAAAGGATTTTGGTGTGATTTCGCCAGTTCCTTAACGCCGTCTTTGGTTGTGCCTTCAATGCCAGTAAGTGCGGATAGTTCGTTGTAGAATAAATCTACATCGTTTCCGATAATAACTTGGAATTGTCCAGCTTGTGTGAAGCTTCCTTTAACGGAAGGAAGTGCTTCAATCGCTTCGATATTCGCTTTTTTATCATCTTGTAGTACAAAACGTAGTCTTGTAACACAGTGTGTCAGGCCGGAAATGTTTTCTTTTCCACCGATCTCTTTAAGAAGTACTTTCGCATCTTCTGTATACTTTGCCATATTCTTCCTCCTTTGGCATGCATTGATTTGGGTTACACAAATAATAAAGACCTTTCTCAAAGGCGTATCTAAAAAGATACACTCTAAGAGAAAGGTCTTGCCCAATTTTTAAAAAGGTTACAAGCCTACTTGTTTTTGACCATTTGTTCCAATCGGTTGATATGGATCGTCAAATAGACAAGTTCCTGTGAGTTTAGTGTAGCACCAAATCGTTGCTCTATATATTTCTGAATTTCTTGGCTCACTTTGTAAGCGGTTTGAAATTCTTCAATCACATTATATAACACAATTTCATCAAATTCAAGTTGAATTCCAGAAATTACGCGATGGAGTAACATTTTTACGTGAATCATGATTCGTTGTGTGACCAAATCCTCTTGTTTTAAGGGGACCAAATAGAAGTCTCTGATAATATTTAAAATATCAAATATCGCATCCACAACTACGGTGGATTTGTTTTCAATCTCATTGTTGAGTCCGTTGACGATGTGAATACATAAGAACCCAACTTCGTCATAGGGGAGGTCAATCTCAAATTCTTTATTGAATCGGTGATAGATGTTTTCTGATAAACGCATCTCATCTCCATAAAGAATTTTCAAATCATAAATCAACATATTCTTAATATCTTGACCACTTTTGAACCGCTCAACCGCAAAGTTCATGTGATCAATCAATGTAAAGTAAGCATGGGCCGACAATTCCATATTGAGTCTTTGGCTCTCTTCTTCGATGATACTATACATGGTCATAAAGGTTTCTTGATCCATTTCGGAAACCAATTGACTGGATTTATAGTAGTCTTCGCGTTTGAGTTCAAATACTTTCTCAATTTTCTCAACGGGGACTTTTTGTTTTGGTTTCAAGTTAAAACCAATTCCCAATCCAACGATGATGTATTCTTGGAAGTTTGCTGTTGCCTGTACTACATTGTTGTTGAGTACTTTTTTTACGCGATACAAAATGTCACCCCGCTTTCATTTAATTATAGTATAAGTAAATTCTGTCGAAAATCAAAACAATTATGATATACTTTAAACATAATAATGAAAGAGGTCATATTTTATGTTATTTGGAAAAAAGAAAAAATCAGAGTATATTGCATTTATGTCTGGTAAAGTTTTACCTTTAGAGAACGTTGCGGATCAAGTATTCTCAACCAAAATGATGGGTGATGGGTTTGCGATTGAACCTACTGAAGGTAAAGTGGTTGCACCCGTTGATGGAGAAATTGCAGTTGCATTCCCTACAGGGCATGCATACGGTATTGTTACAAAACAAGGTGTTGAAATTTTATTACACTTGGGTATTGATACTGTTGAGCTTGATGGTGCTGGATTTGAACCCCAAGTTAAAGTGGGCGACAAAGTTAAAGCAGGAGACACACTTGCATTTATGGATCTAGAAGTCATCAAAGCGGCAGGTAAGCCTTTAACATCTATGTTAATATTTACCAGTGGTCAATCTGTTAACCTTCTTAAAGAAGGTCAAAACGTCAGTGTAAATGACGCAGACTTATTTGAATTTCAATAAGACTTAATAACACATCTTCGGGTGTGTTTTTTTATTGATTAAACAAGTTAAAAAAGATATAATGATAACACCATAAAGAGAAGGTGAGAGACAAGCTCGTTGACCCTTCAGCAACCTGCCATACGGTAAGGTGCTAATGCTTGATGAGATGGATAAGACAAGATAACGTACGACTCCATCTTCTATGGAGTTTTTTTTTATGGTTAGAAAAGAGGATTTATGATCAAAGATAATCATAAAGAAACCATTACATGGACTGAATTTATTATGGGTAAAGAATTTAATAAGAAGGTGCTACAATACTGGATTGGTCTTGAAAAAAAGCATAAAGCACTGTATACCATTAACCATATTTCAACCAGTTATGGTGAAGAGGTTACCATGGTTAAAGGCAAGCTGGGTATTTGTGTCAGTCTAGAAGATGCATGTTATACGTTGGTTCAATACTTGAAACATCCGATGATGAACGGTGCCAAAAAGATTCAGTTTAAAGAAAATAATCTTCAAAATCATACGTATCGAAGGGGGTATAGTGTGATGTCACAAAGTGGTATCACCCGTATTGTGATTTATGAACTTAATTTTATTGCGCTAGTGTAAACCAAAAAACAGCTGAGTGTTCTCATATGAGTACGCCAGCTGTTTTTATATTCTAATCCATTTGATTATGGATATAAGTCATCAATCGATTAAAGGTGTCAATATCCATTGTATTTTGAATGTCGTAAAGATCTTGAGATACGATGACTGTGTCATTATGTTTATAAAATGTAAGGGTGTCATGAATTTTTCCCCACTTAAATCGATCGAGATGGTTGATTTCCAGATGCAACAATTCTTGGTTTAAATCCAATTCTGTTTCAAGGGGTGTTAATAAATCATAAAAGTTAGAGGGTAGTTGAATCCCTATAGACGAATCTAACGCAACACCATCAATGCGTATGTTTTGATAGGTGTTTAGATCAGAAACTTCAGCCATGTAAACTTCATCCTTGAGATAAGGGGTGATGTTTTGATTGTCATCCATAATAAAAGGTGTTTCTGGTATTAATAGATAACTGTATGCATCCAAGTCCATGCGTTGTGTAGCGATGGGTTGATAGGTTGGGTTATCCAAACTGGGATCATAACTTCTGAGTTCTATATCTTCCTGTGTCGTGTTATAGACAAATATTAGCGTAATTTCATCGCGTTCAGGATCACCATCCTCACTGATGGTAGTGGGCTTGTAGTTTGCGCGGTATTCAAATGTATTGTCACTTTGAATGGGAATCTCATAGTAGTTGAGATACATGTTTGCCATTGTATAACTGGGATAGGTCTCAATGAGTCCATAGATATCAAATCTGTGGTATTTTTCTTTGGGGAAGATCCATGTATCCTCAAATTCAATGATTTCATAAACTGTATCATCATAGCGCACAATGACTGTGTCATCGTTTTCGTAAAGTATCGTATAGGTTTTTGCGCCGTATGATGTCATGTGTTCTTTA
>DEQB01000030.1 GCA_002359085.1 Erysipelothrix sp. UBA3377
TTTTCTTTAGCGATTAAAGTAGAAAAAGATATGGAAGTGATTACAGAAGCTGTATTAGAAAACATTAAAAACCAAAAAGGTGATACCTTTAAAATTATTTCAAAAAGACATGATAAAAGTTTTGAACATATTTCAGATACGATTAACCGCCATGTTGCAGGTGAAGTCTTAAGAAATACAGATCTTAAAGTAGATGTAAGAAAGCCTGATATCAGTGTTTGGATTGAAATAAGACGTGAAGCAGCCTTTATTATGATGGATAAAATTGAAGGCGCGAAAGGTTATCCTGTAGGGATTCAAGGGAAAGTCTTGATGATGCTGTCAGGTGGGATTGATTCACCTGTTGCGTCATATTTACTCATGAAACGTGGGGTCCATGTTGAAATGATTCACTTCGCAAGTCCCCCTTACACTTCACAAGAATCACTCAATAAAGTGGTCGATTTGGCGCGTAAATTAACACGCTACCAAAACAACATTAGAATCTATGTGGTACCTTTTACAGACATCCAAATGGATATCTATAATAAAGCTCCAGAAAGTTATGCGATTACCATGATGCGTCGCTTCTTCTTAAGAATTGGCAATGAACTGGCAAATCGTAAAAAAATTCTAGCAATTGGAAATGGTGAAAACCTAGGACAAGTGGCCTCTCAAACCTTACATAGTATGAATGCGATCACTGCTTTTGATAGTATTCCTGTTTTGAGTCCATTACTCACATATGATAAAATAGAAATCATCGACTTAGCCAAAAAGATTGATACCTATGAAACATCCATATTACCCTTTGATGATTGCTGTACAATCTTTACACCTAAAAACCCAGTCACACGTCCAAGAGCGCATAAAATTGCACAATATGAAAGACATTTTGATCTTGACAGTATGATTGAAGAAGTTTTAGAAAAAGTTGAAATTATTGATGTAAAATATCACGAAGATAAAAAAGAAGAGACATCGTTTTTATAGGAGGAATAACACATGGCATTTGAATCACTCAGCCACAAGCTTCAAGATACATTTAGAAAGATGCGTGGCCAAGCCAATCTTTCTGAAAAGAATATCAGTGAAGCATTAAATGAAATTAAGTTTGCACTTTTGGATGCAGACGTCAGTTTAGAGGTTATTAATACACTTTTAGCACACGTTAAAGAGGAAGCCTTAGGACAAGAAGTCGTCAGAGGTGTTGATCCTTCTGAGATGTTTGTGAAGGTTGTGAATGATAAACTGATTGATATTTTAGGGTCAGAAACACAAAACTTAGAATTCACCAAGACACCCGGTATCTTAATGATGGTGGGTCTACAAGGTTCAGGTAAAACAACCTCAATCGCAAAAATCGCAAACCATTTAAAAACAAAAGAAGATAAAAATGTTTTACTGGTTGCAGCAGACTTAGATCGTCCTGCAGCCATTGAGCAACTTCAAATTTTAGGAGATCAAATTGGCGTAGATGTTTTCCATAAAGAAAACAGTACCCCAGTTGAAGTTGTAAAAAGTGCTCTAAAACAAGCCAATAATTATGATGTAGTCTTAATTGATACGGCAGGACGGTTACAAATTGATGAAGTACTGATGAAACAAGTCATCGATATTGAAAAAATTGCGAAACCTGATGAAGTACTATTATCAGTTGATGCAATGAGTGGACAAGACGTGATTAACGTAGCACGTGGTTTTAATGAATCACTCACACTCACGGGTCTTGTTGCAACAAAATTTGATGGGGACGCACGTGGTGGTGCAATTTTATCTGTACGCCATATGACGGGTGTTCCTGTGAAGTTTGTGGGTGTTGGAGAAGGCATTGAAGATTTGGATGCTTTCCACCCCGATCGTATCGCATCCCGTATTTTGGGAATGGGTGATGTTGTCAGTTTGGTAGAAAAAGCCCAAGAAAAAATGGATATGGAGGCTGCTGAACAATCAGCCCAACGTTTGATGCGTGGTGAATTCACTTTAGAGGATATGTTGGTTCAATTGAAACAAGTATCCAAAATGGGTCCTTTGAGTGGTCTTTTAAAAATGATGCCCGGTCAAATTGGACAGATGGCAGGTCAAATTAGTGATACAGATGCATCTGATAGTATGAAAAAAACAGAAGCAATCATTCTGAGTATGACACTAGAGGAACGCCGCAAACCTGATATTATCCGTTCTGGTAGAAAGAATAGAATCGCAAAAGGGGCGGGTGTGAGTACAACCGAGGTAAATCGCTTGTTGAATCAATTCAAAAAGATGGAAAAACAGATGCGAACCTTTTCAAGAATGTTACGATAAAGCCTTGATTAAACCAGTTGATTATGGTAAATTATATAAGCTTTAAGCACTCGGGTTCCGCTAACTAGAGTTTATGAACCAGTTTTATATATTAGAAAGGCGTGATTTGATATGATGGAATTAGTCCGTAATATTACGAAATCTCAGATGCGCGATGATTTACCTGCTTTTAAAGCGGGAGACACAGTTGTTGTTAATGTGCGCATTCGTGAGGGAGAGAAACAACGTATTCAGGCGTTTGAAGGGGTTGTCATCAACCGTGAAGGACGTGGAATTGCTGAAAAATACACAGTACGTAAAATTTCTTCAGGAATTGGAGTAGAGAGAACATTCCCTGTTCATACACCAATTGTTGAAAGTGTTACTATTTTACGTCGCGGTAGAGTTCGTCGTGCGAAGTTATTCTACTTACGTAAACGTTCTGGTAAATCAGCAAGATTGGCTGAAATTCGTAAATAAGAAGAGTCGTAGCCGACTCTTTTTTCCTAATTATAAGAAAAGAGAACTATGAAAAAAGACGATAAATTTATACTGTTTCTAAAAGACACCATGAAAACCATAGTTATTTACTTTGTAGCGATTGTGTTAATTACACAATTCGTTGTAAGGCCTTTTCGTGTTGAAGGGGAATCCATGTTGCCCACAATTAGAGATTCCGAAATGGGATTCTCAAATATACTGGGTGTAACATTTGGCGGTATCAATCGTTTTGATGTCGTAATTGTCTATATTGAAGCATCCAATAAATATTTGGTAAAACGGGTCGTAGGGTTACCCAATGAAACCGTTGAATACCGCAATGATAAACTCTATATTGATGGTGAAGAAGTTGAAGAATCATTTTTAGATATGGCGTATGTCGCCAGTATGACAGATGATCATAACACGTTTTTTACCACGGATTTTGGTCCTGTAGTATTGGGCGAAGATCAATATTTTTTAATGGGCGATAACCGTGTGCGTTCTAGTGATTCACGCGTTTATGGACCGTTTGATAAATCTCAAATTAAAAGTAAAAATGGATTTGTTTTCTTTCCGCTAAATAGAATAAGATTTTTAGGAGGCGACTCTTAATGACACAAGTACAATGGTTCCCTGGACATATGGCAAAAGCCATTCGGCTTATCGAAGAAACGCTTCCTACAGTCGACTTTGTGATTGAATGTCGTGACGCAAGGGCGCCTTTTTCTACGCGTAATCCCGTTTTGGCGCGCGCAGCAGGGGATAAAAAAGTGATGGTTATCCTCACTAAAAAAGACCTTGCGGATCCAGAACGCGTCTTAAAGTGGGAAAAGATACTTAAAGATGAAGGGGCAGAAGTCATCGCAGTGGATGTTTTTAATGACCCCATCAAACGTTTGGTATTGGAAAAAACAGAAATCTTAATGAAAGAAAGACACGCACGCGATGAAAGAAGGGGCATTCGTTCTCGCGCATCCCGTGCTTTGATTGTTGGGGTACCTAACGTGGGTAAGTCAACCATCATCAATCAATTGGGATCACGTAAAGCAGCACGTGTTGAGAATAGACCTGGGGTAACCCAAGCTATAAAATTAATTAAGGTGGGACCGAAACTTGAGATTGTGGATACACCCGGAGTTTTATGGCCCCGATTTGAAAATGAAGAAATGGGCATTAAATGTGCCTTGGTGGGATCTATAAAAGAAACGGGATTTCCTTTAGAATTGATTACCAATTATGCTTTAAACAAATTGAAAGTTACCCATCATGACTATTTTGAGACTCTGTATGGTAAACTCGACTTTGAAAACTTTTTTGAAAGTCTTGCGATAGCGAAAGGATACCTTCAAAGTGGGGGATATCCAGATATCGAACAAGCACGGCGCACTTTTTTACATGATGTTCAAAATGGTGCGATGGGGCCTATGTCATGGGATTAACTCAAGAATTTGAAATGCAGTATTGGTCTTTAGATAAATATGTATTGGGATTGGATGAAGCAGGACGCGGGCCAATGGCTGGACCCTGTGTTGTGTGTGGTGTTGTTTTTGAGAAAGGGTATGATCATCCTGAAATCAATGACTCCAAACAAATGAGCGATACAAAAAGACGTAAACTGGTGGATATTATCAAAAGGGATGCAATTTATTATTTTGTGGAAATTATCGATGTAGAAACCATTGATTCAAAGAATATTTATGCATCAGTTCAAGACGCGATGCGTGATATTGCGAAGAAAGCAAACGTTGACGTTGTTTTAACCGATGCGATGCCAATAGAGGTAGATACCAAGGAAGTTGTATCCATTGTTAAGGGGGATGCGCGTTCATTAAGTATCGCGGCTGCAAGTATTCTTGCGAAAACAATTCGTGATGATATCATGATTGAATTGGATGGGTTGTATCCTGAGTATGGTTTTAAAAATCATAAAGGCTATGGCACCAAAGCGCACAAACAAGCCATAATAAAACATGGTCGTTGTCCTGCACATAGAATGAGTTTTAGCTTTAAGGATGAAGTCCAAATATCGTTAGATATTTAGGTCTTCTCTTTTTTTCTGTTTAATTCTAATAGGGTGATATCATGAGAGAAAGACTCAAAGACATTGCGGTTTATTGTGAAGGAAACCATCAGAAAATTAAAAAAATGATTAACAGTAATCAAACGGTAGGGTCGTATCAGATTGATTGCGATTATGTTTGTATGGGAGATGCTTTGTATCCCAAAGCCCTGTACGATTTGGAAAAACCGCCTTTTGTGCTCTTCTACAAAGGGAATATACAATTGTTAGAAAAGAAATGTATCAGTGTGGTGGGAAGTCGGTATCCTAGCTTATATGCGAAGGAAATGACCCATAGACTGGTGGACAAATTAAAGAAAGATTATACAATCGTCTCTGGTTTGGCCCGAGGCATTGACACAATCGCACACAAAAGTTCACTTGATTTTTTCACCGTGGCTGTGCTAGGGTGTGGTATAGATGTCGTTTATCCACACGAGAACACGCATCTTTTTAAAGTGATGCAAGAGAAACAGTGTATTGTTTCTGAATATCCACCGGGTGTAAAACCAGAGAAACATTATTTCCCTTTTAGAAATAGAATCATTGCGGCACTGAGTCCTGATTTATATGTGATGAGTGCTGCACTCAAAAGTGGCACGATGACAACCGTTAATGAAGCGTTAACTTTGAATAGACATGTATTGGTATTGCCCCATCCTATAGATATGAAAAGCGGACAAGGGTGCAATCAATTGATTCAAGAAGGGGCAGATATCTTGACAAGTGTGGATAACTTATAGGAAAGTAGAAATTGGAGTTGATAACATGAAGAATTTAGTAATCGTTGAGTCTCCTTCAAAGTCAAAAACCATTGAAAAATATTTGGGGAAAGATTTTGAAGTAGTCTCATCAAAAGGACATATACGTGATTTGGCGACCCGTGGTAAAGACGGCCTGGGTGTTGATTTTGATAATGATTTTGCGGCTACTTATGTCATTAGTAAAGACAAAAGAGATACTGTAAAAGATTTAAAAACCAAAGTAAAAAAAGCGGATCATGTCTATCTCGCAACTGACCCTGACCGCGAAGGGGAAGCCATCTCATGGCACTTAGCGGATGAATTGGGTTTGGAAATTGGTTTAGAAAATCGTGTGGTATTTAACGAGATTACGAAAGATGCTGTTTTAAAGGCATTTGATAATCCCAGAACCCTTGATATGGATTTGGTTAAGTCTCAAGAAACCAGACGGATATTGGACCGTATTATCGGGTTCAAATTGTCTAAATTGCTACAATCTAAAATTCGTTCAAAAAGTGCAGGTCGTGTTCAATCTGTTGCTTTAAAATTGGTTGTGGATCGTGAACGTGAAATAGAAGCTTTTATTCCTGAGGAATACTGGCATGTTAAAGCGTTTTTTGACAACAATGGTATTGAAATAGAAACCCAAGCTGATAAATTTAAAGGTAAGAAACTAAAATTAACCAATGAAGAAGAAGCCATGACTGTTGTCGATGCAGTACAAGGTGATTTTGTGATATCCAAGCTGGAGAAGAAGGATCGTAAAAAGACTTCGAAACTGCCCTTTATCACGTCAACCCTACAACAAGAAGCTTCAACGCGTTTGAATTTTCAAGCGAAGAAGACCATGCGAGTGGCTCAAAAACTCTATGAAGGAATCACAATTGGTGCTGAAACTGAAGGTTTGATCACCTATATGCGTACGGACTCAACCCGTTTGAGTGATAGCTTTGTGGGACAAACCAAAGCCTATATTAAAGAAAATTACGGAAAAGAATACGTTGGATTTTATCGTGCAGGTAAAAAGACAGATAATACTCAGGATGCCCATGAGGCCATTCGTCCTACCAACATTAACCGTACACCCGAGTCAGTTAAAGACAATTTAACACCCGATGAGTACAAACTCTATCGCTTCATTTACTACCGTGCTTTGGCATCGTTGATGGCTTCAGCAGTCTATGATTCAGTCAGTGTTGTGTTTACTCAAAATGATTATGATTTCAGTGGTTCTGGACAAACTTTAAAGTTTGACGGTTATTTGAAAGTATATACGTATGAAGACAGTACGGATAAGTTGATTGGTGCATTGGATGAAACCAAGCCATATAAAGCGCAGAAAATTGATCCAACCCAACACTTTACCCAACCGCCAGCCCGTTATACGGAAGCGCGTTTAATTAAAGAACTTGAAGAAAATGGTATTGGTCGACCCAGTACGTACTCCATGATTATGGATACAATCGTTGCTCGTGGCTATGTGTCATTTGGTGCCGTGTCTGAAACTTCAAAAACAAAGGTGTTTAAACCTTCTGATCAAGGATTCTTAACCAACGATGCCCTTCAGGATCATTTTTCAAACATTATTAACGTTAACTATACAGCTGAGATGGAATCCCGTCTTGATATGATTGCGGATGGTGAAGTGGATAACATAGAGTCTTTGAGAAACTTTGTGGAACTATTCTATCCATTGTTGGAAGCTGCAGATAAGAACATGGTAAAATTACCCCCTGATTTTGTGGGTGAAGCATGTCCAGATTGTGGTGGTGAACTTGTGTATAGAACGGGTCGTTTTGGTAAATTTATCGCATGTAACACGTTCCCTAAATGTCGTTATAACAGACCTTTAGAAGAAAATAAAAAAGAAGAACCAGAATTGACAGGTGAAATGTGTCCTGAATGTGACCATGAATTGGTGAAACGTAAGAATCGATATGGTACTTACTTTACAGGATGTAGTAATTTTCCTAAATGTCGTTATATTAAGAAAGAAGTGAAAGAAAAAGATGAAACAAAAGGTTAGAGTAATTGGTGCAGGTTTAGCAGGCAGTGAAGCTGCTTACCAACTTGCGAAACGTGGATACCATGTAGAACTTTATGAAATGCGTCCCGTAAAAATGACGCCAGCCCATGTTACTTCAAACTTTGCTGAATTGGTTTGTACCAATTCCTTTAGAAGTGATGCCCTAAGTAATGCGGCAGGACTCTTAAAGGAAGAGATGCGAATTTTAGATTCTGTGATTGTAGCCTCAGCGGATGGTTCAAGAATTCCAGCAGGAAGTGCTTTGGCTGTAGACCGTGATGGTTTCAGTGAAAAAGTAATGGCTGTTTTAAATGAATTTGATAATATTACTTTAATGCGTGAAGAGTTAACAGAGATTGATCCCGATATTCCAACGATTGTTGCAACGGGTCCTTTAACTTCAGATAGTTTGAGTCAATCTATCGCCAAACTTTTAGATACCGATGCTTTATATTTCTATGATGCAGTGGCACCCATTGTGGATGGGGAAACCATTAACTTTGATATTGCTTATCGTAAGAGTCGTTATGATAAGGGTGATGGAAAAGATTATATCAATTGCCCCATGACCAAAACAGAATTTGATGCATTTCATATGGCAGTGATGGCGGCAGAGTTATCTCCCATGCGAGAGTTTGAAGATGTGAAAGTTTTTGAAGGTTGTATGCCGATTGAAGAAATGGCCAGCCGTGGTCCTAAAACAATGACCTTTGGGCCGTTGAAACCTGTTGGACTTGAAAAACCCGATGGAAATCGTCCTTATGCAGTCGTCCAACTGAGACAAGACAATGCAGCGGGGACTTTGTATAACCTTGTTGGATTCCAAACTAGAATTAAATGGGGAGATCAAAAACGTATCATCCAAATGATTCCTGGACTGGAAAATGTTGAAATTGTACGTTATGGTGTCATGCATCGTAATACCTTTATCAATGCTCCAAAGAGTTTGAATGCTTTCTATCAAATGAAGGACTATCCAAACTTATTCTTTGCGGGACAAATTACAGGGGTGGAAGGTTACATTGAATCTGCAGCCAGTGGTTTGTATGCTGCTTTAAATATGACACAATACCTGGAAGGCTCATCCATGCTTTCACTTTCAAAAGAAACCATTATGGGTGCGATGGCAGGTTATGTTGCGAGTGCCAATCCCAATAGTTTCCAACCGATGAATGCGAACTTTGGTTTGGTAGAAAACCGCCTTAAAGATAGAGATTTGATGGCAGAAAGAAGTTTAAATCATGTCAGAACGTATCAATCAAGCGTATCTGGATAATTTCCTAAAGCATATTAAAATGACCCACACTGCTTCTGAACATACTGAGGAAAGTTACAAAAATGATGTATCACAATTCTTGGAATATTTAGAGGGAGAGGATTTATTAAAGTTAGATCAGGGTGTGGGTTTTGGTTATGTGAACGCACTGTATGAAATGGAACTTGCGTCGTCTAGTATTGCACGCAAGATTTCAGCCTTGCGTTCTTTTATGAAGTTTATGCAATTAAACTACGGGGCGACACGTAATCCTTTTTCAGCCATTACCGTTCGCCAAAGTCAAAAACGTTTGCCTAACTTTCTAATGTATAGTGAGTTAGAGACGTTAATTACTTCTTGTGATGATACGGACTTGGGTTTAAGAAATCGCGTGCTGATTGAATTGATGTATGCGACGGGTTTGCGTGTGAGTGAAGCATGTAATTTACAGATTCAGGATATGGATATTGAAAATAGAACCTTGCGTATTTTGGGTAAGGGCAATAAGGAACGCATTTTATTTTTCTATGAATCGCTTCAAGATTTATTGAAAGCTTATATTCGTGAAAGTCGGAGTCGATTGATGGATGATGCGCATGATTGTTTGTTTGTGAATGGAAAAGGGAAACCATTGACGTCCAGAGGGGTTCAATATATTCTCAAAACTCAAGGTGAAAAAGCAAATTTAAGGATGCACCTTCATCCGCATATGTTGCGTCATACTTTTGCGACCCATCTTTTAGACAATGGCGCAAGTTTGAGAATCGTACAGAGTTTGTTGGGTCATGAATCGATCAGCACGACTCAAATTTATACGCATGTGAATATGGATAAACTCAAACGTGTCTATGAAACTGCGATGGATAATGTTAAAGTCACATAATTTACCATGGTTTTTAAATCTAATTAACACAATTGAAATGTATTATATAGTTGTAAGAAGTTCTTACATGTATAAACAATTCTCCTTATTCATGCCCCTTGTGAATATTCGTTTATGCAAAATTTCTTTCCCCTTATATTTGAAAAAAGAACCACATCAGGTTCTTTTTTTAGGAAAGTGTTGTTTTTCGTTTAATTTGGGGCTTGATCAGTGAAAATTGTGATTAAAAAACCCATTGTGGATATGATTCGATAACTGCTGGGATTTGAGGAAAGTTCGCGAAATAATTTTTAAGCATTTCTATTTGACTTTTAGTATGCTTTTCAATATAATTAAGAAGCGATAAAGCAAGGTGAGAAAATGAAATTCCATATATATGATTTGGAGGAATTTGAAAACAACGTAATTCATATTGATGAACCAATTCAATTTGAAGAAACGGACGTTGCTCCAAATAGCCGCTTTACTGAAATTAGTGAAGTGGAAGTAACGGGTACAGGATTCTACGATAGTAAATCAAAAGAGTTTGTAGTCGGTTTAGAAATTTCATATCAAGTCGTTGTCCCATGTGCCATCACTTTAAAACCTTTAGATTTGGAACTTAATACACAAGTTTCTGAGGTCTTTGGATTTGGAGAGGTTGATGATACAGAAGATGTAATACGGGTAGATGGTGATGAAGTTGATTTACTGCCGTATATCTATAGCGCAGTGATCGCTGAAATTCCTTTGAAAGTGGTTGATCCAGATCTTGAAGTTTATCCTTCAGGAGACGGTTGGGAAGTCCTGACTGAAGATCAGTTTAAAAAACAAAAGGAAGCATCGATTGATCCCAGACTTGAAAAATTAAAAGACTTTAAATTTGAAGATTAACAAAGTGGAGGTGAATACATATGGCAGTACCAAAGAGAAGAACTTCGAAATCTCGTAAAGCAAAAAGAAGAACACATGTAAATCTACCTAAAGTAACAATCGTGAAAGATTCAGTTACAGGAGAGTGGAAGTTACCACATCGCGTAGATCGTGATACAAAATAAACTTTTAATCTTGGTTGGTTTACCAAGATTTTTTTATGTGTTATCATGTGAAAAGGAGATACTATGAAAAATTATTTCGTACTCAATCACGCATCAATGAAACGCTACAATACATTGCGTTTGGAGGTTACAGCCCATACAGTTGTAATGCCATACTCAATGGATAGTTTTGTGGACGCATTGCGTGATTTTGATGATAAAAAAATAGTGATTATCGGAAATGGATCCAACATCCTTTTCTCTAAAAATTACTATGATGAAGCATATTGTTTCATTATTACAAATTTAATCAATGACATTACGTATGACGGCAATGAAATTGTCTGTGAAGCGGGAACCAGACTGCATCGTTTGGCTTGGTTTTCCTGTGAACAATCGTTGGGTGAACTTGCTTTTGTGGAAGACATCCCTGGAACTATTGGGGGTGCACTCTTTATGAATGCAGGCCAATGGCAATATACGATTGGTCAATATGTAAACTGGATTGAAGTTTACAATGCAGAGACAAAGGAAATCCAACGTCTCATCCCAGATGAAGCATTTTTTGCGTACCGTCATTCTAAATTGAATGAGATGCCTGTTTACGTATTACGTTGTGGTATTAAAGCAATCCCTGGGGATTACAACGAAGTCTTGAGTAAAATGCTTGAGTACCGTCATGAACGCTATGTTAAACAGCCTCGTAATTTTGCGAATGCAGGATCTGTATTCAAACGTCCAAAAGATAAAGATGGTAATTCATTATTTGTTTGGAAATTATTTGATACTGTTGAACTGAGAGGATTCAGAATTGGGGATGCCCTTGTTTCTGAAAAACATCCTGGGTTCATTGTGAATGCAGGCAATGCAACAGTTGATGATATGGCAGATGTTATTACTGAATGTAAGAAACGCGTTAAAGATACATTTGATGTTGATTTAGAACTTGAATGGCGCGTTATTTAAGGTGATAATATGAAAAGAACAACGCTAATGGTTATGATTGTTACCGTAGTTGCAAAAATATTTGGATTTCTAAGAGATAGAGTCATCTATTACTTTTTTGGCTATGGTGTTATCAGTGATGCGTTTTCACTTGCGTTTGGAATCCCTTCATTATTATTGTCGGTGGTTGTTGCTGCACTGGTTACTGGTTTTATTCCCATGTACACACGTATTGACCATGATGACCCCGATAGTTCAAATACATTCGTAAACAATGTATTCAACATTTTGGTTCTTTTCTCATTTGTTATGGGACTGATGATGTTTTTGTTTCCCGGATTGATTGTGAAGTTGACTGCGTCAGGATTTAGTGCTGAAGCCAATGCATTGGCAACACAGTTTGTTCGTATATTTTCAGTGAGTGTTATTTCGGTAGCAGTCATTCAACTGGGAACGGGTTTCTTAAATATAAATGACAGTTTTTTATTACCGAACTTAATTTCTATCCCAAGTAATATCATCATTATTGGGTCTGTGGTGGTTTCACATTCAACAGGCAACACCAATATGATGGGTTATGGGGGTGCGATTGGATTTACACTTCAAGGTGTGATGATGTTGATATACATGTATCGCTATGGATTTAGATATAACTTTATTTTAGACTTTAAAGATAAGTATTTGAATGAAATGATCATTATTTCATTGCCAGTACTGCTCTCATCCGTTGTGGTTGCTTTGGATGATCTACTGATGCGTTCATACGCTACGATCATTCACGCTGATGGGGGTTACTCCTTTATCAACAGTAGTTACCGTTTGAATGGATTTGCGACGAGTTTATTTGTGGCTGGGGTCCTTTCAGTCGCGTATCCTACCATTGCTAAGGCAGCGGCTAAAAACGATCGTGTTAAGGTTGTTCATTCTATGCATGATGCAATCTTATTAATCGCGTTGTTCATCATTCCAGCGACCATTGGATTTATAACATTGAGTTATGAAGTGGTTGCGTTTGTGTATGGTGGTGGAAAAGTTGGCCCTGATGAATTGGTTGTTTTATCAAACATTTT
>DEQB01000031.1 GCA_002359085.1 Erysipelothrix sp. UBA3377
TTTCACATCAAATATGCTATAATTACTCTGTTAGAGGTATGAAAATCACTTAAATAGCTGGGCGATGTCGAAAGACACGCCCTTTTTTGTTGAATTTGATATTTCAAAAATGTAATAGTATTATGGATTTGTAATCATTACTTTATCAAGTTTATACACCTATTTATTGTAAACACAATTCTTGTGTAGTTGTTAAGGCGTATTCAAACTCATAAAGTAAAGCATTAAACAAGAACATAAAGTGTACCTACTATTTTTAAAAAATAAATAAAGCACGGTGCCAAATTTGGCACCCTCTATAAAACAGGAGGAATTGATATGAAAAGAATGAATAAACTGACAAAAAGAAATAAAGGCATTGTAATAGGAATTGCTGTTGTTATACTAATCGCAGTGTTTTTCGTGGTGAGTGCATTAAACAATAAAGAAGCACCAAGGCCTGTTCTTGTATTTAAAGATAATATTATCTTTGAATATGGACAGACAATCTTAGAGGATGCATTACCTGAAGGGCTTGATTTAATTGAAATCGAAGACCTGATTGACAAGGAAGCCTCTACTTATGATGAGGTTAGCTTCCAAGTGATTGCAGCTGAAGGTGAATATGTAGATACTATGTTTAGAGAAATCCCTACTTTAGAGGTGGGTGATGGTTTTGAAGTACCTGTATATGCAAGACTTGGAGATGTGATTACAGAATTTGAGTTAAAATACGTTGTAGAAGATACAAACAAGCCTGTAATCGAAGGGATACATGACATAACGATTGAATATGAAGAAGGCGAAAATGTTGAGTATGATCTCAATAAAGGTATTAAAGCTTATGATATTGTTGATGGTGAATTAGAGGTTGAAATTAACGACAATAACGTTGATATTAAAACAAATGGTGAATACGAAGTCATTGTTAAAGCTAAAGACAAGAATAACAACACGACTGAAGATTCATTCAAAGTAACAGTAATTGTCAATGAGAAGCCTGAAGTGGCGGTTCTAACACCTAAACCTTCATCACCTTCAAATCCAAGTACTGGATCTACAAACAATACAACTAAACCTAGTGGCAATACTGGAGGTGGATCTACTTCTGGTGGATCACAAAGTGGTGGTAGTGGATCTAACAACAATACTAAGCCAACGGAACCTAGTGTAGTCTGTCCGGGTGGTACGGATGAAACGAAGCCTTGTGGTGAGTGGATTGATCCATATTCTCACATGACCTATAGACATTATTCAAGTATGGAGTTGTGTAAGGTCGAAGGTGGGAAAATTTATGATTCTCTAAAGTATGAGCTGATAGACGGAAAAGATGTCGTTAGATGGTCTTGTACTGAATTAAGTGATAATGGAGGGCAGGGAAGCTTCTACACTTTAAGATTAATCCACAATGGGGAATCTGGTCAATGGTGGTTAAACAAAAATCATAAGTGGGTTAGATAATTGTTAATAGTTAATATTTTTATAGGGTGCCAAAATTGGCACCTTTTGAAAGTAAATCTATAGTAGGGTGCCAATTTTGGCACCCTTTATATTTATAGAAGGGAGTTGATTTTATGCGGAGGGTTAGACCCCCTTGAAACGAAAGGAGAGCTATCAATATATAAATATCAAAATATAGAGGAGGATTTATGAAAAAGATATTTAAACACATAACCATCAGCGCGATGGTTTTTTTATTGGCCTTAACAGGCGTGTCAGTACCCGTAAATGCGGATGAAATAAAAGAAGTCTACACTAACGACGAACAAACAGTAGCAATTACTGTAGATAGAGAAGTTGTTGATGGAGAAGTTAAACTAGAATTTAAAGCAGAACATGAGTCGTCCATTGAAATAAACGATGTACTTTATGAAGGTGAATCCATTCAAAATGGCTATCTTATAACGCATATAGTTGGTGAGAATGGAAACTATAAGTATGTTGTAGAGTATACTGAATCTGTTTTAATCGAAAATGAAAATGAGGAAGCAGAAGAAGTCTTAGAAAAGCTGACCTTTAGTTTTGAAGTTGAAGTGGATGAGCTTTCTGTTAAAAACGAAACTCAAAACATCAAGGACGTTGAACCTGAAGAAGATACATTGGATTTTTTCGTTCCCGCAACTGGTGAGGTGATTTCACTTACTGAAGAGGAAATCAATACAAAAGTTAATGAAGGGACAATGTCCATAAAGCCTTTTTCAATGGGACAAACTGGTACCTTAACGACTCCAAATAATTTTCAAGGAGAGTATAAGATTGATAGTTATTCTGGTGGGTGGAGTGGAACCCATTATTCATGGGGTGTTTCATATATTGATGGACATGTTGCGTATTGTTTAGATCCGACACGCCAAGCGGCACAAGGTAATACTTACACAAGTCATAACTTTTATAACAATTTGCCACCAGCACAACAAGACCAGATATGGCTTATCGCTTATTTTGGATATGGGTTTGAAGGAGATACAAACTACCACCGTTATTTAGCAGCTCAGGAATTGATATGGGAACAAATGACTATTAATCAGGTTCGAGGATATGGCGGTAACGAGAAGTTTACGATTTCATGGACTGGTAAAGATGGTGAAAACATCAGTACTATAAATAGCTATAAAACACAAATTAATAATTTAAAGTCCACGTATTATACCCGTCCCTCATTTCATGACTCTACTCATGATGTCAAGATAGGTGATGTAATTACACTCACTGATACTAATGGCGTTTTACAACGCTTTAAAGTGGTCTTACCTAGTGGTCTAGAACTTGTCTCAAATAGCGGTAATACACTACGAGTTAGAGTTACAAGTGCAGAAGTTGATGGAAAAAAAATTTCTTTTAATAAAAAATATCAACCCAGTGCCACAAGCTCGGTATCTTGGGGATATGGAACATCACAAGATGTTTTTACAGCAGGTAGGGATAACCATGATCCACTTGACAGCTGGGTTACATTTAACCTTGCAACTGGAAGTTTAAAATTAACCAAGCATAATCACCAAGGAGGCGCCTTACCTGGTGTTGTTTATGATTTCAGTGTTAATGCTGATATGAGTAGTCCTTTTGCTACCCGAACAACAAATGCTCAAGGGATTATTAATTTAAGTGATATTGAGGGCGGTACAACTGTTTATTACCGCGAGAAGACAACAGTAGCGCCCTATGTGCTTGATACACAAATTTATAGTGTAAATATAACAAGCGGAGAAACAGCCCGCGTAACGCGCAAAAATAACCCTGCACAAGGAAGAATTACTTTAACTAAAGTTGATGACCATAGCAATCTTTTAAGTGGCGTTACTTTTGAAATTAGAAATAGTAGTGGGTCGGTAGTTGATACGATTACTACAAATGCTGAAGGTGTTGCAACTTCTACTTTATTACCTTTAGGAACCTATACTGTAGTCGAAACGAGCGTTGGAACGAATACAGGTGTGGTAATTGATTCAACACCAATAACAGTTACTTTAAGTTATGCTAACCAAACAACACCCGTTGTTACAAGTGCAGTTACAGTATCAAATGAATATCAACGCTCTAATGTAACAATTACTAAAGTTGAAAATGATTGGGATGAAACATTTACTCAGTTTAATGGAGTAAAACTAAGTGATGCGATTATTGAACTGTATGCTAAATCTGACATCTATGAAGGATCAACACTAATTTATAGTGCTGATGAACTCATTGGATCAGAAATGACAAATGCTGAAGGTGTTGCAACATTTAATAATTTACCACTTGGTCAATATTATGCTAAAGAGGTGAAATCCCCAGAAGGATATGTGCTTTATGAGGGTGAATGGGATATTACAATCACAATGGGATCACCTACAGCTACACTTACCAATACAAACAAAACAGTAACAAACCAAGTTATTTATGGTAAAGCAAGACTAACTAAAACAGATGGATACCGCACACTGTTACCAGATGCTGAATTTGGTATCTATACAGAAGATGGTGAGTTAATTGAAACGTTAGTTACTGATACTAATGGAGTGATTGAAACAAGCGAGCTTCGCTATGGAAATTACTACTTTATGGAACATCAAGCGCCTTATGGATACTGGACTGACGGAACCCCATTACCATTTACAATTCGTGAACATGAGGAAACTGTACATGTAACAATGTCTAATGCTTTAATTCAGATCCATATTGAATGGTCTAAAACAAATGAAGATGGTTTACCGCTAGAAGCGGTCATTGTAGAACAAGTGTTTGATATGTACTACTACGAAGAAATGACATTATATTCAATCTATCATTATATGGCAAATCATTATGATATCTTTGATTTTAAATGGACGTATGAAAGAATTAGGATAATGCTGAATAATCCTATTTATAAGGGAACTTTCAAAAACCCAAGACTAACGATTCCAAATCATAGTGTGGCTATAATATCTGAAGAGCTTTTTGATGGTGTTCAAGAACAAATACAATTGAGGACAAAAAATGGTGTAAAGGGAATCCATCATATTTTTGGTAGAAAAGTATATAATATCCAATCAGGCGAAGGACTGATTTATGATTCAACTAAAAAACCAAATAAAAGGTACATGTATTATTATGATCAGTCAGCTAACATTAGGATCAATGAAAAAATTCTAGATGAACAAATTGCACCTTTAATTGATAATCACTTCAACAAGATAACGAGAGAAATTATAAGAAAAAGAGTTGTAAGCTTAAAAAAACTAGATTCAAATATTAGTGTTTTAGACCACTTATATGTTAATGGTGTGATAGACAAAGTATATTATATGAAAGTAACAAATGAGATTACAGGCTCTATTCGACCTAAAGAAAAGGTAATCTATGATCTGTCTAAGAACACTCTAAAATGGAGGGATATGGAGATTTTGGACAAAGTTCGAGTGATTAAGAGCCACGTAGATAAAATTTTTGTTGATGTATACAAAAAAACTATTGTTAAAGTAAAATTCAAAGAAATAATTTAAAATTATGGTTGGTGTTGAGATTGATTTCGTTGTTAAGAACAGTTTAGAAGCTCTTGAAGTTTATGATCGAATCTTTGGGGTGGAAAGAATTGCAGTATCTGATTTGCCTCAGGGAGAGAATGAAGTGATTTTTACATTACATGGTGTGAGATTTCATATGTTGGATGAGAATCCCTCATTTAACTTGTTTGCGGCGACACCAGAGCATCAAAATACCATGTGGTTTAATGTTATGGTAGAGGATATCCATGAGACTTACCAAAGAGCAATGGATGAAAACTTTAAAGAGATTCAACCAATGACAGAGCAGAGTGATTATGGAGTGTCCAATGCGATTATGGTGGATCCTTTTGGCTATGTGTGGATGTTACACCAATTAAATCATGTGGTGAGTCATGAGGATAGAATTAAGCTGTGAGAAGAACAAAAGAAAAGTAAATAAATTCAGAATATTAATTTGATTTTGTATAAATGTTTTAATAGACAAGTCAGAAAATCCGACCAAATGTGTTGTTTTTTAAAACATAATAAGTTATAATTTTTTTGAGGAGGAAAACATATGAAATTATTTGATAGAATTAGAGAATATAGAAAAGAGCTTGGTTTGTCTCAAGAGTATATTGGAGAGTTGCTAAACGTTTCAAGAACAACAATTACAGCTATTGAATCTGGTGAGAGAAGTATCAAAGCAGAGGAGTTAAGTAAATTTTCCGAAATATTTGGTGTTACAAGCGATGAGTTACTTCATGGCAACTACTCAGAAAATCAAGAAATTAAAATGTTTGCAAGATCTTTTTCCAAATTATCTGAGAAAGACAGACTAGAAATTATGAATTTGGTCGAGTTTAAGAAACAGTTAAAGGAATAGTTTTAGATGTTAGCTGATTACAATTATCAAGATCATTTAGAAACACCAGAAATTATTGCAGAAAGGATCATTAGTCAACTTGAGGTTGAAGGAAAATTAAGTTTTCCTCTTGATCCTTTTTACATTTTAAATCGCTTAAATGTAAGTTATAAGTTACTTGATTTTGAAGATCTAGAAGGTATTTATATTGTACCAAATGATAATACCGATATAGCGATAGTAGGTATAAACAAAAATAGACCCATAAAAAGACAACGATTTACAGCAGCACATGAAATTTGCCACCACATTAAAGATAAAGAAGAACAAATGATTTTATGTCCTATTGATGGTAGAAAAAATGAAATTGAGAGATTTGCTGATAAATTTGCTGCAGAATTATTGATGCCAAAAAAATATTTAAAAGCTGAAGCAAAAAAGTATTTAAAAGAAGGATATGTTGGATTTGATGATGCTTTAAGAATTTCGGTATATTTTGGTGTTAGTTTTCAAGCTTGTGTATTCGCTTTAGCGTATGATTTAAAATACATCGATGGCGAAATAGATTCAAATAACTTAAAAAGAAGGATTAAAGACTATAAACCCAGTAAAAAAATTAAAGAATTAATGATTAATGAAAGAATTCTTGATCTAAAATATCAATTAATAGATTATTATGAGTTTGTTGATCCAGTAAATGAAGATTTTTATTGGTATAAATTTACTAACAACTATATTTCAAATGAGGAACGATTGGAAGGTAGTAAATTAGACGAATCATCAATTAACACAATTATTACGGACTTAAGACTTAAAAAGCAAAATAGCGAATTTTGTTCTTCTGAATATCAAAGTATTATTGAAACAGCGGGGCAAGTTGAGATGTTTAATTTTATATTTCAAAAGAAAACAATAGACGAAGAATCAATGCCATTAAGGGAGCTCCATAAAAGACTTTATAAATATTCACCTTATTCTGAATATTCAGGTGAGTTTAGAAATACTAACAATGTTGTATTGAAGTCAAATTTAGAAACGTGTGACTACAATTTGATATACCAAGAGATATATCAAATTAACAAAGAAATTTATCACATAGTTGATAAAATGAAATTTATGAAGAATAGTGAGTTTATTTCGCAAGTGACTATATTACATCATAAGATTACAGCAGTTCATCCTTTTTTTGATGGTAATGGAAGAGTAGCTAGAGCACTCGTAAACTGGTTGTTTTATATGAAGGGGTTATATCCAATCTATATCAAAGTTACAAAGAAGGATGAATATCTTTCTGCTTTAGAAAAATCTGACAAAGAAAACAATTTTAATGATCTTATAGAACTCTTTATTAATGAAATAATCGAATCTGATATCCTTCTTAATGACCGTGAACTAAGAATTAATTCATAAGTATTAAATAACAAATAATATCTTCGATGTATTCGTCAAAATAATTCATCGAAATGTAGGAGTCTATGGGTAGTAGAAATATCTTTCTTGAAATAGCTCAACTCAAAGATTTGACTCCTAGTGAGTGACAAATAGTAACATTTATTTTGAATAATCCACAGAAAGTTTGTGATATGTCGATTGTTGAGCTTGGAGCAAATACAATTGAGGACAAAAAATGGTGTTAAGGGAATCCATCATATTTTTGGTAGAAAAGTATATAATATCTAATCAGGCGAAGGACTGATTTATGATTCAACTAAAAAACCGAATAAAAGGTACATGTATTATTACGATCAGTCATCTAACATTAGGGTCAATGAAAAAATTCTAGATGAGCAAATTGCACCTTTAATTGATAATCACTTCAACAAGATAACGAAAGAAATAATAAGAAAGAGGGTTGTGAGTTTGAAACATCTAGATTCAAACACAAATGTTCTAGATCACTTGTATGTCAAGGGAGTGATAGACAAAGTGTATTATAGGAAGGTAACGAAGGAGATTACAGACTCTATACGGCCTAAAGAGAAGGTAATCTATGACTTGACTAAGAACACACTAAAATGGGATGGTATGGAAGTTCTAGATAAGGTTCGAGTGATTAAGAGTCATGTAGATAAGATATTTGTTGATGTTTACAAAAAAAGATTATAAAAATTAAGTTTAAAGAAATTATTTAAAAATGGTTAGAAAATATTGTACAATAGAAGGGAATTATATTAATTACAAAAATACTGTTGTATTTCTTTAAGTCTTTCAATTAATTTGGGATAAACATGGTCTTTAATAAATTGTTTGATAAAATTGACATGGGTAAGGTTCCTTTCTGTAGCTAATTAGATTATAAGGGACTTTATCCTTTTTTCGTACCCACACCTATTTTACACAATCAATGCTTAATAGCTGTTGCTTATGCTTACCATAAATGTTATAGTTTCAATAAGAAATGCGATACTAAATCTAACTTATTATAGGGAGGACAATTTTTAATGAGAAGGAAAGTATTCGGTTTAATTTCAATTTTTATGTTGATAGGATTGTTGTCAGGAGCAGTAGAAGCTAATAGTGTTATTTATAATTATAATCAGAGTAAATCTTCACAATCTAACGCAACTGCATTTACATCCTCATCCAATATAAATGAAAATGTTGGTGTTGGAATTACATCTTACGCTTGGCTAGGATCGACAATGCAAACAAGAACAGGCGGAGATTATGCAAATGGCATCGCTTCGGTATTTACTTATCATTCTTCAGGATACACAGTCTCAAGAATTTTAAGTGTACATAACTATGCTGGTGTTCAGAAAACTTTAGACAGAAACTACTAAATCATAGAATACAGTTTATAATTTGTATCGCATTTCTCTTTGAAAGAAGGTATAAATTTTGAAGATAATTAAAAAAACAATCACAACATTATTGGTTGTACTATTCGTAAGTGCATGTTCAAAATATGACCCTATAGAAATCGATGAAAATGCATGGGGTTACTCTTTTAACCAAAACCAGTTATCGGGAAGTTTGGCTGGTTTAAGAGAGGCTACCGAAAGTCCAAATGGCATATATTTTAAGATGAATGTGAAGGTTCCTTCAGAACGGGCTACAGCATACATTTTGGGATATGTAGACAAAGATACAGGTTTATTTAATATTGTTGATTCTAACTTGAACTCAAGATGCTCAGTCGAGAACTATGCTCAGTGTTCATCCTATCTAGAAAACGGCATAGAGAACCTAAACTACTATAATGGCTATCTATTTGGTGTTGAGCAGTCGTTGAATTCAGAAACTGGTGTCTTGGAGAGAAATCTTGTTCAAATGGATCTAGATGCTACGAATAGAAGAATGATTAAAAAAATAGAAACGACAGGAGATATGTTTTCTATTCTTTTTCATGAAGGAAACGTATTTTATTCTGGAGGTTCAACAAATATTACAAAACTTGATTTACGTACGGGTGAAGCGGTTGTAGTTAACATTGAGAAATCAAATGGTTTTAATATCATTAACGCAATTAACAACAAACTATATTTCGGTACAGCTACCTATTATGATGGTAATGATGTCCATAATTATGTACTTGTTGAATACGACTTTGATTCAAAAGATTTTCAAATAGTACACGATCAAGAAACATTCCAATTCCGTGATGGATCATATGTATATTTTGATCGTGAGAATATGACAATGCGACTATTTAATGAAAACGAAGATATTGATGTATTACTACAACAAGATAGTGGGGGACCGATTCTCACCAGTGAGTATATTATATCTACCACTGCTGGAACAAGTGAAGCACACGATATCTATCTATTCAACAGGCAAGGGGAAATTTTGGGGACCTATGACAATACTGAAAGTAATTCAAGATTCTCTCATTTCAGTCAAGTTATTGACGAGAATTATCTATATCTCTTTAGACATTTTGAATCAAAAGATGAGTTTGTTAGAATCAAGTACTCTGAGGGTACACTTGAGGAGTTAGAAGTATTGGCAGAGTGGGCAAGGTAACAAGTTATAAACGGTGATTCATTTTGGGTTCATCGTTCTTTTTATTATATATATATATATATGCTATATATAGGTCCATCTTCACAATGTTGATACTGATGAGGATCATGATTCAATTCGCCTGTTTAATGGAAAAAAGGATAAAGATATTCATTTGAAACACAATACCGTTGGCGCTATCGTTACGGATGACTATATTGTGATATCTAATATTGGGATTTTAGAAGCAGATAGTTTGTGTATTTGATTATGAAGGCAATGTGCTTAGCATATATGTTGAAAAATCAAAAGGGTCGTTTATTTCTAGTTTTACACAGATAGTGATAGGAAACTATGTCTATGCTTACTATCACCATCTTGAATCCATTCAATTTATTCGGTTTGAGATTGTTGATGGTATATTGGGTGAAATGGAAATAATTATTGAGTGGGCAAATTAAGTTCAAGTAGTAAGTGTAGTGATTAAGGGGAGATTATGATGGAATCAAAATTGAGTTTGGAAAATGTATCGAAACATTTTGGTAGTGTGAAAGCTTTGGATGATGTATCTATTGATTTTAAGCCTGGAATCTATGGTTTGATTGGACCCAATGGTGCAGGCAAGAGTACCATGATTCGTCTCATTGCGACACTTGATTTTCAAACATCAGGAAGTATTTTTTATGAGGATACTCCCATTTTGTCTTTAAAGGGTGCATATCGTGAGCTGATTGGTTTAATGCCGCAAGATCAAAAGGGATATGATCATTATTCAGGTTATGCATTTTTGCAATATATGGCACTTTTAAAGGGCCTTGGTCGTAAAGATGCGAAGGTTCAAATTGATGCGTTGGTAAAGCAGGTATCTTTGGAAGAAAGTATCCATCGTAAGGTCGGTACATATTCAGGAGGAATGCGTCAACGATTAATGTTTGCGCAAGCACTTTTGGGGAATCCTAAGATTGTGATATTGGATGAGCCCACAGCTGGTCTTGATCCTTTTGAACGCATCAGATTGCGTAACTATATTCGTGAAATCGCGAAAGATCGGATTGTGATCATTGCGACCCATGTCATGCAGGATATTGAATCGATTGCGGATGTGGTGATTCTAATTAATCATGGCAAAATTGTATTTCAGGGTGCGAGTGACGATCTATTGAGTACTATAAATCATAAAGTATTTGAAGTGGATGTGGATGATTCAGAACTGGAAATGTATCATGCGAAGTATCGTGTATCCAGTGTATATAAATACGATAAACAATACCGTGTTCGTTATTTGGATGCGCATCGATTAGACGGCGATGTTACACCCAACTTTGAGGATGCATATCTATATTATATGGTGGAGAAATGACTCTTTTTTATCACGAGGTAAAGAAATTATGGTCTCAAAAATCCGTCTTACTAGGGGTTGTAGTTTTTGTATTTTTGAGTAGTGGTATATGGTACTTTAATCAGAGTTTAAATCAAAGTGAAACATATCAATATAAAGAGCATTTAGCGTTGAAAAAACAGTATGACAACTTGTCAATCTCAAAGGCAGTATCAGAGTCAAGTGCGACATTAGAAAGGCTCAGTTTGTATCAAGAATACCAACAATATATTGTGTCTCCACTGGGTATGGTTGAAGAAAAGGAAGTATTTCATGATCCTGAGTTTATCGCAATGTATGAAGCTTATACATTTGATAATGATTTGAATAAGGATCTTCAGTATACGAAACTGTTGAACGAATTTTATAGTGGAATCCATGATTTTGAGGATTATGTGGATGAAGTAATGGTGAATATAGAGCGTTTGAAAATATCACCTGTTTGGAACACATATAGTGAGGGTCGCAAGGCGTATTACGATGATTTTGGTGCGCGTTATGCGCAACTACAATCAGTTAGATTAGAATCAACAAACTATATCACCATGGAGAGTGCACTGAATGCCAATGTGGGGTATTTATTGTTGGCTGCAGGGATTTTTATCACGTTGTCTTTATATAATGTGGATGAAGCAAGAAATATGAATGCCTTGTTACTGTTAACACGAAAAGGAAGAGTTCAAACCATTGTGATGCGTGTTGTTGTGATGGTGTTGAGTATATTTTTTATGTCTTTTGTGATTCATGCGAGTATTTTGATGGTGGCTCAATTGTTCTATGGAAAGATATCTTGGGGTGCTGCTGTACAATCGATTCCATCACTCTACACAGCACCGTATCTTTATAGTTTGGGGCAGTGGTACTTATGGATGTGTGTGCTTCAAACCTTTGCGGTGATTGCTTTATCTTCACTGTTTGCGGTGTTGTATCACTTGTTTAAAAATAAAAAAGTGAGCATCATTCTTTTTGTCTTTGTGGTTTTGGTGGGTGCAGTTTTATATCATACGATCGATGATACAATGTTAATGGTTCCTTTGAAGTATTTGAATCTTGTATCCCTTGTGAATGCACAACACTTGTTGTCGCAGTATAAAGTCATTGAAATCTTTGGTTTGACACTACAACAACTGAAGACGGTTGGGCTTTTGAATCTTATTACGATTATTGTCTCAATTGGTATTGTCTTGAATAGAAGTATCAGTTTAAAACGGAATAACTTAAAACTTCCACAAATTCCTTCTAAGATACATCAGAGATTTATAGGTTCTTTAAATTTATATCGCTTCGAAGCTTTTAAACTCTTTTTAATGCAAAAGGGGTGGATAGTGGTTTTAACCCTATTTATTGCACATGGATATTATCTCTCACAAACAGTGGGCGCCTATTCAACGTTAAGTTATGAAAGAGAAATTGCATCAATGTATGCTGAATATGGTGGTGTGCTTAATACTGAGAAAGAAGCGAGAATTGAAGCAGAATCATTGCGCATCTCTGAGTTTGAAACTGAGTATAAAGAAATGTATCAATCATATCAGGATGAAGCAATTACAGAGGAAGCATTTTTAAAATACTTTGGCGAATATTTGGCGGAAAAACAATATGCTAATATCTATAAACATTTTTATGGTTATTATGAAGCAAGACAAGGGAATGTGTTGACCTATCCCAATGGATACCAGACGTATTTCTCAATGATTTCAGAAACGCGTGATTTTAGAAATGCCTTATTTATGATTGTGGGGATGGTGTTTGTGATTACACCCATTTTTTCTCAAGATAAAGAGAAGAATATGGATACACTCTTTGTGGTCACAAAAGAAGGCAATCACAAGAGGATAAGAAATAAGATATTGATAGCATGCTTGTTTGCGGTGGGTTATGTCCTACTCTTAACCCTTAGTGAATATCTTGCATTTTCATATATCTACCCAATGAAAAACTGGAATGCGACGATATTGGATGTACACCCCGCTCCAATGGAAATATGGGGTCAATGGTATGCGAACTTATCCCTATGGCAGTACTTTGGGATTATGATTGGAATGCGTGTTATGGGTGCTGGTGTTGTTTGTACGATTTTGATTTACATTTCAAATCATATTAAGTCCGTAACACTTTCATATTTAGTGGGTCTCAGTGTTTTACTATTGCCCATTGCTTTACAATATTTGGGAAATAATTTATTTGAATATGTGGCATTGAATACATGGTTGATGGGGAATCGATTCATCTTTGATGCATCTTCGAAATATACAGTTATGATCTATATCTGTGTGGTTTTGATCCTATTGATTACAAGTATACGACAACGAAAGTTAAACAAATAAAAAGATAATCTAAAACAACTTAAAAAAATCAAATCATTTCAAATTATCTAAATATTGAAAAAAATGGTTGTTTGTCAATTTAAGAATGTAAGTTATCCTAAAGATTGTACTTCATCAAACAAATCCAAGAATTGCAAATCATGAGTTACTACTACGATTGTCTTATTCTCTTTTTTAAGCGTTTCTATTAATTTGAAAATAATCAATGCATTGTCATAATCTAAATTACCCGTCGGCTCATCTGCCAAGATGATGGATGAGGGTTTCAGCAGTAAACGTGCAAATGCAACGCGTTGTTGTTCACCTCCGGATATTGAAAAGACATTTTTATCCAGTATTGAATCAGGTAAACCAACTTTTTCAAGTGCCGTTCTAATTTCTATATCCACATCATTGTACTTCGCATATCGTGTCGCAATTTTCAAATTATCATACACTGTTTTATGATGAATCAGTGCTGAATTTTGAAATAGGTAGGAAACCTTATTTCTAAACAACACATCCAATTGTTTGCGGCTGGGGTTTGAATAGTCTTCATCATATAGATACACTTCACCTGAATCGCCCGTATCCAGTCCGCACATAATATTCAACAATGTGGTTTTTCCTTGTCCAGACTTGCCTACGATGGCGACCATGGTATTTTCTTTAACCGACATACTAGGGAACTTATCTATCCTAATAAGCATAAAACAAAAGCCGAGATGAAAGTTCTCATCATCGATTATTTAACAGACTACTACCCTAATAAACGTATTCACATAAAACTAAAAATGACTCCAAAAGAATTTGAAGCATCACTTAGGAGGTAACTTAACTCCCTGTAAGGAAATCTGTTGCAGTTCCCTATATTGTACAATAGAAGGGATTTACATTAATTACAATAATACTGTTGTATTTCTTTACATGTATGGGAATAGATGGTATAAT
>DEQB01000029.1 GCA_002359085.1 Erysipelothrix sp. UBA3377
AAAATAAAAAACTCACCTTTCGATGAGTCCTAATATACATATGGCGGAGAACAAGGGATTCGAACCCTCGGAAGCTATTCACTTCGCCGCCTTTCCAAGACGGTGCCTTAAACCACTCGGCCAATTCTCCATAATGCTACTCTATTATACATAAATAAGCCTTCAATATCAATAATAAAAAAGATTAAGTAAGGTCCCCAATTAATAAAGGTAAAATATACAGGATTAGGGTATAATGGATACAAAGAGGTGATTGAAGTATGTTGTTATTGAATCGATTGAAAGAAACGGAACACTTCTCAGATTCTGAGATTAAAATTGCGAATTATGTTTATGAGTTTCCACAAAATGTGATTACGATGACCATTCATGAACTCGCAGATGCTACCTATACCAGCGCATCCAGTGTCACACGATTTTGTCGCAAAGTAGATACGGAAGGGTTCAGTGAGTTGAAACTCCAACTCGCAAAGGAAATTAATTCCTTTAGCTTAAGTGATACACGCATTGCGGATGATGTTCCCTTTGAGAAACAAGACGATCCTGAAGTGATAGCGCGTAACATCTTAAATCTCAACATACAAGCGATGATGGATACCTATCATGTTTTAGACCTCAAACAAATAGCGCGTGTTGCGCAAATGATTATGGATGGTGAAGAAACCTTTTTATATGGCGAAGGTCAGTCACTTTTACTCTGTGAAGACTTCCAATACAAACTACTCAGAATCGGTATTAACTCAAATTTATCATCCCAAGCAGGGTTTCAAGTTATGAAAGCCACTTCCCAAAATAAAAAAAGTATTGCGGTTATTATATCCTATTATGGCCGTGGCCAAAACAACCTACTCATCGCGATGCAACTCAAAAGATTGGGCGTACCTGTTGTCTTAATCACAGGACCCAAAGACAATCCTTTGTGTGCTTATGCGGATGAAGTTATCCATGTACCCCCACAAGAAGAACTCATGAAAAAAATGGCTTCCTTCTCATCAAGGGCCGCCATTCAATTGGTCATTGATATAATCTACGCCTATGTGTTCTCATTTGATTACGATCATAACTCAATGATGTTGAGCTTATAAAAAAAATAAACCCTCTGGATATCAATTCCACAGGGTTTATTTATTATTTAACCTTTGATTGTTTTACTTCATAACCCAATTTACTGATCACATGCTCAATATCAGAAATGGATACCTGTGCATCATCAAAGTCCAACTTCACTTTACTGGAGTTAAAGGATATCTTAGCACTCTGTTGATCCACACCTTCCAACCCTTTTAAAGCACCCTCAATTTTTTGAGAACATGATGGACACGTTAAGGTCTCCAATTGAATGGTCGCTGATTTCATATATAATCCCTCCTTTTGTCTTATTATACCACAGAAATAAAAGCTTATTTATGGTTACACATATAAGAAAAGGGCAATTGCCCCTCTCATTATTCAGGTATATATGTAACGCCCTTGGCTTGTAGCCCAGCGATTACATCTTTAAATTGTGGTAAGTAATCCTTATTCGCCACCAACATTTCATCAAGCATGGGTTTCACATTACTACCCCCTTGAATCAGCGGGTTCACAATGAATGCTTCCGTTGCTTTTCCATAGTCTCCACTTACAGCAGCTTCAATAACAAGTTCTTCCATTGATTTCATCAACTGAAGTTGTCCACGTGCACCTGCTGGGAATGTACCCCAGTTATAAGGTTCTGCACCATGTGCAGTGATCACACTGCTGACTTCAACAACGGAATCATACGGTAAATCCGTGATGGTCCCCTTATTTTGAGTTGAGACAACCATTTCTGTTCTTGAATCATTCACGATTGACGCGATCAATTCACAGGCAGCATCAGAGTAATGTGCACCCCCACGTAAGGAAAGTTGTTCCGGCTTGTAGTCAAGATTAGGATCTTTATACAATTCAAACAATTCCGCTTCCGTACGTTTCACCACTTCAGCACGCGTTTCACCTTTCGCATACTCTTCCAATGAATGTTTCAACATATCTGCTTCCAAATAGTAGTAACGATGATACGCACATGGAATCATACCCAAGCTTTTGAGTTGCGTGATATCAAATCCCATATCAAAGATGTTCTTCACTTCATGTTCCTTCACAAACTCACTCTCAGGATCATACGCTGTATCCAGGATCTTTTGGGTCACTTCACGACCATCTCTATCCCATACACGGTGCCAATGGAAGTGATTCAATCCCGCATATTTGTGGAAAAGAATATTATCATCCTCTTTGTATCCCATTGCGACATGATTCATTTTAATAGAACCAATGGGTACGTTACACAACCCAATGGTGCGATCCCATCCCCCTACTTTAATGGCGGCTTCTGTCACCATACCCGCTGGGTTGGTGAAGTTAATAAGCCATGCGTTGGGTGCCAATACTTTCATATCATTGATGATGTCCAAGATAACTGGAATGGTTCTAAACGCTTTAAAGATACCGCCTGCACCATTGGTTTCCTGTCCAATAAAGCCATACTTACTGGGGATTCTTTCATCGCGAATACGCGCATCCAACTGGCCCACTCTAAACTGAGTCGTCACAAAGTCCGCATCCTTAAGCGCCATTTTTCGATCCGTTGTGAGATGTACTTCCCAATTTAGACCCGCAGCTTTTACCATACGCTTCGCCATTTCTCCCACGATACTGAGTTTTTCTTTTCCTGCCTCAATATCCACAAGCCACAGCTCACCAATATTTAAACGATCTTTTCGGTTGATCATCCCTTCCATCAGTTCTGGAGTATAACTACTTCCACCGCCAATGGTTACAATTTTAAGTTTATTATCCATTAGAAAACCTCCTCTTAACCTCAGTTTATGACTTCGCTTATTTTTTTTCAAGTAAATATATGGAAGCTGTTTCTAAATTTCATAATTTGTTTTTTTGAAAGCTGTCTCGTGAAATTAAGTACCACCCCTGTGCTATAATTGAAACAGGAGGATTTTTAATTATGGAAAAAATTTTACTGGGTACCTATACCCGAAAGACCAGTGAAGGCATATACCAAATCACACTCAATAAAGACAAGGAAGTCTTAGAAAACTTAGAACTGATCGCAAAAGCAGAGAACCCCACATACCTTGAGTATGATAAAGACACACAGACACTCTACAGTGTCTACCAAGATGGGCAACAAGGCGGGATTGGGGTTTATAATTTAAAGAACCAACAAGCCAAACTTGAACACTTCATCACCCAAGAAGGCGCAAGCCCTTGTTATGTACACTATGATTCAAAGCGCGATGAAATCACGGACGCAAACTATCATAAAGGGACTATTAACGTCTATAAAAATAAAAAGATCATAGAAACCTTCCAATATCCAAAAGGTGCCCATGCGCACTTCGTACATACGCATCCCAAAACCGGTGCCCTTTATACCGTGGATTTGGGAAATGATACCGTTCATAAATATATTGACTTAAAGAGAGTTTCAACGTTTACCACGGATCCAGGCATGGGACCCCGACACCTTGTGTTTCATCCTACTGCCCCGTATCTTTATGTGTTTACTGAATTATCCAATGATTTGATTGTTTTAAAGGATGGGGAAACACTCCAACACATTCAAACCTTGAATGCATTAAAAGATGATGAAGGAAAAGGCGCAGGGGCCGCCATCCGCATCTCAAAAGACGGGAAATTCATTTACGTATCCAATCGCGGACACGATTCCATTACCGTTTATGCGGTGCATGAAGATTTCACTGTGACACTTATTCAAAACATCAGTACCCATGGTGAACATCCCCGAGACTTCAACCTCAGTTTGGATGAAGACTATGTTGTGGTCGCAAACAGAGACACCAACAATCTTGTCTTATTTAGAAGAGATACTGAAACAGGATACTTGACCTACTTAAACGCAGACACACACGCACCAGAAGTGGTGAATGTTGTATTTATTGAAGAATAGGAGTGATTGATTTGTATATTGGATCTCACTTATCCTTTTCAAAAGGGTATGAGAACATCGGTAAAACAGCCCTATCCATTGGCGCCAATACCTTTCAGTTCTTTACCCGAAGCCCCCAAGGTGGACAGGCTCGTGAATTGGATCTAGCAGATGTAGAAAAGTTGAATACTATTATTAAGGAACACGAATTTGATCATATCCTGGCCCATGCGCCCTATACACTCAACGCAGCCAGTGCCAAGGAATATGTCAGGGAGTTTGCGGAAATGGTCATGCGCGATGATATCTATCGCATGAGCTTCTTTAAAAACAGTCTCTATAACTTCCATCCCGGCAGTCATGTGGGACAAGGGGTCGATGTGGGCATTGATTTGATCATTGACATGCTCAATCGCGTCCTTGACCCCACTCAAGAAACCATCGTCCTTTTAGAGACCATGGCTGGAAAAGGTACCGAAATTGGAAGAACCTTCGAGGAGTTGGCTCAAATCATTGATGGTGTGCGCATCAAGAATAAAATTGGGGTCTGTTTGGATACCTGTCATATCTTTGATGCAGGATACGATATCGTCAATGATTTGGAAGGTGTAATTGATCACTTTGATGCAGTCATCGGGTTGGATAAACTCAAAGCCATTCACCTAAACGATTCAAAGAATGTGTGTGGCTCAAGAAAAGACAGACACGAAAAAATTGGGGAAGGACATATTGGTCTTGAAACATTTGAGAAGATAATCAATCATCCCAAACTCAAACACCTGCCCTTTTACTTAGAAACTCCCAATGAACTGGATGGGTATCAAAAAGAGATTGAACTCTTAAAATCAATCAAAAAATAACATCTTACGCTATAAAAACGACATCTTAGACTAAATAGGTGTCGTTTTCTTATATATTTTGTATAATAAACATGTCAGGAGGTGAAGGAGTTGAAAATCAACGTTATCAAAGATGAAACCATGAATGAAGACGAAATTACCGTCCGTGTTCAAAAGATGACACCTGAAATACAAAGTTGGATTGAAGAACTCAATAAAACCACACTCTTGGGATATCGAAGGGGAAAAGCACATCACTTAGATGTGAATGATTGTATCTTCTTCGAAACCGATGACAATGGGGTTTATGCCCATACGCACGATGCATTCTATGAAACCAAATATAAACTATATGAATTGGAATCCAAGTTGCCCAGCACCTTCATTCGCATCTCAAAATCAGGCATTGTGAATATGAAACAAATCAGTGCACTGGATCAAAAACTCACATCCAGTCGTACCGTATCATTTCATAACTCACCAAAGATTATCTACGTATCAAGAAAGTTTTATCCACTACTCAAAGAAAAACTAGCAGAAAGGAGTTTTTAAAACATGAACAAACGTAACACATTTTGGGGATTGATCCTTATCTTTATATCCCTAACCATTATGGCAGAAATCACGGGGTTGATTGAATCCTACAGTATTGTACGACTCGCTTGGACCATTATCTTAGTCGCTTATGCAATTTCAAAAATCTTCACCTTAAGCTTCATACCTGCCAGTATTGCCGGTGCGATTGCGCTTAATATCAATGCTGAGTATCTCAACATTGAGGCATCAAAATCAATCTTCATCGCCAGTATTCTATTGGGGATTGGATTGACATTACTCACCAAGAATATGAAACGCAACAAACGCCGCAATAAAACAGTCATCATCAACGGTAAAGATATCAAATTTACCACAGACAAGAGCTTCAATACTACCAGCGAAAACATTGAAGGAGAAGATGTCTACTTCGAAAACAATTTCGGAGATAACTCACGTTACATCCAATCCAACAACTTAAAAACTGCACGCATTGAGAATAATTTGGGTCACTCCAGAGTCTACTTTGACAACGTGACTTTTAATCCACAGCGCGCAATTGTGAATGCGGAATGTAACTTAGGGAAAATCACCCTTTACTTCCCATCCAATATAAATCTTCAAAACAACCTAAAAACGACTTTGGGATCCATCAAAGGACCCGCAAGCTTCCACACGGATGATCGTTATCCAACTGTTTTCCTTGATGGAGAATGTAACTTGGGTGAAATTGAAATTGTAATACTATAAAAAGAGGAGTAGCATTCGCTACTCCTTTATCGTTCTATCCTAATCTATTATGTATTTACGGGAACTGCAACAGATTTCCTTACAGGGATTTAAGTTACCTCCTAAGTGATGC
>DEQB01000056.1:0-2370 GCA_002359085.1 Erysipelothrix sp. UBA3377
AAGGGATTGTTGGAACATTATCCACAAGTCTCATGTCCATCTATGGTTCCATTGTAGAAACGATTACCGTCTTATTTATTGGGGTCACATTCTCTATTTATGTAGTCATTGCGAAAGATGATTTAAACAGACAGTCCAAAGAAATACTATACGCATTTCTTCCACTTGAAAAAGCAGATTACGTCATGCACATCGCTAACTTAAGTTATAAGAGCTTTGCAGGATTCTTGATGGGACAAGGGATTGAATCCGTAGTGCTCGCAAGTATAATATTTGTAGCAATGACAATTTTTAGAATGCCTTATGCAATGTTGATCAGTGTGATTGTATTACTAACAGCCATCATTCCCATCTTTGGGGCAATATTCGCAAGTGTGGTGGGTGTTGTATTAATTCTTACAGTGGATCCCTGGATGGCATTGTGGTTCTTCCTGATGTTTCAAACCATCCAACAATTGGAAAACAATTTAATTTATCCAAGAGTTGTGGGTAAGAAAGTGGGAATCCCTTCCATTTGGGTCCTGTTCTCAATTACCATTGGGGGTAGTTTAATGGGATTGGTCGGCATGATTGTATCCATACCTATTTTCTCCATCATCTATGTATTATTAAAGGAAAAAGTACACGCAAATCTAAAAGACAAGGGGATAACCCAACAAGATATAGAGGAAGCATAAAAAAAGGAGCCGCGCTCCTTTTTTACTTCTTAAGCAGTCTCAAACCATTTAAAATAACCAAGACCGTACTGCCTTCATGGAAGACAACCCCAAGGGGTAAGTTCATTTGTCCCAGTGTATTCAACACAACCAACAGTACCACAACACCCATTGAGAAGAGAATGTTTTGGTTGACGATTTTTTTAAGTGTTTTAGATTTTTTATGGGCATATACAAAGTTGCTTAAATCATTTTTCATTAAGACCACATCCGCAACATCAATGGCGATATCCGTGCCGTCGCCCATTGCGACACCAATATCCGCATTGACCAAGGCAGGGGCATCGTTGATGCCATCCCCGATCATGGCGACCATACCGTAACGTTGGCTCAATGATTTAACCAAATTGGATTTGTCTTCAGGTGCGATCTCTGCTGCTACATTCTTAATGTCTAAGTTTTTCGCAATCGCATTGGCGGTGTTTTTAGAATCACCGGTAATCATCATGGTTTCAATGTTATTCTCGTTGAGGTAATGAATGACTTCCTTAATGTTGTCGTGGGCTAGGTCCATCATGGCGATAATCGCAATGACTTCATCCTCGGTACCAAAATAAACAACAGTTTTACCTTCGTTAGAATAGGTGTCTTTTAGTGTATCAAAGTGTGAATCATTAAAGATGGTGGGTTTCCCGATTGTGTAGGTTATATTCTCGTAGGTACTCACCAGTCCCGTTCCGATGATATTCTCCACTTCAATGTCTAAGGTGGTGATATTGTTGAAGTGATCTAAGATCGCATCCGCAAGGGGGTGGTTGGATTTGGCTTCCATACTCACAATCAGTTGAATATATTTATCTTGATTATCTGTATTCTTAAATTCAACGTTGGTAACACTGGGTTTTCCTTGTGTTAGGGTTCCCGTTTTATCGAAAGCTACCGCATGAATTTCAGAGAGGTTTGATAAGTAGGATCCACCTTTGAATAAGACGCCGCGTCTTGCGAGACTTGAGATGGCGGATAAGGTAGCGGGTACATCACTGACCGCAAGGGCACAGGGTGATGTGACCGTTAGAAAAACCATACCGCGATAAAACGCAAGGTTCCATCCCCATTGAAGTAGGAAATGTCCCAATAAGATATATAAAGGAAAAAGTAAGAGAATTGTCTTAACATAAATGGGTTCATATCTTTTAATTTTTGTGGCAGTCTCTGATAGGTTTGATTGAGATTCACTCACAAGTGCGAGTATTTTAGAAAATACAGTGTCTTCAGGATTTTTGGTGACTTTCATAATGAAGTCGCCGTGATTGTTCATGGTACTTCCAAATACGATGTCGTTGACTGTTTTTTCTTTCGGGATACTTTCACCCGTAATGCTGGATTCATCAATGGCTCCCATACCTTTAGTGATAACACCATCAGTGGGGATTTGGTCACCGTTTAATACTTGAACGAAATCTCCAATTTTTAATGAATCCGCAGTTACAATCTCAACAGTTCCATCTTCTTGAACCAATCTTCCTTCTTTTGGATTCAGGTTTAAGAGATTGGTGATTTCGCGTTTACTTTTATCTTCAACATAGTGTTCTAAGAAGTGGGCACCCGCAAAGATTAAAATAAGTAAGGCGGCCTCTTGGAAATTTCCAATTAGCATGGCACCCAAGGCAGCCAATCCCATCAATAAGTCAATGTTGGGGGTAAATTTATGATT
>DEQB01000056.1:2481-9324 GCA_002359085.1 Erysipelothrix sp. UBA3377
AGTGCTAGAATAAAAATAAACAGTCCTACAAAATAAAGTATGACACTCAAGTTGCTGTGGTCGTTGTGTTCGTGTGCACAACTGCCTTTGTTTTCGTGTTTCATAGTAAGTCTCCCTTCACTATATGAACAAGTGCTCATATACATTATAGAACAACCCAATCGTAAATCAAGTGTTTTCCGTTGTTTTTAATATATATGTGGTATAATGGTCGGGAAAACGATTTCTTAGGAGTGTGTTTATGAAAAAGAAAACTATGATTCAGGCCTTTGAGTGGTACATCAACCATGAGGATGCTTACTATAAAAACATGTTGGAAAAAGTAAAGTTGATTAAAGCGTTGGGGATTGACCAAGTATGGTTACCGCCGGCTTTTAAAGGTCAAAAGGGTATTCATGATTCTGGTTATGGTGTTTATGATTTGTATGATTTGGGTGCCTTTGATCAAAAGGGTACGATAGAGACCAAATATGGTCATGAAGCGGATTATCTGAAGTTGATTGAAGCAATCAAAAAAGCGGATTTGGAATTGATTGTGGATGTGGTGTTGAATCACCGTTTGGGTGCAGATGCTACGGAACGTGTTTTGGCTAAAGAAGTAGATATGGATAATCGTTATTTGATTAAGGATACAAAAGAGATTGAAGCGTGGACGCGTTTTGATTTTGAAGGTCGTAACAATCAATACTCTGATTTTAAGTGGAATAAAAATCATTTTAAAGCGGTAGACTTTGATGTTTTAAATCAAAAAAATGCAATTTACTTGTTTGAAGATAAGAGCTGGGATTTACTCGTGGATTCTGAAAACTTTAACTATGATTATCTTATGGGTGCAGATGTTGATTTTTATAATGAAGCTGTACAGGAAGAACTTTTGAGATGGATGGTTTGGTATTATGAACTGACTGGATTCAATGGTGTCCGTTTGGATGCGATTAAACACATTGATGCGAGATTTTTAAAAGTGGCTTTGCGTAAGTTGCGTGAGCTTAATTCAGATATATTTGCGGTGGGTGAGTATTGGAGTGGTGATTTAAAATCACTACACGATCATTTGATGGACACGGATTTCTCCATGCAGCTTTTCGATGTGCCCCTTCACTATAACTTGGTGAATGCATCAGAATACCCTAACTTTGATTTGAGAACATTATACAATGGCACAATTGTCAGTAATAACCCAAATTTTGCGGTGACCTTTGTGGACAACCACGATACGCAGGTGGGTCAATCTTTGGAATCTTGGGTACAAGGGTGGTTCAAACTCCATGCCTATGCTTTCATTCTATTAAGAGAAGGTGGAATCCCTTCTGTTTTCTATGCGGATTTATTTGGTAGCAATCATGAAGCAATGCCGGCTGTTAAAAACCTTGATAAAATATTATACTTAAGGAAAGACCATATGGTGGGTAGTTTCTTTGATTACATGGACGAACCCCATACCATTGGTTGGTGTTTCACGGGGGATGAGACCGGGGAAGGATTTGTGAGTGTTTTAAATATTAATGATCGGACGATGAAACGTATGTTTGTGGGTGTGAGGAATGCGGGAGGTGTCTTTGTGGATTGTTTGAGTGATGATCCCAAACACGTTACCATTGATCAATACGGCATTGGTTATTTCCCGGTAGAGAAGAGATCACTCTCAGTTTATGTTAAGAAAGAGGGCAATTATAGTGAAAGTATTTTATGATGATTTAAATTTGGTGCGAATCTATACCAAAGATTCAATCCGTTCTATTCGATATAACGGATCTGAGAATACCATTTTAAACCTATCTGAAAAAGATGGATACAAAGTAATTACGATAAAAGTACCCACCCTGAGAATGGGCGAAAAAGAAAGCTTGTTTATTAATGATGTTGCGTATGAGATTAAACCACGGGGCATTGTGAAAACGAAATGGTTTGAAGAAACTTTTGATGCGACAAGTGAAGTAATGGGAGCCGTTGTGAAGGGTGATCAAACAACGTTTACAGTCTATGCACCCACACAGTATTCAATGCATTTGAAATTAGAAGATACCATGATTGAAATGGAACGTAAGCGTAACGGTGTGTTCACTACGAGTGTTGAGCAAAACTGTCATGGGATGTCTTATATTTATATCATTAATAATGAACTGGGGACAACCGATCCATATGCGAAAGCATCACTACCCAATCGGGGTGGTAGTGTGGTCGTTGATTGGGCTCAGATTGATCTTGATATTGCGAAATTAGAAGTTAAAGAGAATCCAATTATCTTAGAAACCCATGTACGAGATTTTTCTATGGATCCAGAGGTGCCTTTTAAACATCGTGGGCAGTTCTTGGGTATGTTGGAATCTCATGGTCATTATGGGATGTCTCATATTAAGGATTTGGGAGTTACCCATGTGCAATTGATGCCCATCAATGATTTCCAAACGGTGAATGAATTGAATCCGAGTGAGGGTTATAACTGGGGTTATGATCCGATGCAGTTCATGGCTTTGGAGGGTAGTTACAGTAGTAATGTACATGATCCAATGCAGGTGATTTATGATTTTGCGAAACTTGTGGATGGCTATCATAAAGCCAACATTGGGATTAATGTTGATGTGGTATTCAACCATACCTATGAAGTGGACAGCCATCCCTTTCATATATTGGTGCCATATTATTATTATCGATACCATAAGGATTTTGATTTGAGTAATGGTTCTTTTGTGGGAAATGAGATTGCTTCTGAAGCAAAAATGATGCGTAAGTATATTGTGGAAACCACAAAGTACTATGTGGAAACTTTTAAAATAGATGGCTATCGTTTTGATTTGATGGGCTTGTTGGATGTGTTAACGATGAACCTGTCTTTCAAAGCTTGTCAGAAAATTAATCCCCATGTGATGTTTTATGGTGAAGGGTGGCAAATGCCGACGGTTTTACCGGAACATCTTCAAGCCCATATGTTTAATAATCGTAAAATGCCTGGGATTGGTCACTTTAATGATCGCTTCAGAGATTATATTGCGGGACCTTTAAATGATGGGGACCTGGGGTATGCGGGCAATGATTTAAGTGAAATCGACAAAGTTAAAGCAGCTTTATTGGGAAACAGTAGTCCCAAGTATGGAGATCAAGTCTTTGATATGTATCAAAAGAGTGTGAACTATGTGGAGTGCCATGACAACATGACGTTGGCAGATAAAGTTGCGTTGAGTCCTTATGATAAAAAGAAGGCTTTATTCTTAACGGGCATGGTTCTGTTTTCTCGGGGCATCCCTTTCTTACAGATTGGTCAATCGTTCTTTAGGGATCGAAAGGGTGTCGCGAATAGCTATAATTCAAGTGATGATATTAATATGATTCGTTGGCATTATTTGGATGATCATTCTATAATGAATGAAAAGGTTAAGAAGTGGATTAAGGTTCGACAGGATATCTTTAAAAACAATGAACAGTATCATATTGATCAATATGGACCGGAGTTACATTTCACCTATGGGCATAAACAAATTATCTTTGATCCGATTGGAAATAATATTTTTATTAATGATTAAAGCCACTTCTGAGTGGTTTTTTTTGATTATTTCGGAATACGTTTTCTGAAATCGCATACATTACTCTTTACAATTATCCAAATCGTGTTATACTAATATTGAGAAAACGATTTCTTGGTTTTCTGAAGGAGGAATATAATGAAAAAGTTTATGAAGATCTTATTAGTATCAATCATTGCATTTGCATTGGTAGCATGTGGTGCTAAAGAAGGCGACAAGGGTGGAGAAACCGGACAAACTTATGAATTAAGCTTGTGGGGTTCCCAAGACGACCAAGAGCTATTGGCTGAATTGGTAGAGGCGTTTAAGGCAACAGATCCTGACAACACATATAATATAACATTGGGTGTTGTGGGTGAACCAGATGCAAGAGACAAAGTGCTTGAAGATTTGGACGCTTCAGCGGATGTGTTTGCATTCCCTAATGATCAAATTCGTGAATTAGTGGACGCGGGTGCTCTTTATGAGATTACTTTAAACAAGGCAGAAATTACTGCAGCGAACCAAGAGGGTTCAATTGAAGCTGTTACATTAGATGGTGCTATGTATGGTATTCCATTTACAGCGGATAACGGATACTTCTTGTATTATGATTCAAATGTTTTCACAGCAGAAGATGTTGAAACACTTGAAGGCTTGGCAGCTAAAGCTGCTGAAAATGGAACTAAAGTATTTGTTCCAGTAAGCAATAGCTGGTATATTGCATCATTCTTCTTAGGTGCAGGAAATACAATTAAATATGAAGATGGTAAACAAATTGTAGACTTTAACAACGAAACTGGTCTTAAGGTTGGGGAATACATTCGTGAACTTCTTAAATCACCAGGTGTGATTGCTGGACTAACAGATGAAGAGTTTATGGCTGGTGTTGCTGATGGTTCAATCTCAGCAGGTTGGTCAGGAACATGGACAGCTTCACAATTCCAAGAAGCTTATGGCGATGGATATGCAGCAACTAAATTACCTACAATCAACCTAGACGGTGTAACAACACAATTGGGAAGCTTCGGTGGATATAAAGTGTACGGTATTAACTCCGCTACAAAACATCCTGAACAAGCAATGGCATTGGCAGAATTCTTATCCAATGAATCAAGTCAAGCTAGAAGATTTGAATTACGTAATATCGGACCTTCAAACTTAGTTGTGGGTGCTAGTGATGCAGTTCTTGCTGATAAGGCTTTAGCAGCATTGGCAGCACAAGGTGTTTACGCAGTGAGTCAAAAAGACGTAACGGGTTCATACTGGACACCTGCGGAAGCATTTGGTACTGAATTGGTAAATGGTTACTCCGGTGACATGCAAGCATTGCTTGATGAAATGGTTAGCCAAATCAATCAATAATTTGTTGATGTGAGGGGAACGCGTTTCCCCTCTTATTTATGAAAGAGGGTTATTATGAAGAAAATCAAAGACAATTTTAGTTTGTTGATAAATGGTTTCAAAGATGGTGATAAGAATACCCGTCTCTCTTATTTAGTTATGGGTGCAGGATCTTTCCTTAGAGGACAAATAGGTCGTGGTTTGGCGTATCTATCTGTGCAAGTTGGTATTCTGGTTTATTTATTTATCTCCGGATTTGACAGAATCAAGGGTTTGGCCACCTTGGGTACTGTAGAGCAAGGCCGCGTCTTTGATGAAAGTCGTGGAATTTACATTTACTCTCAGGGTGATAACTCTATGTTGTTTTTACTCTTTGGTGTTTTAGCTGTTATTCTTATTATAGTTTTAATTGGTGTTTATATTGCAAACATTAAAAATGCAATTGCCAATCAAAAACTACTGGAGTCAGGTGAGGCTTTACCTACCTTAAGAGAAGATGTAAAAGAACTCTTGGATAATAAGTATCATATTTCTATATTGAGTTTACCGACATTGACTACGGCAATCTTTACCATTTTGCCACTGATCTTTATGATCTTAATTGCATTTACCAATTTTGATCAAAACCATCAGCCTCCCGGTAATTTATTTACATGGGTTGGTTTGAAGAACTTCCAAGATTTGTTTTATAACAACAGATTGATTTCTGGAACATTCTTTGCGTTATTAAGATGGACCTTTATTTGGGCATTTTTTGCGACATTCTTAAACTATCTATTTGGTATGATGTTAGCGATGCTTATTAACTATAAAGAAATTAAATACAAGAAAATGTGGAGAACAGTTTTCGTTATTACAATAGCGATTCCACAATTCGTAAGTTTACTGCTCATGTCTCAATTGTTAAGTGACTATGGTGGGGTAAACGTTATTATTACCAGTTTGGGATTTGAACGGATTAAGTTCCTATCAGATCCAACGTTGGCTAAAATTACAGTTATCGTGGTTAACCTTTGGGTAGGGGTTCCTTATAGTATGTTGATTACTTCAGGAATTTTGATGAATATTCCCCGAGATATGTATGAAAGTGCTAAAATAGATGGTGCTGGGCCTGTGGTTCAGTTCTTCAAAATTACACTGCCTTACATGTTAAGTGTAACGGGACCGTATTTGATTACTCAGTTTGTGGGTAACTTGAATAACTTTAACGTTATCTATCTCTTAACGGGTGGTGGACCCATCACATTGAACTACTTCCAAGCGGGTCATACAGACCTGTTGGTAACGTGGCTCTATAAGCTCACCGTAACTGAAAAGAACTATGCGATGGCATCTTCACTGGGTATTATAATCTTTGTGATCACAGCGACCTTGTCATTGGTTGTATTTAGAAAAGTTACTGCAGAAGATAAGGAAGGGGCGTTCCAATAATGAATAAGAAAAGAAGATTACTCGGTTCGCTTGGACACACATTCTTAGCGTTCTTATCCGTAGTTTGGTTATTACCGGTGGGTTGGCTCATTATGCAGTCATTGCGTGGCGAGAGTGGCGCAACCACAAACTATGTTTTTCCAAAAATTTGGACATTTGATAACTATATAAAATTATTTACTGACACAAAATTATTTAACTTCCCAAGATGGTTTATGAATACCTTGTTTGTTGCGATTTTCACAACATTGATTACAACAACCGTTGTGCTATTAACAAGTTATGCATTCAGCCGTTTGAGATTTAAATTAAGAAAACCGTATATGAACCTGATCTTGGTCTTGGGTATGTTCCCAGGATTCATGTCAATGACCGCAATTTATCACCTTATTAAAGCAATGGGTCTGGCTCAAAGTTTATGGGCATTGATTCTCGTTTATTCAGGTGGTGCGGCGATGGGGTATTATATTTCGAAAGGTTTCTTTGATACCATACCGTATGCGATTGATGAATCTGCGATGTTGGATGGTGCTACAAAGAATCAAATATTCTGGAAAATTACACTTCC
>DEQB01000063.1:0-2811 GCA_002359085.1 Erysipelothrix sp. UBA3377
GATTTTACACCCGCAACAACCCAACCAACTTCTCCTGCTTTTAGGACATTGGTTTTTGTTTCTGCTGGATTTCTTACGCCCAATTCAATGACTTCAAAGTCTTTATTTGTAGCCATGAATTTAATATCATCGCCCAATTTAATTTGACCTTCTTTGACACGCACATAAGCAATAACGCCTCTGTATGAATCATAGATTGAGTCAAAGACAAGTGCTTGTAATGGTTTTTCAACTTCACCCGAAGGGGGTGGTAATTGTTCAACGATACCCTTTAAGACTTGGTCAATATTCAAACCCGTCTTTGCGCTGATTAAAGGCGCGTTTGAAGCATCAATGCCCAATACATCTTCAATTTCTTGTTTCACGCGTTCTGGATCTGCGGAAGGTAAATCAACTTTATTTATAACAACCATGATTTCCAAATCATTATCAATCGCCAAATAGGCATTCGCTAGTGTTTGCGCTTGAATACCCTGTGTTGCATCAACCACTAAAATTGCACCCTCACAGGCCGCAAGTGATCGTGACACTTCGTAAGTAAAGTCTACGTGACCTGGTGTGTCGATTAAATTTAAAATATAATCCTCACCATCGTCATGTTTATAATTCAATCTTACTGCATTCAATTTAATTGTGATCCCACGTTCTTTTTCTAAATCTAAAGAATCTAAAACCTGTGATGACATGTCTCTGTCACTGATGGCTCCAGTTTTCTCTAAAATACGGTCAGCCAATGTGGATTTACCGTGATCAATATGGGCAATTATAGAAAAGTTTCTTATGTTTTCTCGTTTCATTTATATCATTCCTCTAAAAAGTCTCTCAGTTTCATACTAAATGGGTACACAAATGCTGTGATTACAAACCCCAATAATCCTTGTATGGCATTGGCCGCAACAGATGCAAAGAAGGTATATCCACCCAATATAAATGCATCAACCAATCCATATAACCCAACCATTAACAATGAAGCCAATAGAAAGGGAACAAAATAGTATTTTTTATTCAATGTAGCCCGCATCAGATAAACTACCAAAGCCATGAGTACCTTTATCAATCCCGTAAAAGGACTATAGAGTACGGCTCCTAAAAGTAAATCTGCGGTTACAGAACCAACCGCCACAGCCATTGCGGCATGTCTGAAGGGTATCAAAGCAGCTAACAACATGACGACAACATCACCCAGGTTGAAGTATCCACCTGCTGCAAATTGAACGGACGTAAACATGGTTACTGTCGCTACAACTGCTGCATAAAGTGCAATCTTAACTATGGTTTGGGTTTTCATTTCTTGGTATTTCATTTTAATCAAACACCTTTCCAACCCATATATCACTAAAACCATTCATAACATCCTGGTTTTGCATTTTTGGTTTGTTTGCGGGTTGAACTTGGGTAAGCACGATGATACCACCTTGAACGGCAACATGTACACCCGTTTCATCAATTTTCAAAATTTCACCTGGTGTTTTATCATTTTCTTTAATAAACTTTTGTACACCATGGAATTTGATCAAGGTCTCTTCTAACATTCCATATCCAACAGGCCATGGTATCAATCCTCGAATATGATTGTATATTGTGTCGATATCTCCTTTAAACGATACGAACTCTTCTGAGCGTTTAATCGCATACGCATAGGTCGCTTCAACATCGTTTTGTTTAATGGGATTCAATTTCCCATCAATGTAATCTTTAAAATCAACATGCATCAAAGTTTTTGAAGCAACCATTAACTTCGCTTCAACATCCCCAAATGTATCGTCAACATCAATGGGTACAGAACGCATCGCAAGCATATCACCTGTATCCATACCAACATCCATATGCATCAGGGTCACACCTGTTTCATCTTCACCATTAATAATGGCTTTATGAATGGGCGCACCACCACGATACTTTGGTAATAAAGAAGCATGCACATTTAAACATTTATACTTCGGATAATCAATAATTTCTTTTGGAATTATTTGACCATAGGCACATGTAACAATAACATCTGGTTCAAAATCGAGTACCGGTTGATATTCATGGCGTATTTTTTCTGGTTGATATACCGGAATTTTATATTTTTCAGCCAACTGTTTTGTGAGCGGCGCCGTTAAAACGCGTTTACGACCAACCTTACGATCTGGTTGGGTCACAACACCGACGACATCATAACCATCATCAATCAATTGTTGCAGCACAACGTTTGAAAAGACTGTGGTTCCCATAAAAACAATTCTCATAGCATCACTTCCTGTCAGTTTATTATACCATGTTTTATGATTAACACTAGCGTAACATTGAACGTCTTCCCGCAATTTGATACAATAGACATATCAAAGGAGGGATAATATGGCAGTAATCGCATCAAGAAAAAAGCAAGTTCGAAAAAATGTCAAAAAAACGCATCATAATAAGCACTTAAAGAGCAGTATTCGAACCAATGTTAACAATTTCAATAATGCAGTTTTAGCTAATGATACTGAACTTGCACACCAAGCTTATAAAGAAGCTACCAAATTACTGGACAAATCTGTCTCAAAAAATGTTCATAATAAAAACTTTGTGAACCGCAAAAAATCAGCACTTCGCAAAGCTTATAATGAACTTACATAAATCCTGATATTCAGGATTTTTTTATTGCATAATTTCTAACATAAGAAGTTCAAAGGCTACAAAACGATCCACTTCACCCAACTTGGTTTTTTGGTCCATTTCAGATAACTTATTTAAATAATACAAAATGTTTGAGACTTTACCCAAACGACGACTTCTTAAGAACCGTACTTGATTCTCAGACATTTTCAACATATCCTCAATTTG
>DEQB01000063.1:2891-13056 GCA_002359085.1 Erysipelothrix sp. UBA3377
CCCAATGGGTCATTTTTTTGTTGTAACAAAGAATGATAAATACGAAACGCTGCTTCTTTGTTTTTATCCAACAAAGCATTGGACAAATCAAAAACCAAACGATCAATATCTTGTGTAATCATTGTATCTACATCGTCTTTTTCAATTCTCTTATCAAGTAAACCCAGTTTCTCAAGTTCACTTTCCATGCGTGCATAATCTTCGCCAATTCTTTCAACGAATAAATTGCCTGCTTCTTTGGACATTGAAATATTCTTTTCTTTTAAAAGTCTTCTTAAGTAATTTTCCTTATTAAAACCATCTTTTTCTAAAATGACATGCATATTCGCATGTTTTTTAAATATTTTACCCAATTTTTGTGTTTGTGGGATTCTTTTCGTAAGTGCGATAACCAAATCAACACCTGTTAAATTCTGAATGATTTCAGACAATGAATCCGTATCAATACGCTTCATTTCTTTTTCATCTTCAACATATAAAAATACAACGCGCGGATTATCAAATAGCGAAATGGTTGAGATTGCTTCCACAACATTTAAAAAATGAAAATCAGGATCTTTAGTACTAAAGTCATAACGTTCAAAATTCATACCTTTTTGTTTGATTATACTGTTCACTTTTTCCAACACTATAAATCTATTTTTACCAACAACTACATCTATCAATCTTATCACCTACTTCATTATACCAAAACCACCACGCTCTGACACGATAACTTTCAGAAAAGGCAACATTTTAAAAGTAATCGTCCCCTCTATTGACGTTTGAAGATCAACAATTCGATAATCTTGAAGACGTCTCATAACCTTTGGGTGTGGATGGTTGTATATCCTCGGGTCACTACTGATTAAAGCAATATCAGGTTTCAACGATTTTAAGAATAAATCTGAACTGCTCGTATTAGAGCCATGATGCCCTAACTTTAAAACGTCAACCTCCATGTTTGGATACTGTTTTAATACTTCATTTTCCTGTTCAACACCCGCATCTCCCATCAATAAAAAACGTTTATCATATACTTCAAAATAAGTAATCAAACTGTTCGCATTATCTTCTTCATACTGAATATCACTCAAAAGAAACTCAAAAAAAGGTAAGGTCTCACCTTTGTTTTCAACCAAATACTCAACCTTAAAAGTTTCAATGATAGAAACCTGATTCCCATTGTGATCCAAATCAGGGTGGGTAATGATCAACGCATCAATCTTTTTAATACCCATTTTATATAGATTTTGTTTCAAAGTGTTGTAGGCATTGGGCTTACCCGTATCAATCAGAACTGTATATATGTTAAACGGGAAAGTGATTAGGGTCGCATCCCCCTGATAGACTTGAATCATGGATACCCTAAAGAATGGATAGTACATATTAAAGACAATCATCATCGACATCACTACGATTTGTGTCTTTATAGGTTTTATACAAAAAAACACGATCCAAAGTATAGAAGGTGCTCCAACAATTAAAAATATTGGATTATCTAAAATTGTATTGATACATTTTAATAAATTTTCTGAAAGATTAAAGAAACCAAAAAGGCTCAACCACACCAAACAACCTGAAAAATAACTTAAGAGTCGAAATCCAACAAGTTCTAATATATTCAAACGACCCATTGTCCGTAGTAACAAAAACTTTTGAAGGAGTTGATCATGAATTTGATCAAAACCAAGACTGAGTTTCTTCAATATGAACGGTAAATAAACTAAATAAAAACCAGCATATGAACTTGCGAAAGGATACAAAATCAACAAACAACAGATAACCCTTTCTCTTTTCTTTAATATTAAGGACAAAAGAATTCGTATAAACCCAAAGCTTATCCCAAATAAAAGTCCATAGAAGATACACAATACGATTTGCATCAATCTTAAATGTTTTTCACTGTATTTTTTTCTATACATATGTTCGAAAACTTTAAGAAATCCCCATAGTTGCAGGGAAAGTACTGAAAAGATGGTATTGAGTTCTCTTTCAAAAAATTGTTTTAGAAGCGGTGTGTTATCCAGCTTTGTGCTCCAAATTTTGCGAACTGAAAAGCTATTTTTGACATAAATGATATCATCGTCTGATATAATGCCTCTTACTTTAAGGTTATCTTGGTAGCTTTTGATGTCCAGATTGTTAATTTGGATGCGATCACCATAATTAAATTCGGTATCACCATAGTAATCGAAACGATTGAGTCGATGTCTAAAGGTAATTTTACCTTCCGATACCTCATCTACATAAAGATATCCATTGGGAATCTCTAAACCGCTTTGATGGTTAAACAAGAAAATGATGCCAATCAAAAACCAAAGTATACATCCTTTTAGGTATCTATAATGACATAACTTAAGGAATAGAAGTATCCAGATAATGGACATTAAAAATGGTTGACCCACAAGTGACATCAACCATAAACCGATCATTAAATACATAACTGATCTCGCATTTTCTCAAACGTCTTTTCACCTATGCCTTTTATATTCATGATGTCTTCAATGTTGTGAAATAAGCCGTTTTCATTGCGATAAGAGATGATGCGTTGAGCAATTGAAGGTCCTACTCCAACCAATTGAGTCAGCAAATCAACATCGGCTGTGTTGATTGAGATACATGGAACAGCTCTTTTTAAGGGCACAATGTATTTATCACCGTTCTTTAGAATTTGAGATGCATTCATTTGATGCGTGTCGACATCTTCCCCCAGTTTGATGTCTGCAATCACTTCCCCCAATGTTGTATAACGCTCTATCTCAATTTCGTGCACTGTTTCATCGTAAATTATAGAGACATAACTTTTCTTATTGGATGAAACAAATGGATGAAAATTTAACTTGTACAACCCATATACTCCCAGTAGGATCATGATTGAAAAAGAGACCATCAATTTGTACATTACACATCACCTCTATTTAAAATTATGAGGTGATGTGGTTGACTCCTAAAAAAAAGAACCCTTAGGTTCTTAATTATTTAACATTCAAGATTTTTACATCATAGGGTTTTTCAACATTAACCGTTACGACATCGCCAACTTTTGATTCCATCATGGCTTTCGCAAGTGGGGAAACATTTGACAATTTACCGTTATCTGGATTTGCTTCAACTGAACCCACAATGGTAAATGTTTCTTCTTCTTCAAACTCTAAATCCAAAATGGTTACAGTAGCACCCAAACGTACAGTTTGGTATCCCTCACCATTTTCTTCAATCAACTCTACTTTATCAAGTGTTGATTCCAGTTCACGAATTTTTGATTCAATATATGCTTGGCGATCGCGCGCTGCATCATAATCAGCATTCTCACTTAAATCTCCTTGAGCACGTGCCTCTTTAATTTCCTGAATTACAGTAGGTCTTTCTACGTGAATAAAGTGATTCAATTCTCTTTTTAATTCTTCAAGGCCAGCTTGAGTTACAGGTATTTTATTACTCATCATGTCACTCCTAATCTATTTCTTTGTTAATGATACTATTAATTTTGGTCGTTAGCAAATCTATTGCCACATTGTTATGGGCACCTTCAGGAATAATAATGTCTGCATAACGTTTTGAAGGTTCCACAAATTGTTCGTGCATTACACGTACGGTTGTTAGATATTGATCAATTACATGTTCCATACTACGGCCACGTTTGTTCACATCACGTATTAAACGTCTGATAAATCTAACGTCTGTAGGTGCATCAACGAACACACGAATATCCAAAAGTTCGCGAAGTTGGGGATTTTCCAAAATCATCAAACCCTCTAAAACCAATACGTCTGTTGGTTCAACGCGCTCTGTGTATTCGCTTCGTGTATGTTTGATAAAATCATACACTGGTTTCTCAATCGCCGCGCCATTTTTTAATTTTTTTACATCTGATATGAGTAAATCCATATCAAATGCGAAAGGATGGTCATAGTTCACATCCAATCTTTCTTCGAAAGGAATATTGCTTTGATCCAAGTAATAGTCATCCATCTTAATGATGAATACTGAATTGGTATCAATAAAATGTTCTTTTAAGATTCTCGCAATCGAAGTTTTTCCAGAGGCACTTCCTCCTGCAATCCCAATAATAATTGGACTCATAATTACACCTACCTATTTTCTAATTCATTAATTTTATTTAAATGTTGTTGATATGTTTTAGAATAATATACCGTACCATCGCCACCCTCATAAACATCCGCTACAAAATAGTAATAGTCATGTTTATCGTAATTGAGTGTATTCTCAATCGCAAGTATATTCGGATTCAAGATGGGACCTACGGGTAATCCTGTATAGACATATGTGTTATAAGGACTATCAATGGCTTGATTTACGTATAGTTCACAATCGGTCCAATCTTCAAATTCATACAATGCGTAACACACCGTTACACTGGATTGTAAAGGCATATCAATCGCCAAACGATTCATGAACACGCCAGCAACCATTTGTTGATCCTCATTTGATCCTGCTTCATAAAGTACAACAGAACTCAGTATCATGACCTCATGTGTCGTAAAGTCACTTTGTTCAATCATTGATGCTATGGTGTTATAGTTTTTTTGTGTGTTATCTAAGATTTGGCGCGTTACAGCATCCACATCTGCATAATCTGGAATGTAATACGTGTCGGGATATAAATATCCTTCCAAAAGCACACGAACTTGATTGTTAAATATTTCTTCAGTAAGTACAGGATAATCTAACATCAGTTCTCTAATATATGTTTCATCATTCCAAGCATTTAAGAATTCTTGAGCATCAATTTCAAGTCCAAGTTCTAAAGCATGCGCAAAATCCTTTGCCCATCCTCCATCTTTTAAGACAATAACCACATCTTGGATCGGAACGGTCTCATTTAAATAGTCTACAATTTCTTTGACGTTCCATCCTGATTGTAAAACATAATTCCCAATATACACATCACTCTTGTCAGTATAACGGGCATAAAGCTTCGCTATGGTAGCATTTGGAATGATGCCTTCAGTCTGTAGGTAATCAAAGACACTGTTCATACTGTCACCATCAAGTACTTCAAGATGATACACTTCATCTTCAAATTCAAGCGGTGCGTTTAAAGCATGGTGGACAAAGAGAAAAGACCCCAACAAAGCCAGGGCTAAAACAACCCCCATTGTCATAATTTTATGTTTTTTTATTTGATTAATAACGGAATTAGGCTTCTTCATGTTCGATTACAAAGGCTTCAAAGACCTCTTCAATCATTTCCCATTCTTTTTCGTCACTAATTTCTAGTAATTCACCTTCGTCTGTATAAACAGAAACAAAGACTTCACCTGTTTCATCTTCAGGGTTTACATATAAAACATATTTACGTTTAAATTCATCATTTTCAAAGGTAAAAAGAATTTCCATTTCAATTTCTTTTTCATTTTCGTCTACGACGACAATTTTATTTTCTTCCAACATAAATGTTCCTCCATTTTCCATAGTATTATACCACAAATTAATCTAAAAATAGATGGTATTTACACGCTTTCACCTATTAAACGCAATTCATTTTAATCCAATCAAAAATAATGAAATCATGGTATAAAAAAAGACTGGCGGATTTTATCCACTCCAGTCTAAATTTTTCATTTATTAAGCATGTTTCAAACGGTCTAAATACGTTTGAAGAATTTCAACAGCGGCTACTTGATCGATCACTTTTTTTCTCTTTTTTCTTGAGACATCCATATCGATTAATTGTCTGGTTGCGGACACACTGGTAAGACGTTCATCAATTAAGACAACTTCTAATCCAAACCATGTTTCCAACAACGCTTTAAAGTCCATTGAAATTAAAGCACGTTCACCCATGTCATTATTCATCATTTTTGGCAAACCCAAAACAAGAGTCGCAATCGATTCGGCTTCAATAATTTTTTTAAGTGGCGCTTCTAATTGTTCAAGAACACCTTCAAAACGCAGTGTTTTGTAGGGATGTGCAAACATCTTTAAGCCATCTGAAATACTCACACCACAGGTTTTGGACCCAAGATCCAAACCCATTATTTTAGTCGCCTTCATTTATTATCCAAATAAAAGCGCACCAATTCTTCAATAATTTCATGACGTTCAACTTCTTGAATTAAAACGCGCGCATCTTTGTGTGAAGAAATATAAGCAGGGTCGTTGGAAATTAAATATCCAGCAATCTGGTTTACAGACTGGTATCCTCGTTCCCTTAACGCCGCATCTACACTGTGTAAAATCTCACCAATGCGTTCCTTTCGTATCTCATTGGCATCATAAGCAACCGTATCTGTTAAGTTTCTGTTTTTCATAAACGCCACTCCCTTTACATCGTTACTCTTATTTTAGCACAAATTTCATGTAATGCATCGGTAAGTTTAGAAATATCTTTACCGCCAGCTTGAGCAAAATTGGGTCGACCCCCACCGTTGCCACCTGTCGCTTGCGCCAAGCTACGTGCTAAATCACCCGCTTTATAACCCAAGTCAATGGCTTTATCACTGGAAGATACAAGATAATTAATACCGTCATCCTTTTTGTTGATCAACATTAAGATATCTACTTTATCTTTAATTTTATCTGCAACATCATTCAACATGTCTTTATCAAGATTCTCTTGTTCAAGCCAAAGGACACGCAAACCATCTTCCGATGTTTTTGTGTTTTCTAACCAACTTGACACGTTGTGGTTGAGCGCATCTTTCACAAGCACGTTATATTTATCTTCAAGTGCTTGGTAATCTGCTTCCATTTCAACAACGCGATCCATAACCGATTTTTGAGGTACTATTTTTAAGTGTTTGCGAAGTGATGTCTCTTTTGACTCTAATTCTTTTACAATTTCATAGGCTCCCAAACTGGTTCTACCGATAATTCTACGAATACCAGAACCCACACTTTCTTCAGAAACAATCTTAAACAAGCCAATTTCACTTGTTTTAGAAACGTGGGTTCCACCACAAAGTTCCTTAGATATATCACCCATGCTAACAACACGGACATCATCTCCATAAGTATCCCCAAACAATGCCATTGCACCAGTTTTCTTGGCACTCTCTAAATCCATAACCTCTGTAATTACGGATAGAGAATCCGCAATCCATCCGTTGACTGTGTCTTCCAATGTGCCGATTTGATCGGGTGTTAATCTTTCTGTATGCGTAAAATCAAATCTGAAGTAGTGATCATCTTTATACGATCCTGCTTGATTTACGTGATCACCAATATGTTGATGCAGGGCTGAATGAAGCAAGTGAACCGCCGAGTGATTTTTCATAATCAACAAACGACGTGAGCGATTTACTTTCATTTGAACGACATCACCCTCATTTAAGACTGCATCAGTTTTAACGTGATGTAAATGTTGTCCAGCATTCGCTTTGGATACGTTGGTTACCAATCCATCATTGATCCATCCTGTGTCACTGACTTGACCACCACTTTCCGCATAGAAGGGCGTTTTTGAAGTCGCTACAAGGCCTTCTCCTGTAAACGAACTCACACGTTTCCCATCCACAAAGATACCCGTAATGACGCTTTCAGCTTCTAAGGTGTCATATAAAAACACACTTTCTGTTTTAAAGTTTAAGATATCCTCTTGTTGGGATGACATGGATTCTGTTTTATGACGCGCACTTCTTGCACGTTCTTTTTGAGCTTCAAGTGCAGTATCAAAACCCTCTGTATCAACCTTGATATTTTTTTCGTTCGCAATTTCAACGGTCAATTCAATGGGGAATCCATAGGTGTCATACAGTTTAAAGGCAACATCCCCTTTGAGGGTATTGTTTTCTGTTTTTTCAATTTCATCCAATAATAGTTTTTCACCGTCAATCAACGTTTTCGCAAAACGGTTTTCTTCAAGTAGAATGAGTTTTTTAATGTCTATAGGACGTTTGTTTAAGTCAGGATAGAAATCTTCCATAATTTCAATGACATCATCAACGAGTGTATGTAAAAAGGCTTCCTCAATATTTAAGACGCGTCCAAATCGAACGGCACGACGTAAAATACGACGGAGCACATAGCCCCTACCTTCATTTGAAAACATCGCACCATCATTCAACGCAAAGACCAAGGTACGAATATGGTCAGCGATCACGCGATATGCCATTTTATGCTCAACATATTGGTGGTCCGTTAATGTTTCTACGTGTTTAATAATCGGCATGAATAGATCTGTGTCAAAGTTTGTTTCACCATCTTGTACCAAACTCACCAATCTTTCAAATCCCATGCCTGTATCAATATTTTTTTGAGGTAATTCTTTGAAAGTATGGATATCTCCACCCTCTACCCCATCAAATTGTGAGAAAACCACATTCCAGACTTCGATATAACGGTCATTCTCTAAATCCTCAAAGAATAAGCGTTCACCGATATTTTGTGGATCATAGCCTTCACCGCGATCATAAAAGATTTCTGTATTGGGTCCACAGGGTCCATTTCCAATTTGCCAGAAATTATCATCTGTCTTCAAAATGCGTTTGGGATCCATACCGATATCATTGACCCAAATATCGTAAGCTTCCGTATCATCGGTATGAACACTCACATAAGCATGTTTGGGATCCAAACCAATCCATTTTTCTGAGAATAAAAATTCATACGCAAAATGAATGGCTTCTTTCTTAAAGTAGTCACCAATTGAAAAATTCCCTAACATTTCAAAGAATGTATGGTGTCGTGCTGTGTAACCGACATTTTCAATATCATTGGTTCTGATAGATTTCTGAACGTTGGTAATACGTGGATTCTTCGGTTTCACCGATCCATCAAAATACTTCTTAAGAGCCGCAACCCCTGAGTTAATCCACAGTAAAGTTTCATCATCAATGGGAACCAAAGATGCTCCAGGCTCAACCATATGATCATGATGTTTAAAGTATTCTAAAAATAAATTTCTAATTTCTTGGCTTGTTCTATATTGCATGATATCAACTCCTTATAAAGACAAAAAAAACATCCCACACAGGAACGTTTTAAACGCGGTACCATCCTGATTCACACTCTACAATGAAAGTATGCACCTCAATTATCTTAACGCGACAAACGGACTTCACAGTCATCTCAGAAAGTAGCATATCTTTCGTATTGTTAGAAATGTCTCACCGTCATTTCTTCTCTTTGAAACTTTAACTTAAAGATATATGGCTCTCTTACCACCGATTTGTATCTATTTTAACACAAAGAAAAGCGGATGTATAGAAAAAGATCACGTTAATCGTGATCTTCATACAAAGCAGTAGATAAGTATCTTTCCCCTGTATCAGGTAAGATAACAACAATATTTTTGTCAGGGTGTTTTTCAGATATTTGGTATGCAGCATAGAGTGCAGCACCTGATGAAATACCAACAAGATATCCCACTTCTTTTCCAAATTGCCTTGAATATTCAAAAGCATCCTCATTATTGACACGGATAATATCGTCATAAATTTTTGTATCCAAGATTGCTGGAACAAATCCCGCTCCTATTCCTTGAATCTTATGGGGTCCTGATGGTTCACCAGATAGTACCGCTGAATCATTGGGTTCAACAGCCACAACACTTACGCTCTCAATGTTTTCTTTCAAGTATTTCCCAGCACCTGTAATGGTGCCCCCTGTTCCGATACCGGCAACCAAGAAATCAACTTTACCTTGTAAATCTCTATATATTTCTGGTCCAGTTGTTTCATAGTGAACCTTTACGTTCGCTTCATTTTCAAACTGTGAAGGAATAAACGCATTGCCAATTTCTTCTTTTAATTCAATGGCTTTTGCGATTGCGCCCTTCATACCTGCTTCACCTTTTGTTAAAACAAGTTTCGCACCATGCGCACGCATCAGTTTTCTACGTTCAACACTCATGGTTTCAGGCATCACAATAATTGTTTTTAAACCTAAAGTTGCTGCAACCATTGAGAGCCCAATTCCCGTATTACCACTTGTAGCTTCAATAATCGTTGCATCTTGATCAATAACCTTTCGATCCAATGCATCCTTAATCATCGCATAAGCAATACGGTCTTTCACGCTACCACCTGGGTTGAAACCTTCTAATTTAGCAAAGATGTTCGTATTCTCAATTTTAATCATGGGTGTATTCCCTATTAGTTCTGTAATATTTTTATAAATCATGTTTTCTACCTCCAAATATTATGTAACCAAACTATATTTAGCAGCTACAACACGACTCTACTAATGATTTATTCATTATTTCACACTCCTTGCAAAG
>DEQB01000063.1:13156-19146 GCA_002359085.1 Erysipelothrix sp. UBA3377
AAAACTATTTAATATTGTTTTCCCAAAAATCTTTCAAAATCACACATGCAATTTACAAAAATATCATTGATTATAAGAGCCATGTTTGTTATTATATATAAGCATTCATTGAAAGATGCACCTGTGGCGGAATCGGTAGACGCGCACGCTTGAGGGGCGTGTGAAGCAATTCGTAAGAGTTCAAATCTCTTCAGGTGCACCAAATATTAAATCAAGCTCCACTGGGGGCTTTTATTATAGTTAGTAGGTCACGCATGAAAATTATCAAACAAAGTCTTATCATCCTTTCATTTACACTACTCGGAATATTAATCCATGATTGGATTAACATACCATTACCCAGTAGTGTTATTGGTTTGGGATTAATGTATTTAGCTTTATCACTTAAAATTATTAAAATAGAAGATGTCGAAACAGTGGGCACTTTCTTAAAGGACAACATGACCATTATGTTTATTCCATTAACCGTTGCGGTTATGGATGTTTTCGATATTATTAAACTCAACCTCTTTGATTTGGTTATTATTATGGTTATATCCACAACTGTCACGATGATTGGGGTCGGTTTGTTTGGGGATTTCCTTAGAAAAAGAGGCAAAAAATTATGAAATACTTTTTCGGTATATTGATTACGGTTGCAGTCTTCATGATCAACAGATTGATCAACAAAAAAAATAAATACATCAATTTCAATCCCTTAATATTCAGTTCACTTACCATTATCATAATACTCTATCTTTTCAACATTGATTTTGAAACCTACAATTACAGTGCACGTGCGCTATCATTTCTCATAACCCCCGCAACCGTTGCACTCGCCATTCCACTTTATAAAACGAGACATATGATTCAAAAACATATGACCATCATTGTTGGTTCAATCTTAATGGGAGTCATCGTTCATGCCATTACGATTGCATTTTTATCAATCGCCCTCCAATTGGATAAGGCAATGATAGCCACCGTGCTACCAAAGTCAGTCACAACAGCCATCGCCAAAGACCTATCCCTATCATACGAAGGCATTCAACCCATTACGGTCGCACTTGTAATCGTAACCGGTATATACGGCGCTATTATTTCTCCATTTATATTCAGAATATTTAAAATCAAAGAACAAGGACTGGCTTTGGGTGTCAGTGCACATGCTGTGGGTCTCAGTACAGCGATACAAATTGATGAACGCGAAGGAACCATGGCAACCTTGGCATTGATTCTAACGGGTCTAATCACGGTATTCGTAATGCCATTGATGATGTATCTATTAACATAAACATTTATGACACAAAAAATAGGCGCTCTTATTAAGTCGCCTATTTTTTATACATATCTTTTAAATATATCTCAACCAAACCATCATTCACCAAATATGGCTCATACCTAAATTCACTCAATAAGTGTTTGAAAATAACGGTGTAACCTCCGGTAAGTACCCTTTTACAGGGTTTACCCAATTCTAATTCCATGCGATTGGCCAAGCCTTCAATTTGAGCTACCACGCCATACAACATACCCGACTGAATTGCACTGATTGTATCTTTACCTACCACTGAGTCAGGTAACGATAAATCAACTGTGGGCAAATGTGGAATCATGTCGACCATAGATTGTAGTGATGAACCCAACCCGGGTAAAATAATGCCACCTTCATACACATTATCAATATTGGTTAATGTGAGTTTTGTAGCACTCCCTATATCAGCAACAATTACGGGTGCATCATATTTTGCAGCAGCACCAACAGAAGTACTGATTAAATCAGCCCCCAATTCATGGGGTCTCTTAATATTTATTTCCATCTTGTCAATCGTTTTTCCGTTGATAAGAATCGGTGTGAGATTGAAAGTAGATTCAACAGCCTCCACAATCTCATCCTGAATTCTTGGCACAACACAAGAAATAATCACATCTTCAATTTCATGATGGATGCCTGTGAAAACTTCAGACAATAAAGTTTTTGTATGTTTTTTAAACGTTAGAATACGGTGTACTAAAACACGGTTTTTATCATGATCATACCCAACTAAAACAGTGTTTGAGTTTCCTATGTCAATTGTTAGTATCATATTATAATCACTTCCTAATTCCTTAACATAACCACAATACACTAAACGCCCCAGACTTTCAAACAAAAAGTAGTTTCAATCAAGAAACTACTCTATTGCATGTGAAAATCCTTTAATATGAACAACTTCCTCGTAATATAAACTAGAAATTGAGATTGGAAATGTAACTTCTATTTCATAACGATTATCAACCTTGGTATGCGAGTACTGACATGACTTACATATAAAATTTGACGACACATGTTCATGAACCTGAGTCAAGTTGCCATCGTAATTATCAGTCAAGTGCAATACATAATCTAAGTACTGGTGTCCTCGGTGTATATCAGAAATGACACCCGCAAATTGAATTAATATCGCAAGCATAAAACATCCCATTAAAAAGATTACCGAAAATTCTACAGAGCCTTTCAATCTACAATCTCAGTCATGCTTTCCCAACTTGTAAGCAAAGTATCTCGTAAAACCTCTTTAAACTCATTAGAGAACACGATCATGCCTGTTGCGATAATCGTTACGACTAAAACCAATCCATATTCTTCAAAAAATGCTTTCATAGCTGCCACCCTCCTTTCATTATATTTGTGAGCACAATAAACATCAGTCCCAAGAAAGTAATTGAAACCAACAACATCGGAATAAGACCATACCAACTGAAAAAGTTCAATTCATTCTCAAACATCGTTTTTCTGTGTTCCTTTAAATTTTCAGCATTGTCCTCAATCAGATTAGACAACTGTGTTGATGCATCTTGATTACCCAAGTACGCATAACGATATAAATGTTGCATCGCTCGTTCAATATTTAAATCGCCAAACTCCTTCATAAAATTAAGGTATGTCTCCTGGTCTTGAGGATTTATCAATAAAGCTTGGTATAGTTTTTCTAAATTTTCTTTCATAACAAGTGGCGCATATCTAATGGACTGTTCAATAGCCACCGTTACTGTATTGTAGACAAGTAAGACTTCCATCATTCTTAACCACATCGAGAATTGTAAATTAAGTGATCGCTTCAATTCTTTTTCTTTCTTATTAACAGCCATTTCATGTCGTTTGTAGCTTAATACAAGTATTAAAATTGAATAGAGTTTAAAGGGCAACAACACACTTAAGACTATCAATTCAACATAACGTTTAATCCTTAATTTATGAATATCCACCTTAACTCTTTGACACTGTTGTACAAAATCTAAATCTTCCAACATCATACCCAAAGGCCATCCACAGCCAACTACAAATAATATCATCAGTACTTTCATAAACACTCAGCCTTTAAAATCCACTTTTTCTTCATTCTCTTTGAAGCATAAATAATTGCTAGTAAAGTGGATGCGATGAAAGTCAGCATCAAGATCTGATAGTTGTTGTAAGTGTGCACCTCAAGGGATTTCGATAACATATTTTGAGCAAAATATGCAATGGTCAGTCCCAATCCAAACAGCAATAACAAACGATTTTGAAGTTTGCGCTCTTCTTCTTGATACAACTTCGTTTGCGTTATCCAAGATTCGATATCTTGTTCAATTCGCTTTAATTGGTAGTCTGTCTGAGAGAATCCAACACTTTCTGAAGATTCAAAAATTGATATCATTGATTGCATTAGGTAATGTGGTAATATCTGCAAGAGTTCCTGTAAAGAAAGAGAATTATCAACAATTTTTTGACAAGATTCTCTAATCCATAAGGGCGCATCTTTTGAACTCTCTAACAAAGTAACCGTTGATTTTTGATAAATTCTAAAGTAAATACACATTCTTAACATGAATTGACTGATATCCTGGAATTTTTGAGCCTCACTAACATGGTGAACATGATAATTTAAAACGAGAACATAACAACAAATACCCATGATACTAACAGCTATTAGATACTGTGTTATAAGATTGAACAGTTTTCCCATAAACACAACAGCCACGATTATAACCACAAACTGCGTAATCTGTTTATGAAATTCATTTTTCGATGTCACACTCTTAAATGGTTTCTCTTTTAAAACAGTCAGAATATCGCTTAAAACAATCAGTACAAATATGATACAAACAATCAAAATATCACTTCCATTTCTTTTCTGTCCATGCATTTTTTATTTTGGTAATGATACAGAACTTTAGCTTTTTGATTTTCAAAATGAACAATTTCTCTAACATATCGATACGTTCCTTTATCATTAATTTCCAAAGTAATGTGTACCCCGATATCGATTGCATCATATAGCTGTCCCAAAAATGCTTGACTTGATTTATCAATATTATCCATCATATACAACATACGCTTGGGAATGTCTTCGGCTTTTTTTGCATGTATGGTACTGATAAGATGCGTTCCTGTGGAGACGCTTTTCAACAAGTCTTCAACTTCCTTGCCCCTTACTTCACTTACCAACAACCAATTGGGTCTTTGGCGCATACTGGCTTTAATGGCTTGATCATAGGTAAAATTATCACTGACCTTTAAACTCACACTATCCCGATTTGGATGCAGTTTTTCATAATGTAATTCCCTTGAATCCTCAATTGAAATAACACGACTGCTATCATCGATGTATGATGTTAAAAATTTAACCAATTCTGTTTTACCTGCACCAGGAAGACCACTGACCATGATGTTTAATTTATGTTTCACACACTGTTTTAAGAAATTCAGTGCTTCCAGAGTAATATAAGCTTCCTCAAGTAACATGGATTCACTCAATCGCATGTACATGGGCGTTTTACGTATGGAAAGACTTAAATTACCCGCAACACAAGGATGTAGCATACTAATACGGTACATTTGATAATCCGCTTCTAAAAGTGGGGTCTGAATGTTAAAATGTTGATTCACAAGATTTGAAAACTGAATGCACGCATGCATAACTTCTGCCGGCGTCTTAAAGTCCTCACATACAAATCTACCCTGTTTTAAATGATCCACCCATAAATCCTTACCGTTATAGTTTAAATCTGTAACCAACTCATCACTCAGGTACGGTTCAAACAAGCGAAACGGAAAATTATGAAGATTCATGAATACTCCGCGGCAGTAATACGAGTTTTCCCTCTTCTTCTGCACGCAACAACAATGCGACATCCGCAACATCAACCGCCAATAGAATTACATAAGGAGCAGCACCTTCTTTTACTTCATCTCCATTGCGATCTCTAACCCCGATGACACGCACTTTCTCAAGGATAACACCATATTCATCCACTTTTTTTAATTGAATCGCAATGTCGATTACACTACCCTTAACCACCGAAGTCCCAGAGACCGAAGCCACATCACGTTTAATGGTATAAACCCTTTCATCTTCTTTTAAAAGTAATGTGGGGGCATCAATCATACCTTCAATGTCTTCAATATGCTCCATGCGTAGTATGGTCCCCTTAACCAAGGTATGTTCCATTTTTACATACAAACCCAATACATCATTCATATCATAGATAACATCGTCCTCAAGAAAATGGCGACTCACTTTAACATATGACAAATCATCCTCAGTAATTACATCCCTTTGATTCATTGTGTTTTTAACACGTACAACTTCTACCAAATTCATACGATATCGAACTGCAATTTCAAGACCCCCAAAAAATAAAATAACACTTGTTAATGCAATAATTCCTTTACGAATCATGTATAACCTCCTCTATTAATACTTCTTCAAAAATATAAGTTTCACCTGCTTCATCTGAGACATTCACTAAAAAATGAACCAACTTTGGTTGTATTTCAAGGTTCATTAAAACAACCTCGTACTCTAAATTTTGAGGACACAACTTTAAGAATGAGGACTCAAACGATTCAAATACATCATCAATGTTATCTTTTTCAAAACTTTCAATCATGGCATATTTCATCGCTCTATCAATCATATGTTCCCGATGTGCAATCATTGCATAATCCACATTAGAAATTAATATACTTGAAAACACAAAGAAAA
>DEQB01000076.1:0-1603 GCA_002359085.1 Erysipelothrix sp. UBA3377
GATCGAGAGTTTCCACTTGAAGCTGGTAATGTGATCACCAATGAACCGGGTCTCTATATTGCCCAAGAAGGTATCGGTGTCAGAATTGAAACTGATTTATTAATCACCGAGGATGGCAACGTCGATCTTGCGCCTCAAATTAAAAGAGAAGTTGAAGAAATAGAAGCTTTTCTCAATAATATGTAACATCACTCCGTCATATCATGGCGGGGGTTTTTCTTGTTTGAACTATTTTCCGCACCTTGGAAAATAATTACATCCAAAAAGCGCTTCCAATAGACTATAATGTAAGTAATCAGGAGGTCACCATGAATATAAGGCAAATTCAGATCCTCAGAGAACTTTACCCATCACGATCTCATGTTTTCAGTACGCAGTTGGCTGAAAATTTTGGTGTGTCTGAGCGCACCATTCGAAATGATGTACGTGATATCAATTGTTTGTTGGTAGAGTACGGTGCTGAGATTGTTCGAAACCACCACCATGAACTTACATTATTGGTAAGTGATGAAAATCGCTTTAAACAATTCATTGAAGAAGAAATCTTAAAAGACAATGCACATCCCGTTGAGAAAGAGGACCGTGTAATTTATTTGGTGCGTAAATTTTTATTGAGTCAAACCTATCATAAACTTGAAGATTTGGCGGATGAATTATACGTCAGTCGCTCAACGGCCCAAAATGATTTAAAAGACGTCAAAGTTGTCTTAAAGAAATTTGATATTAAAGTGGTAACACGGCCGAATTATGGCTTAATTTTACAAGGGGATGAACAACAGATTAGAAATGCCATTTCAGAACTTTTATTCGAACGATTTGGTCGTAACTTTATCAACATGAACCAGCACGAATGGTTGTTGGATGGTGAGAAAATGTCCTTTATTTATGAGGCCCTCATAAGAAGCTTAAAGGAATACACAATTAATATTTCAGACATTGCGTTGAATAACTTGGTGATTCATATTGCGATCGCTTATCGTCGTATTATTGATCAAAAAATTATTCCAGAAGGAAAGGGTCAATGGATTGATTTGACTGAGGAATTTGAGTATAAAATTGCTCAAGAAATATTAAAAGAGATTGAAACGAAACTGAATGTAACCTTTCCACCTTTGGAAGTAAGTTATGTAACCATGCATCTTTTGGGCACGAAATTGAATCATAAAGTACACTCCAGTGATGTGGATCCATTGGATCAGTTGGTTCATGAAATCATTGATAAAGCGGATAAGACTTTAAATTTAAGAGTGGCGAATGATAAGGAACTCTATTCTGCCATCTTGTTACACCTAAAACCGGCAGTCCATCGTTTCAAATATGAGATGAATATTAGAAACCCGATGTTGGATGCGATTAAAGCGAATTATCCCTTGGCCTTTGAGGCATCAGTGATCGCTTCACAAGTGATTGAAAATCACTTAAACATTAAAATAAATGAAGACGAAATTGGATATATTGCGCTTCATTTTGGTGCTGCAATTGAACGTCGAAAGATGGTCGTAAAACCGCCCAATATTTTAGTTGTATGTGCATCTGGATTGGGAAGTGCACAATTGTTGTTATATAAAATGCGACGTAAATTTGGTCATCGGATCAATTTATT
>DEQB01000076.1:1719-5912 GCA_002359085.1 Erysipelothrix sp. UBA3377
AAGGATATGGATGTTGTGGAAGATATTGTCAGTGAACGCAATGACTTTGTGATGGATCAATTCTTGGATAAGGATTTAATGTTTACGCATATGGATTTTAAAACACCGGAAGCGGTCATTGGTTTTCTTTCTAAAGTAGTTTTGGAAAATAATATGGTGGATGAGGACATTAAGGAGAGTGTACTCCATAGAGAATCTGTTGCGTCAACTGCCTTTGGACAGTTGGTAGCCATGCCACACCCCATCGAATCCATGTCTCAAACCACATTCTTAACCATCGCTACGCTTAAAAATCCAATCGATTGGTATGGGAAACAGGTGCAATTGGTTATTTTATTGAATGTAGCGAAAGAATTAGAATATTCTTTGGAACCTTTATATAAACATCTCATCTCTTTAATCGATGATCATAAGCGTGTTCAAGCCTGTCTTGAAACCACGTCTACACGTACCTTGTGGGGTATCATTCGCGGTTACTAGTTGATGTTTTTCAAGAAGTTGGAAAATAGATGTGTGTAGTTTTTATTTAACATAACTTAAGATATTAATGTGCAGGAGGAACAGTTATGAACTTTGAAGCAGTGATTATGGGAATTATCATGCATGGAGGCAATGCGCGTTCCTACGCAATGCAAGCGATGCAAGAGGCCCGTGTTGGAAATTTTGATGCGTCTTTAAAACTAATGGAAGCATCTGATGAAGCACTCAATGAAGCGCATCATATTCAAACCAATTTGATTCAAGATGAAGTCAGGGGAGAATCTGTTGAAATCTCTTTATTGATGATTCATGCGCAAGATCATCTCATGAATGCAATGACGGTGAGAGATTTGGCAGTTGAGATTATTGAAGGCTATAAAAAATAATAAAGGAAGGAGGGTATAATGACTAAAATTGTATTGGTATGTGGCGCAGGCATGTCGACCAGTTTGTTGGTGACAAAGATGGAACAAGTTGCAGCGCAACATGAAGGAACGTATGAAATCATGGCAGTTCCAGGCAGTGGCTTAAAAGGGGTAGCAGAAGATGCAGATGTTCTACTATTGGGGCCACAGATTTCTTTTAGAAAAAAGGAATATGCACAAACTTACGAACCCCATAACGTGATTGTGGATGTGATCGATAGTTTGGATTATGGCATGATGAATGGTGAAAAAGTATTCAATCATGCACTCAATTTATTAAAAAACAAGTAATATAATTCGGAAAGGAAAGAAATATGAATAACAATATTCAAGAAAAAATTCAAATCGTTGCTGCTAAAATTAGTGATAATACCTATTTAAAAGCAGTTACAGAAGGTTTAATGGCTATTTTACCGGTTATGATTATCGGAGCGTTCTCCTCACTCTTAAGTGGGATGGCGATTGCACCGTATCAGGAATTTATTACCAATATAGGATTGAAGCCAATTTTGGCACTACCCAGTAGTTATACCTTAGATTTACTCGCAATTTATGCAGTGTTCTTTATTGCTTATAAATTTGCTTCAAACCAAGGAAAAGAAGGGGCAGCAGGTGGATTGATTGCTTTGATTTCCTTCTTCTTGTTAACACCAACAGGAACACTTGAAGCAGGTGGAAATGCACTTCCTTATCAATTCTTGGGAGCACAAGGACTCTTTGTTGCGATCATCGTTGGTTTGCTAGCAACACGTCTTTATATCTTAATTTCTGATTTGGGTTGGGTTATTAAAATGCCAGAAGGTGTACCACCAACAGTATCTAAATCATTCTCAGCATTGATTCCATCCGTTGTGGTCGCGATTGTATTCTTAATCATTTCAGCTATTTTCTCTAAAACGGGATATGGCAGTGCCCATGCATTTATTTATGGATTGGTTCAAACACCACTTCAAAACTTGAGTGGTAGCTTGGTTTCCTTAATTATTCTTACATTGGTAGTACACGTACTTTGGATCTTTGGTATTCACGGTATGATGGTTATTTTGCCAATTTACTTATCTGTTTGGGTTGCGTTGGGTGCAGAAAATATGGCCGCATTTGAAGCGGGTGTAGCACTCAGTGAAATGCCAAACATTGTGAATACAGCTTACTTCAGTGTCTTTGTCTTGTTGGGTGGTTCAGGAGCAACCCTTGGCTTGGCAATCTATATGACATTCTTTGCGAAGAGTAAACGATACAAAACATTGGGTCGTTTGGCGCTACCTGGTTCAATCTTTGGAATTAACGAACCCTTAATCTTTGGTCTTCCAATTGTGTTGAATCCATATCTTGTCATTCCATTTATCCTTGCACCCTTAGCGAATGCAGTGATTCCTTATTTCCTAATGTCAACAGGAATCATTCCAAAACTGAATGGTTTCCACTTACCACTGGGAACACCCGCTGGTTTGAGTGCGATGTTAACGGGAACCGTTGTGATCCTATTGGTTCAATTGGCATTGGTTGTTGTTGATATGCTCATCTATCTACCGTTCTTTAGAATCTTAGATAAAGAAGCGATTCAACAGGAGCTTGAAGGCGACGAAGCTTAATAATAACAGGTCATCGACAGTACGCCGATGACCTTATTTTTTAGAAAGGAAACATTATGACACTAAAGAAAGATTTTTTATGGGGAGGCGCAGTAGCGGCCAACCAATGTGAAGGGGCATACCAAAAGGATGGTAAAGGCTTGGGTATTGTGGATATCCTACCTGTTGCACCCGAAAGAAGAGAAGCAATTTTTGATTTAAAGAAAGCCATGGAAACCACTTATGATTTTTATCCAAGTCATGAATCAATTGACTTTTATCATACTTATAAAGAGGATATCAAACTTCTGGCAGAGATGGGTTTTAAAGTCTTTAGAACTTCAATCAACTGGCCCCGTATTTTCCCTAAAGGGGATGAGTTAGAACCCAATGAGGCTGGTTTAAAGTTCTATGACGCATTGTTTGATGAACTTAAGAAATATGACATTGAACCTTTGGTTACTTTGAACCACTTTGATACACCCATGTATCTTGTGGAAAACTACGGTGGATGGCGTTCAAGAGAATTAATTACGTTCTATGAGCGTTATGCGAAAGTTGTACTTGAAAGATATAAAGATAAAGTTAAATACTGGTTAACACACAATGAGATCAATATGATCCTTCATATTTCATCCATTGGAGGAGGTTTGTATTTTGAGGAAGGCGAAAACAAGGCACAAATACAATTCCAAGCTGCGCACCATCAATTGGTAGCTTCATCTGCCGCAACGAAAATCGCAAAAGAAATCAATCCTGATTTTATGATTGGGTGCATGTTGGCAGCGGGAGAAATTTACCCCTATACCTGTCATCCAGATGATGTCATGAAAGCAGTTAAAGAAAACCAAAAGCAGTATTTCTTTATTGATGTTCAATCAAGAGGTGCTTACCCTTCCTATACGCGTAGAATGTTTGAAGAACTCAATGTTAAATTAGAGATTGAACCAGGAGACTTAGAACTACTCAAAGCGTATCCAGTTGACTTCATTTCGTTTTCATACTATTCATCACGATTGACCAGTACGGATCCAGAACTCAATAAACAACTTCAATCCGGGAATGCCTTTGCATCACTAAAAAACCCGCACCTTGAAGCATCTGATTGGGGCTGGCAAATTGATCCGGTTGGGTTGAGAGTTACGATGAATGAACTGTATGATCGTTACCAAAAACCTTTATTCATTGTTGAAAATGGTTTGGGTGCTTATGATGAATTGGTCAATGAGACCGTTGAAGATGACTATAGAATTGACTACATGAAAAAACACTTGGAACAAATGATCGAGGCTGTTAAAGATGGTGTTGATTTAATGGGTTATACGTCATGGGGTTGTATTGATCTTGTGAGTGCGGGCACTGGTGAAATGGCCAAACGTTACGGCTTCATTTATGTAGACAGAGACAACCAAGGACAAGGTACCAATAAGCGCTATCGTAAGAAGTCATTCCATTGGTATAAAGAAGTAATAAAATCAAACGGGGAAACTTTATAAAGATAAGGGGGGTTATACATGCGTAAGCTATATATCATGCGACATGGACAGACTTTATTTAATTTAAGAAAGAAAACACAAGGGTGGAGTGATTCACCCTTAACGAATTTGGGGATAACACAAGCCCAACAGGCGAAAGCATACTTTGAGAATCATAATATCGTTTTTGATGGAGTATACACATCCACTTCAGAACGAAGCATTGATACAAAAAATATCAT
>DEQB01000076.1:5987-11932 GCA_002359085.1 Erysipelothrix sp. UBA3377
GGCGAACCTGAGGACTTACAAAAGGTTCCCAGAGAACCGGGTCAACAAACACATGGAGATTTCTTTGTCCCTTTCGGTGGTGAAAGTGCAGACCAGTTGTTAGAAAGAATTGATGAGACAATTGATTCGATACTTCGAAACAATCACCAGAACACGTTGATTGTGGGTCATGCAGGTGCGATGTGGGTTTACTTCTTAAAAAACAATCGCCCCGATGATTTAGACGGTGCTCAATTTGGGAACTGTAGTATCCTAGAATACGACGTTTTAGACAACAATGAGGTTGTGTTTGTGCAATTGATCAATCCATTGGATTAAATCATCCAAACATGACACCGCTTTCAAATAGTCGTTGTTTTATAATCTAAACTATGTTAATATAAATTTAGTCATAGAGTATGTCTTCCAAAATACATACACAGGAAAGAAGCAATCGCCGCTTCTTTTTTTGTTTTTTAAAACAATAATAGAATCATGTATACCCTTGACATATATCAAGGGTATTCGTTTTTGTCTATGGTATATTTACCTTGTATAAAGGAGATGTTTTTATGGACTTTAATTTTACTGGTGAACAGAAGATGTTGCGTAAAATGATTCGTAAGTTTGCGCATGAAGAAGTTGCACCACTTTATGAAAAAATTGAGAGTGAAGGGTACCAACAAGCTTTAACAGATCGTATGGCAGATTTGGGTATTGTGGGCATTGCGGTGCCTGAGGTGTACGGGGGTTCAGGTTATGATTTTGTGACCCAAACCATGGTAATTTATGAGGTTGCTAGAGTGAATCCAGGAGTAGCTTTTACCCTTGAGGCACACTGGAAAGCAGTAGCTCAAGTAGTTACTTATGGATCAGAGGATTTAAAACAACGGTGGTTACCCCGGGCCAATCGTGAACTTTTTACCTTTGGTCAAACGGAGCCGGGAAGTGGTTCTGATGCATCTATCCAACAAACCACGGCTCAAAAAGTTGATGATGGTTGGATTATCAATGGGAATAAGTCGTTTTTAACCAATGGCGTATTGGGTGCTTCAATGTACTTAATATTAGCGATTACAAATAATGATAAAGATGTCGAGAACAGTCGTACAGTTTTCATTCTCGATAACAAAAATCCTGGATTCGAAAATGGTCGTGTCGAAGCGTTTATCGGTATGAAGGGATGTCCTGTAGGTGACATTTATTTATCGGATGCATTTGTTTCTGATGTTGATCGGTTGGGAAATGTTGATGAAGGTATGGAGATTGGTCATGAAGCACATTTCACAGCACGTTTTTTAATGGGTGCATTGGCTTCTGGAATTATCGATACAGCTTTAAGTTTATCCGTAGATTATACCCATGAACGTGAGCTTTTTGGAAAGCCAATGGCACATTTGGATGGTGTTAAGTTTAGAATTGCCGATATGGCGATGGGTGCTCAAGCCAGCAAACTCATTATGTATCATGCTGCATCTTTAAAAGATCAAGGTAAAGATCATAAAAGAGAAACAACCACCTCAAAACTTTTTGGGAGTGATCAAGCACTTAAAGCAGCCAATCATGCGATGCAAATTTTTGGTGCGTATGGATACAGTAAGGAATATCCAGTGGAACATCTATGGCGTGATGCGAAAGCACTTCAGTATGCTGAAGGCGCATATGAGAAACTTCAAATTGATATTGCCAATTCAGTACTATTTGAAAGAAAAGGAGAAGATAACTTATGAGAATTGTAGTATTTATTAAAGAGATTCCACTCAGCAATAACATAAAGATTGATCCTAAAACCAATAACATGATCCGTAGTGGTGAACAGGGCCGTATCAACCCCTATGATCTACATGCGATTGAAGCTGCACTGGATCTTAAAGAAAGATATGGTGGGTCTATCAGTCTGGTATCGATGGGTCCAGACAGCTTTAAGATGTCTTTACGAGAAGGTTTGGCCATGGGATGTGATGATGCTTATCTAATCAGTTCACGTGCTTTTGCGGGTTCAGACACACTCGCAACTGCTTATACTCTAGCCCAAATTGTTAGAAAAATTGGGGGCGCTGATGTGTTGCTCTTTGGTTTAAAGGCCATTGATGCGGATACTGGACAAGTGGGGCCTTTGGTTGCGGAAGAACTCGATCTACCTCAGGTTACGATGGTGAGTGCGATCAATAATATCGATAAGGAGCATCAATTGATTGATATTACCCGTAAAACGGAGAAACACACTGAAGTTATTCGAACTCAATATCCCATTGTGTTAACTGTGGATGAATCCATGAATACACCGCGCTATGTGATACCGCGTTTGGTGAAACATATCATGAATGCTGAAATCACAGTCTATAATGAAGTTGATTTAGATTGTGATGTAAATAGAATTGGTATGGCTGGGTCTCGTACCATTGTGACCAACACGTACGTTCCTGAAACTGTGGCACGTCAAGTGACGCTGTTGTCAGGTACACCCAAAGATGCGGCTTCTGAACTGATCCAGATACTGAAAGAAAAACATTTACTATAGGAGGACACTATGACAATACAAGAAACAAAAGGAATATGGGTTTACGCTGAGGTTACTGATCATACCATCAATCCAGCCACCTATGAATTACTTGCGAAAGCTCAAGAATTAAAAGCGATTAACCAAGAACCGGTTATCGCGGTTTTACTGAAGACATCCCAAGATAATTATGAAAAAGATTTAATCGCATATGGGGCGGATTGCGTTGTTGTTGTGTCTTCTGAATTGTTCGAAGACTATGATCCAAGACTTTATAAAGATGCTTTGGTTACGTTGGCGAATCGTTATCGTCCATCTATCTTCTTGTTGGCAGCCACCTTCCAAGGTCGGTCATTGGCACCCCGCACTCAAGGTGCCCTACAAACGGGATTAACTGCAGATTGTTTAGATCTCACCATTAATGATCAAGGTAAATTGGTTCAAATTAAACCGTCTTATGGGGATAACTTGATGTGTACGATTTTAATACCATCACAATATCCTCAAATGACAACGGTTAGACCCAATGTGTTTAAACCCTTAGAATATGATGCGAATCGTAAAGGTGAAGTGATTCAAGAAGCGATTGATCTTTCGAAAGACTATACGTATGAAGTCATTTCGCGTACTGCGATTGAAGTGAAACCAAATTCACTGACGGATGCGAATCATGTTGTCGCATTTGGTAGAGGGATTAAGAGTCAAGAAGATGTTATATATTTGGAAAAACTTGCTGAGAAATTGAATGCTAAAATTGGTGTTACCCGACCCTTAGCAGAAAATGGTTGGTACACAATCAATGAACAAATAGGCCAAAGTGGTGTCACCATAACGCCTGAACTGATTTTGAACTTTGGAATTGCGGGTGCTGTACAGTATACTGTAGGTATGAAGGATGCGAAGTTTGTGTTCTCTGTTAATAAAGATGAACATGCAGCAATCTTTAAAAACTCAGACTATGGGTATATTGGGGATGCCAAGGAGTTTGCTATTGAACTCACCAAACAGCTCGCAGCATAATAAAGGAGAAGATAATATGTTGAATGATAAATTCTTTGAAGTTTTAAATTATGAAGGCGCGGTCTCCATTGTTTCATGGGGAAACAAAGCGCCCCATGTTACATGCACTTGGATATCATTCCTTGTGACTAAAAATAATGACACAATACTTATCCCTGCAGCGGGAATGAGATCAACCGAAGCGGATGTAAATATCAATCAAAGTGTACTTTTAACGTTGGCCGCAAGAGAAGTTGAAGGTTTCAACAATTATCAAGGAACGGGATTTCGTATTACTGGAGAAGCAAGTTTCTTAAGTGAAGGTCCGTACTTTGATGAGATGAAAGAAAAGTATCCTTTCTTGCGAAAGGTACTACAAGTAAAGGTTATAGATTCTAAACAATTATTGTAATTGGAGATGGTGATAGGATGTTAAAAGAGAAAATAAGTGCTTTAAAAGAAATGTCACTTTTTGAAGACTTAAAGGATGAAGAAATTGAGAACATATCGCGATATTTTCATAAGCGAGCCTATGCTCGAAATGAAGTTGTCTACTCTTACACTAACGTAGCCCGTCACCTTCTTTTTTTACATGTTGGAAAAATTAAAATTTATCGTTTGTCGGAGCTTGGAAAAGAACAAATCATCCGTTTGATTGAACCGTATGAATTTACGGGGGAATTAGCGATTTTTGAAGGGGTCCGAAAGGCATACGCAACTGCTTTAGAAGCCAGTATTGTATACACTATTGATCACAAAGATTTCAAAGAGATATTAAAGACGTATCCGGATATTGCTCTAAAGATGATTGAGATGCTTTCTCTCAGACTTCATTTATCTGAAGAACAGACGTCTCACTTATCCACCACAACTGCCAAGGAGCGTTTGTGGTTGTATCTTAATAAGGAGGCACACTATGTTGATGGTAGACTCATTGTCCATCATACGGAAACCAAACGTTTTTTGGCTTCTTATTTGGGTATGTCCTCAGAGACCTTAAGTCGATCTTTGCATCAACTTGAGGAAGAGGGTCGTGTCCTACGTGTATCTGATCATTATTTAGAGATTGTTCAAAAAGTCTAAAAAACCAGCCAACGTTCAGTTCAAACGTAGGCTAGTTTTTTTTATCAATGACACTAAAGCGAATCGCTTTTATTATTTTAACTGGAGTAGACATATCATATACATCGAGATGTCACGATTTGTACGTACAATCTTGGTCCATTAGCATATTCTAAGCCGTATTTAATTGTATTGGACAGTAAAATACTGTATATTATAAAGAGAGAAAAGAGGGAAATAGATGAGTTTAAATATAGATCAAAAAACAATAAATACGATTCGTGCTTTATCCGCAGATATGGTTCAAAAAGCGAATTCTGGTCACCCAGGAAAACCACTTGGTTCTGCACCGATGGCGTATACATTATGGGCAAATCATTTAAGAATTGATCCTAAGAATGCGAATTGGATTAACAGAGACCGTTTTGTGTTGTCTGCTGGACATGCTTCCGCACTAATTTATTCATTGTTGCACTTGTTTAATTACGATGTGACAATTGATGATATCAAAGACTTTAGACAGTTTGGTTCAAGAACTGCAGGACACCCAGAGTATGGACATACTGATGGTGTTGAAGCAACGACAGGACCTCTGGGTGCTGGTCTTTCAACAGCGGTGGGAATGGCTATGGCTCAAGAACACTTGGCTGCTAAGTATAACGAAGAAAATTACCCAGTGTTTGATAACTACACCTATGTATTATCAGGTGATGGATGTATGATGGAAGGTATTACTTCTGAAGCGTCTTCATTGGCTGGAACATTGGGATTGGGTCGTTTCATCGTGCTTTACGATTCAAACAGTATTACCATTGAAGGTAGTACAGATTTGGCGTTTCATGAAAACGTGCGTGCACGTTATGAAGCGTATGGATTTGAGACGTTCTTAGTAGAAGATGGCACGGACATTGAAGCCATTAATGCTGCAATTACTAAAGCAAAACAAAATTTAGATAAACCTTCATTTATTGAAATTCGTACAAAAATTGGTGCTATGTCTCCATTAGAGGGATCCGCGAAAACGCATGGTTCTCCTTTAGGTGATGACAACATCAAAGCCTTGAAAGAAAAAATGGAATATCCTAGCATGGAACCATTCTATGTGGATGATTCAGTTAAAGAACATATGGCTCAGGTCGTAGCTGAAAAACATGAAGCTTACCTTGAGTGGGAAAAAATGTTTGAAGACTATAAGGTAAAATACCCTGAGAAATATGCACAATGGGTTGAAGACAACCGCGACTTAACGTTGGATGAGTTGTTTGAAGATGAAAGCCTATGGGACTTTGGGGATAAACCAGTCGCAACGCGTTCATTGTCTGGGTTTGTGATCAACAGATTGAATAAAAAATACGATAACTTATTTGGTGGATCTGCTGACCTGGCTGGATCAACCATGACTATG
>DEQB01000074.1:0-4911 GCA_002359085.1 Erysipelothrix sp. UBA3377
ACTATCAAAAGAAATTCAAATGGCTTTGTGGACTGGAAATGATTTAGAAATAGAGTGATGTATGTCGTCAACCTTAATGCGACACATTATCTTTATCCCAAAGAAAAAGACTAGAGTGGATCTTATATCCATTCTAGTCCCATACAGTAACCCGGGGTCTACTTCTCCCCATAATATCTTATTGCGGAAACTTGAGTCTCCCCAAGTTCTTTTTGATTTCCAAAAATTGTAGTAACTCACAAATTCTATAACTCTCACTTAAATAATTCTAGAAACGCTAGCGAGGTCCACCAGAGTTATTTGTAATTGGTAATGTATCTGTATGAGTTGTTGCCCCCAACGGACCTACCCAAACACCCATATAGTACGTATCGACAGAATAATTTGACTTAATATAGTATCCTGTATACTTTACAGAGTATGAATTAAAAAGCGTATTACTTGGCTTTGTTAGTACAGTAAAATCCACTGGCGATTGAAAGTATCCAGTGTCATTACTCCACGCAACTCTGCTGCTAATTTCATAAGTACCATGAGCTGTATTAAAACTCTTTGAAGTCGACAAATAATAAGAACTAGCCTCAATTGTAATTACAGAAAAACCCAAAACGAGAAAAACAAACATAATCTTCTTAATCTTTTTCATTTCATCATCCTCCTTTGAAAAAGTTATTCTAAAGATTGCACTTCATCAAAAAAATCTAAGAATCGTAAATCATGAGTTACTACTACGATCGTCTTATGCTCCTGTTTAAGTGTTTCTATTAATTTGAAAATAATCAATGCATTGTCATAATCTAAATTACCCGTTGGTTCATCTGCCAAGATGATGGAAGAGGGTTTCAACAGTAAACGTGCGAATGCGACGCGTTGTTGTTCGCCTCCAGATATTGAAAAGACATTCTTATCTAGTATTGAATCAGGTAAACCAACCTTTTTTAGTGAGTTTTTAATTTCTGCATCTACATCATGATAGTTTGCATACCGTGTCGCAATTTTCAAATTATCATAAACTGTTTTATGATGAATCAATGCTGAATTTTGAAACAAATAGGAAACCTTATTTCTAAATAAGACATCCAATTGCTTACGGCTCGGTTTCGAATAGTCTTCACCATATAGATATACCTCACCTGAATCACCCATATCCAATCCACCCATAATATTCAACAAGGTTGTTTTTCCTCTTCCTGATTTACCCACAATCGCAACCATGGTATTCTCTTTAATTGACATACTAAAATTGTGCAAGACAACTTGTTCACCAAACTTTTTATTTAAATTTTTAATTGTAATTGCGTTCATATTAGATGCCCCCTTTCAATGCGACATTGAGTATTTTTGTGTTTGTTCTGTAGTTTATTAACGCAAAGATAAGTATCTCGAACAACATCATGACACCTAAAACGATCACAACCACGTAAACATTTTTAAAATTGTGTCTCAATGTCCAGTGCACAAGCGCAACCATAGTAATCGTTAATTGTAATGCAAGAATGGGAGCATTTAGATCACGAACCTTATAGCCCATGAATCGCTTTACTATAAATTCACGCATAAGCATTTGATTGATGACATGATAAATACTCGTTGTAATTAACATAAAGAAGACACAGTAAATAGCCAGCTGAGATGCATATGAAGCTTGTTGCGCATTTACGATTTCAATTTGTTCGTCTAAACTATTTATTAAGGGAACCATTTCAAAGGAATCTGAGTCAATCACTGTTCCTACCAGTTCTTTGACACGTTCACTGTCTGAGGCATGCACAAAGCTCGATCCATAGATACTGGGCGAGATATCTGTATCCAGCACCATTATGAACTGATCAAGTTGAATATTAGCTTCTCGGTTCACGTCTATTTTTGGATAAATGGTTTGCGGTGATACTTCAACAATATGGACAACCTTAAGGTCTGGATTGATGTTTAAATTTATATTTAAATCCAAATTGTTTTGTAAGAGATCGTTCAATATTTCTACCTTACCTGAAGTCACAATTATAGTCGGAACGTCATGGCGAAGGGCGATGTCCTGATTGTCAGTGTCCTTTAAGTCAAAAAGTTCCAAAAATGATGTGTTCACAAACTGAACGGATTCACCATCATAATCCCTACTGTAATTAACAAACAACAAACCTTGATCATCCAAAAGTGTATAAATTTCATTCCCAACTTCGAAGTAATCTACGGAACTCAGGATGCTTTGACTCATTACTAGAGCGCGTCTATCATGATTAATCGCCTCAATTTGTTCATAATTATTACGTAAATTTGTGGTTCTTATATATGATTGGACACCCAGTAAAATTAATCCTACCATAAAATATGTAGCGATGTACTTAACCACTTGTAGTACAAATACAATACTACGATCATTCTGTTGGTACTTTAAGACATCCTTTATTTTAATGCGATGATAGTATAATGTCCAAATTAAAAAGAGGAAACTTAAAAGGATTACAAGCAGCAGAAATACCAGGAAAGAAACCATAACAAAAATTCCCAAAAGACCAAGATTTGAGACGAAAAACAAATATAATAAAGCCATAACAGTAAAATAAATTACAGTAAGTTCAGAAACGTAAGTAGCGATAAAATCAAGATATACATCACGCTTTCGATAGCCCATGATGCGATAGACGGATAGATCCCTACGGCCTTGATAGATTGAAAAACTAATGACTCCCAAAAGTATTAGTATGGATAATAAAGAAAAAGGATTCGAAAACAAGGTTGCGACTGTCGCAATAAGAATCCGTGTAGGACTGAATGCATTTTCAGTATCGACACTTATATTCTCTGAATACAGAAGACCAGTCCCTTGAATACTTCTCAAGAAAGTATCAAAATTTGAAGCATCGTCTGTTGTGAATGTCCAACTTCCAATTATTGAATTCGCATGCACCAAAGCACTCCCTATCCTCACATCTGCAACTTCAACAGAAGATGTAAGGTAATACTCTTGACTTGTATCCGACGTTATAAAATAAGAGAGCTTATTGAAATTTTCATAATCTATTTCTTGATTCAAATGAAATTTATCCGTATAAACATTGTTACGTAAATGATATAGTACAGTGAGGACATCAGATGAGGCATCGCCCTGTATCTGAAAAGCATTAAGGTTATGACTTGTTACTTTTTCCAAGAAATCATCAACCGTCATGGATCCCTCATTAGAAACAAAACTAATAGACTTTTCATAGGGTTCCCAAGAACGCCACATCTTATTCATATCCAACATAAGTAGCGCTTGCGCCGATAAATAGACAGTGTTAAAAAGAAGTATCGCAACTAAGATATAAATAATACGATGCATATAACGCTTCAACATACACTACCTCCCAAATATGGACACGAAGCACATTTTCCAAAAATCAATAAAAAACTAATATATTTTTATCATAGAATAAAGATTAAGCGAAGTCAAGTCCTTAGAAACTAAGCGTTTACAAACCGTCAATTCTGTTGGAATAATTTCCAACTAAATCTTTAACAGTTGAAGAAGAACCAAAAGCGTCAAAATCAAATATTTAGGACCCGATCATGAATATTTAAAAAACATAATGAAACAAGAAAAAGTGAAATGACCTAAGTGGTCTTCTCACTACGGCTATAATATCCCTTGAAGCAAGTGAGCCTAATAAATAATGGTTTAAGTACATAGGGAAGCCTTGGAAACACTTGATGAATTAGAGCGGTTAACAGACAAATAGATCGATTATTAAAATAACAATAGATTTAAGAGCGAAGTAAAAGGACTAAACCCTGTTCTATACAGGAATTAGTCCTTGATTTTATGGAGTTTAAAAAGTAGTTTGGGGTTTTGAATCCACTACTCTGGGGAAGTAAAAAAACTAACGGTAATAAGACTACACATTAGTTTGGGGTTTAGTTATAATGGTTGTAAGAAAGGAGATCCCTAGTTTCGAACGCTAAATCTCCTTACCCTCACACTATGATTATAATCAAAACCAACCTTTCCTTCAATACCTTAACTCAAAATATCTATAATTCTTTAGTAAATATGATAGATTTCGATGATTTAAAGTGTCCCAAATGTGGGACGAATCATTTCCACCATCACGGTTCTTATCAGAGATCCATTAAAGATGAAGTATTTTCTAGAACGCTAAATGTAAATAGAATCAAGTGTATCGCTTGTGGGTCAACCCATGCGATTTTTTTGTATCCAATCGTTCCCTTTTCTCAATATGTCTTTGTATTTGAACTTCTATTTCATCAATCAAATGTTATTTTATTAGAGACTTGGAGTAATTATATAAAGCTTTGTGAATCTGTTAATCGGAAATATCTTGCTTTTTTCTACTTTCCCACATGACTTTCCTTTTGAATTTGACGATTCAATGATATTTTAGTGTCAACTTAAGTTTTTATAACCATGGTTAAAATGAATTTAAGATCTGCGATAAAAGGATGTGATTTTATGAATGATTTGCAGAACTTCAATAATTTTACGATGCTCAAATTCTTTAATCTAGAAGAAAAGAATATTCAAAACTTTAATGTTTACTTTGAGGATTGCGCTTTGTATATTGACATTACACTCAATTAGAAAGATGAAGTGTGTCCCCACTGTGGATATAACCAGTATACAGTTAAAGATTATTTTCGAAAGAAAATGATCCATTCAACTTTTACGAATTAAAAATGTATTATTAATTATAGATCCGGAAGGTATAAATGTGGTCTTTGAGCTAAGACATTTTATGAACACAATCCTTTTGCTTTTAGCGGCATGAAACTCAATATGAACACCGTGTATAATGTGTTAAGTGATCTCCATAAAGTGACTGGAACGTTCTTTGGTGTTGCGCTGCGCTATCATTTATCAACCACTTCTGTAATTTCTATCTTTGATAAGTACGTAGATATCTCAAGAGGTGT
>DEQB01000074.1:4986-9404 GCA_002359085.1 Erysipelothrix sp. UBA3377
TTGCTCGACTTTAAAACCCAAGAAATCATTGATTTACTTCCCTCAAGAAGAAAAATGGATTTATCCAATTACTTTTATGAAATACCTAAAGAAGAACGCTTAAGAGTCAAAATTGTCTCAATGGACATGCAGCACACTTATCGCGATATAGCACAAATATACTTCCCAAATGCTGTATGTGTGATTGATAAATTCCATATCTTCCAAGAATTTGGACGTAGGTTAACAAAAATTAGAATCAAAGCGATGCGTAAGTACGAAGATAAAAGGGTTAAAAATGATCCACCCTAATGAAGCTTGAAAAGAGTCAAATTTATCAAAATGAGAATATTTACTATCTTTTAAAGAAGTTCAATTGGTTGTTATTTAAAGTTGGTGATGATGCACCCCAACCATCAAATACTAGAAGGTACAATAAAAAGTTAAAGGGTAAATATAATTACTTCGAGCTTAGACAAATGATGTTTGATGCAAATCCCGAATTACTGCATGCGTTTAACGCAAACTATATACTTCACAAATTTTTTATCTCTGATTATGAAGCAGCAGCCGATAAGTTCATAAGACTTATTGAATTCTTCAAAAAAAGTCAAAATATCGAGATTGTTGATTTGGTGAATATACTACTCCAATTGAAAAAGGAAATCCTCAATTCTTTTATTGAAATTGAAGGATACGGTAAAGTCTCCAATGCGATTATTGAAAACCGTAATAAAACCATTAAAACTATCAAAAGAAATTCAAATGGCTTTGTGGACTGGAAATGATTTAGAAATAGAGTGATGTATGTCGTCAACCTTAATGCGACACATTATCTTTATCCCAAAGAAAAAGACTAGAGTGGATCTTATATCCATTCTAGTCCCATACAGTAACCCGGGGTCTACTTCGCCCCATAATATCTTATTGCGGAAACTTGAGTCTCCCCAAGTTATTTTAGATTACCATTTTGCGTCTATGCTAGCTCTATCTGTTGATATGTGGCCTATTTACCCTTTAATATGTTTAATGTAGTTATTTCAAATTGGTCTTTATACTACTCTCAATGTAATCAACAATGGTTTCAACGGTTGCCATGGCACCTTTACCCACATCTCTACATGCGAGTAGCGTGGAGCGCGGCTCAATAAATTCGATACCTCTGAGTTTTAACTTCTTCATGTTCTCAATGGTAATGGGATTATCATACATTCTTGTGTTCATAGCAGGTGCCATGAAGATGGGTAGTTCGTGACCCACCATCGCGAGTGTACTGACCATATCATCCGCAATACCATTCGCTACTTTTGCGATGATATTGGCTGTGGCTGGCGCAATCACAATAACATCTGCTTCTTTAATTAAATCCACGTGTTCAATGCGCTTTGGGTTGGGTTCATCCATGACATCCAATCTCACTTCATTCTTGGATAGCGTTTGAAGTGTTAAGGGTGTGATAAAACTTTGGGCACTTTGGGTCATGGCTACGATGACCTCATGACCATTCTTCGTAAGTTGGTTGGTTAAGTCTGCCGCTTTATATGCCGCAATACTTCCCGTTACACCTAAAATTATTTTCATATCAACATAATCCTTTCTCTAATCGCATTCGCAATTTCTTGTTTTGTGTAATAGACTTGGTAGCTCAAATCACGTTGGACCAAATATCCTTTGTGACGATCCCCACTGATATCCTTTAAATTATTAGCCAAGACATAATCACAGTCATTACGATCCATGATTTTATGTGCTTCTTTAAACAAATCTTCTTTGGCAGTATCCACCAAAAGTTTAAATCCGACAAGAATGGTATCTTTTTGAATCCGTTTCACCATTTCAATGATTTTAGGGGCTTTACGCATCATTACAACCAAATCATCATGATCCGAAGGAATCTTATCGAACCGATTGAAATCCTCCTGATAATGTTCTAAAATGTCTCTCACTTCATCTTTGGACTTGTTTTCAAGTTTATCTGTGAGCTGATCAATGTTGGTGACAGAATAGACTTCATAATCACTGACAGCCATGGCTAAAATAACCGCATGGTACGTATGAGACTCCAATAGATTGCGTAACGTTTGTTCTAAATCACGCACATCCTTAACAGGAAATAAATTCGCATTATACGTGGGTAACAACGCATCCTCACCATGAACATAATCCACAATTACGGCTTCATCCTGAAAACTATCCGCAATCAACTGTCCCAAACGACCCGTGGATTTATTCTTTATAGTTCGTACATCATCGATGGACTCATAGGTACCACCGGCACTGATTAATATTCTCATGATTCTACTCCGTTTCTATTATAAAATTTCTTTGCTTCACTACTTGTATTTTACCACGCTTATTGTTATAATCATAAAGCAACATGCGCGTGTGGTGAAATTGGCAGACACACTAGACTTAGGATCTAGCGCTTTACGGCATGGGGGTTCGAGTCCCTTCACGCGCACCAATTTGCAACAACAACTCTTTTAGTTTTAAAAGAGTTTTTTTATACTTATATTATAGAACATTACATCCAAAATGTAACCCTTAATGATAGATTCTAGAATAATCACAAAAAAGACGTGACCACCATAAATCACGTCCTATTATCAATCCTTATAACCTCAAATCCGACATCTTCACCAAAATCCACAAGCTCTGCCTCAAAGGACTCACCCTTGTAATTTTGAAACAAGTCATAAATCGTATTCATTTCTGCACTCCTTTTATCACTTCTAATCATAACTTCGTTACCCAAACGAAAACGCCTTCGTTTTTAATGATCGTGTGACTCCCAATCCAATGAACGCCCCACTGCTTTATGCCACCCCTTTAAGAGTTTACTTTGAGTTATTTCATCCATGGTTGGACTGTACGTTTTCGCATAACGATGGGATTGTTTTATAGATTCCCTATCCTTAAAGAATCCCGTCGCAAGACCCGCTAAATATGCTGCACCCAGTGCAGTTGTCTCCGATATAATGGGACGTTTTACTTCCCTGTTTAAAATATCTGCTTGAAATTGCATTAGAAAATCATTATTGGAGGCGCCCCCATCCACTTGAAGGGATGTGATCGCTGTCTTACTGTCCTTCTCCATGGCTTTTAATACGTCATAAGATTGATACGCAATGGATTCCAAAGCAGCACGAATGATGTGTTCACGTTTGGTACCCCGTGTAATCCCTAAAATAGAACCCCGCGCATACATATCCCAGTGCGGTGCACCCAGACCCGTAAAAGCAGGAACCAGATACACACCTTTTGTGTCTTCAACTTTATTCGCAAAGAACTCAGAATCAGCGGATTCACGAATCAAACCCATTTCATCTCTCAGCCACTGGATTACGGCACCACCCACAAAGATAGAACCCTCCAGAGCGTAATGAACCTTGCCATTCAAACCAATCGCTACCGTTGTGATTAAGCCGTTTTCAGACACAACAGGTGTTTCACCCGTATTCATTAACAAGAAACAACCCGTTCCATAAGTGTTCTTGGTATCACCTTTATTAAATCCCGTTTGACCAAATAACGCTGCTTGTTGGTCCCCCGCAATTCCTGCAATTGGAATCTTATGTCCCTGTATATTCACGAAACCATAGATTTCAGAACTGCTTCTAACCTGCGGTAAAATGTTCATAGGAATATTCATAAATTCACACAACTGCTTATCCCATTTTAAATTGTTAATATCATACAACATTGTTCTTGAAGCATTGGTCACATCCGTCATATGGACTTTCTTATTCGTAAAATTATACAAAAGCCATGTATCAACGGTCCCAAACATCAATTCATTATTTTCAGCCTTTTCACGTGCCCCTTCCACATGATCCAAAATCCATTGAATCTTGGTTCCAGAGAAATACGCATCCACTTCCAAACCCGTTGTTTTTCTAATATAGTCACCATGACCTGCTTTTACCAAATCAGACGCAATACTGGACGTTCTACGACACTGCCACACAATCGCATTATAAATGGGACGCCCCGTTAACTTATCCCAAATGATGGTTGTTTCACGTTGATTTGTGATCCCAATTGAATCAATTTCTTCCACTTCAATCCCCGATCTTGCGATCACATCATTCAAAACAGCAGATTGTGTTGCCCAAATTTCCATGGGATCATGTTCCACCCATCCCGATTGTGGATAAAATTGCGTAAACTCAGTCTGCGCAACTGCCTTAATATTTTGATTCGCATCAAATAAAATCGCCCTTGAACTGGTCGTACCCTGATCCAGTGCAATGATATACTTTTTGTCCATAATATCCTCCGCAATATTTTATTCAATTATAACACAACTTATCTCAAGGTTTCACACTCTCTATAAACCAACGATGTCTTTCAAAGAAAACATTTCTTTCCTGATCCTGAATCAGACAACGATACAAAATGCCACCACCCCCTACTCTGGAAAAAGTTTTCTCAGTGTG
>DEQB01000074.1:9575-10285 GCA_002359085.1 Erysipelothrix sp. UBA3377
ATTTATGCAAGTTAATCACGATTTGTCTTTTAAATGTGCATTATGTATAATAGATACAGAGGTGATATACATGACCCTACAAGAACTCATCATAATTTTCAGACATAAGTATCATTTGAATTTAAATGATATCGCAGAGTATGTCGGTGTGAATGTCTCCACAGTCTCAAGATGGGAAAGTGGACACGTTAAAAACATCAACCAAGAAAAACAAGATAGACTCTCTTCTTTGTTTAAAATTGATGTGGCAGACTACTTAAAACATCATTTCTTCAAACCCATTGTTGGGGTTGTAAAGGCCGGATATGATTACTTTGCGCACGAAGACATTGAAGGATATGAACCCGTCAGTAAACACGACTACGATGTGGGCGACTATTTTTTACGTGTCAAAGGAGACTCCATGATTGGATCACGCATTTTTGAGGATGATCTCATTTTGGTACAACAAACCACTGACGTAAACAGCGGAGAACTGGGCATCGTGATGATTAACGGTGATGAAGCGACCGTTAAACGTGTCATTAAAAAGGAAAATCTCTTAATATTGGAGTCCAGTAACCCCCAGTATGAGACACGATACTTCACCGCAAAAGAAGTTGAAGCACTCCCCGTTCAAATTATTGGAAGAGTATTAAAAGTAAAAGTAGACGTCCATTAAAAAAAGGTCAATTGACCTTCTTATAATGAGTAACCAATCTTTTATGGGG
>DEQB01000054.1:0-1951 GCA_002359085.1 Erysipelothrix sp. UBA3377
TGGCACAAAACCCACGCCCATATTGGTCGCAACGGGGCAACCGAAAATGAATCCTCTGGATTCAGGTCCAACGATAACATCCGCATTGACCTTTTTTGCGTATTCAGTAAACAAATTCGTAGCCTCAACAAAAGCTTTACCATCCGCCATTAAAGGTGTAATATCTCTAAACATAACACCCTCTGATGGGAAGTCAGGAATTGTTGCAATATATTTTCTTAAGTCCATTAAATTTTCCTCCAAGTAATATTAATTATAACATATTTTTACGTCGCTTAGACATATCGTTGACCACTTTCCAAGAAATGTAAACGAATATCGTTGCGACCGCAAGTATCAATATATAAATGACAATTGAACTGTTGACTCTCCCTATGGGTTGAAGACTTACAATCAAGTGATTGTTATAGACCATAAACATCACCAAACCATCCTCAAGTGGCATCGAAGTCTGTTCCGTATCCGTAAGAAGATGACCGTTATATTGATAAATAAAATGCAGTTGGTTTGTTTCACCCTTAAAGTAATCATGGTTGATTCCCATCATATAAGGTGAAGACACATGTTCTTTAATTTTTAAACTCATCGCATCCTCTTGTTTCACATCTTTGAGTAGCGTGTTTGAAGCACTGACAGGTTCCAAGTTAAATCCAAGGTTAATTGGCGTTTCAGAAGTGCGATCAAAGATATAACGAATTAAAGGTGTTTGATCTTCATCCACAAAATTAATCTCTAACTTCTTATTGCTTAATTGACTGAGAATGTTCTCCGAAACTGTCAATTGATTAAAATACGTAAAATTATCACGAATCATCGCGTCTTCAAGCATGATATGAATCACCGCATAATTTCTGTTTTCCATATAGGATAAGATCGATTCAACGGGCAACGACAAATCATAGCGACTGTTGTTATAGGTTTCAGGCGTACTGACCCCCAAGAATAATCCATTGTTATTGGCATCATCAATCTCTAACATCAGTATTTGAGTCCCTGTTGCATTCTTAGGTTGTTCAACGACAACTTGAAGTACAGCTTCAATCTTTCCAACCCGCGCAATAATCTGGGTTCCCCCTACTTTGAGTCCCGTAAGTACCCCATTTTTCAGTGATACGATGGTCTCATCTTCAATATGATACGTCACATTTTTGGGTGTGGTTGTATCGTAGGGAACATAAATTAAATTGGGTAAATTTCTGGTTGCATTTAATTCAAAAGAAATTTGAGAAGGATTAAACTCCATCTTTTCCAAAGGCACCGTCACATGAAGCTCCATGGTTTCTACATGATCATCCAACTTCGCACTAATGGTCGTTTTTCCAATGTTCAATCCCGTAACACGCCCATTCACAACTGTTGCTACTTCCGGATTTGAAGAAGTCCAAACAACGTTTGATTTATCAATGGTACTTGGCGTTATTTCATACTCTATATCATAATAAAGATTACGTATGAGATAAAAGACATTTTCTTTAAAGGAAATGGTCCCAGTTAAAGGTGATACCGTTACAGTAATGACCCTTTCATAATGGGTTTCTAGACCTTCCAACATCACTAAAATCGTAATGGTAGAAGTTCCCACACCTCTTGCGGTCATACTAATTTCACTATCCGTATTAGAAACACGCACGATATCATCGTGAGATGAAGTAATAATGGTTGAATACGAATCTTCCAAATTTATAGAATAACTAATATTCCGGGTTGAATTCATCTCCATTTTATATTCTGTAGCAGGTATGATAATGACTTCTTCGTCAGTTATCAGAGGTTCTGTCTCTTCTTGCCCTGAAACGGGTGTTAAAAAAGCCAGTAATAAAACCATCATCCACAAAATACTTCTTGAAATACGTTGCATAGAGTTCACCCCTTTTTACTATTTTAACACATCTATTTGAAAAGATAATCCGAATTTTGGATGAAGACTGAAATTACCTTCCAAATATCTTGC
>DEQB01000054.1:2032-2768 GCA_002359085.1 Erysipelothrix sp. UBA3377
TAGCCAAAACCATTCAATCGAACAATCTTATATTCACATGGCTTTTCAATGATAAAAGCAGGTAACTTCAATCCCTCACCAAAAGGTTCAAAGACTTCCAACGCTTTAAAATGAGCCGCAGACAAAGGCACATCTATTAATATCGCATCACTCATTTTCGGTGTCACAGATAATGAAGTCACAATATCTTTGGCGTCCTTAATGAAATCATGAATCAAACCTTTTTTTATACTCATTCCAAACGCGAAATCATGACCCCCAAAGGCATCAAAGTAATTTGGATCCAATTGATCAAATAAATCCTTCAACGAAACGGAATTAGAGCGTCCACTACCCTTATAAACCTCCCCACTCTCTTTTAAAAGAATGGCAGGCTTCTGAGTTGCACTACTGACTTGGTTTGCGACAATGCCTAAAACACCCTCGTGAATATCGTTATCGATGATAATATCCAAATCATCACCCGATATCTTTCTTAACGCAACCTCTTTGGCATCTTTACCTTTTTGTTTGCGAATGGTATCGATACTCATAATTTGAGAAGCATATTGAGTAATCAACTTTGGATCATCACTCAATAAATACTGAACCATCGTATTCATGTTAACCATATCAGCCATTCGACCCACGGAATTAATCTTGGGTATTACAGAAAACGACAAGACCTGTGAATTGTAGTTTTTCTGTTTGGATATGGCGTCAATATTTAAAATATTATGACTGTTTAATGTCCGTA
>DEQB01000054.1:2844-4253 GCA_002359085.1 Erysipelothrix sp. UBA3377
CCATAAGCTTTTATTTTATTTGTTAAAAAATCAATAGATTCAGCCACTAAGTACATCAATCCACTGGCGGACATGGTACTGAAATAATCATCCAATAAATCGGGATGTAACACTAGAACATCCTCTAAAGGTGTTTCAATCAAATGATGATCCACCACCGCAACGCGCATACCCAAACTTTGTGCTAGCGCAATTTCCGCATGGGCTTTAACACCGTTGTCTACCAATAATAAATCAGTATAGCCCCTATCAGCTGCCAATTGGACCGTATTTTTTGTGACCCCATAACCATCATTAAATCGATTGGGTATGTAATACCCTACATCTTCTATTCCAAGATGGTTCGCAATCATAATGGCCATGGATGTACTGCACACACCATCCGCATCATAATCACCACACACCATTAATTTCTCACTGTTTTGAATGAATGAAACAATATCTAAAACCAATGTACTTTCACATTTTATATTAGATGGATTTAAAAGCGCATCAACTTGTACATCCGTTAATTCAAGTGCACCCATCATTTTTGATACAAAAGAGCCATGAGATTCAAATCTAGGGTCTTCTTTCAAACTACTTATTTTTCGCATATGACACCAACCGTTTCATCCAAATAACAAATATAAACGCCAATATAAAGGCTACAAAACTCATCACAGTATTGCTGATCACAAATGAGAACGATTCCATCACAAACAATAATACTGGGAAGTAAACGATAAATAATAAAATCATATTTCTTGAAATGAAAGAAAACAAACCTTGATAAGAAAATAAATCATCATACATCATCACCACCGCAAACGCATATATGGCGATAAACCAAAAGGTAACCATCATCGCATATGAGATGGGTAAGTTTAAATACTGGTTCATCATATAATAGATACCCAATACTACACTACTTAAATACAAGTAGTACCCTGCGCTTTTGAACGAACGCAACACAGCGATAATCACAGCGCCAACAAGTACCATCAATCCCAAGTATGGATTCAACAACAAATCTTCTAAATTGAAGGAATCGATATTCATGGTGAATAAACGAGATTCACCCACAATTTTTCGATCAATATTCCGACTCGCAGCGTTCAGTGTTACTTTACTTGTGAATTCATCAAATACAAACCATGTTGCTTTTTCTTCACTCACATTATATTCCAATAAATGACGATCCAAATCATATTTACCCAGTGATGCTTGAATCTCCAAAAACCCTTGAGCATCATTACTATCGACGATTAAATAAGATTCTCTTGAAAAGTCCACACTCTGAGTCATATTATCGCCGCGATAAGTATTTGCGATTAAGAAACCCAATGCGGTGGTTCCCACAATCAAAATCGTAATACTGAATCGATTGATAAATGAGGGTGTTGTAATACCACTTCTCACAAAAAATA
>DEQB01000008.1:0-11327 GCA_002359085.1 Erysipelothrix sp. UBA3377
TCCATGTAGGGTTTAGAGAAATTCACTTCCTTTTCTCTTTCCGTTGTTATGGTAAATCCATTCCAAATCATATCGATGTTGTGGTTGTTGAGTTCAAACATTTTATTGTCCCAATCAATGTATTGGAAGGTGACACTTACACCCAGTCTTTCTGCGACTGCAGTGGCGATATCGATATCCAATCCGACAATCTCTTGGTTTTCATCTTTAAAACCCAATGGGGGATAGTTGGTAAAACCGACGACCATTGTCTTTTTTTCTTGGATGGTTTGTAGGCTGGTTAAATTACTTGTTTCTTTTGAACAGGCTGTAAGTATTAGTATTAGAAGTAAGATTTGTATTTTTTTCATGGGTAGGCTCCTTGTCTATGTGGGTTATTATACTTCATCACTTTATCGAAGTAAAGTATAATAGACAAAAAAAGAGATTAATCTTTTTTAAATCGACTCAGAATTGTTTTATAACCACCTTTACCATAGGTTATGGCACGATTGATACGGGCAATGGTCGCACTGGATATTTTTGTTTCCTGTGTGATGGTTTCATAAGTTTTATTCTCAAGTAGTTTATTTGCGACATTTAAACGATCTGAGAAATCATCGATTTCCTTATCGGTTGCGATATCTGCAAAGAAGTTTTCTGCTTCTTCGAGTGTTTTGATTTTTAAAATTGCTTCATAAAAGAGTTTTCTTTTCATCCTCTATCACCTGATTCTATTATAAGGGTTTCTTATCATAAATCAAAGATAAAGTCTTGAGCTTATAAGCTTAAGACTTTATCAATGATTTCATCTGTAGTGATGTTGGTACTTTCTTTGCTGGCTCTGGCTTTAAATTCTACTTCGCCTTGATCCAAGCCTCTACCAATGGTAATGCGGTAGGGAATTCCAATGAGTTCCATATCGTTGAATTTAACACCTGCTCTTTGGTCTCTATCATCTAAGATGACTTCAACCCCTTTGGATCTAAGAGTATCATACAGCTGGTTTGCGTAAGCAACGTGGTCTTGATTCTTCATGTTGATCACAACAATCGCGACTTTATAAGGTGCTAAATTTACGGGCCAGTTGATACCATGTTCATCAGCGTTTTGTTCGACGATTGCAGCCATGGTTCTTCCAATCCCGATGCCATATGATCCCATATAGACATCTTGGAGTTTATTGTCTTGGTCCAGATAATTAAGACCCATTGCTTTTGAATAACCGGTACCAAGTTTGAATGTATTTCCAACTTCAATACCTTTAGAGAAGGTAAGGATACCTTTTCCTTCAGGGTTGGGATCGCCTTCTTTAACGTTACTGATATCGACCAAATGTGTTCTTTCGAAATCAGTATGGTTGACATTGATGTAGTGGTAATCTGTTTCATTTGCACCCACTGTAAAATTACGTAAGTGTTCAATGTGTTGATCCACAATAATGTCAATATCTTTTAGATTGATGGGTCCAGCAAAGCCTACAACGGCACCTGTAATGTCTTCGACATGTTCAAAGTCTGCAAGTTCTACTTCATTGACCCCTAAGAGTTTTCTGAGTTTTGTTTCATTGACATCGCGATCACCCAAGACCAGTGCTGCAACATATTTATCATCGGCACGATAGATCAGTGTTTTTACAAATTTTTGAATGTCTTGATTTAAGAAAGCTGAGACTTCTTCAATTGTTTTTGCGTTGGGTGTGTGTACTTTTTCAAATGTTTTAAATGCTTCATCAGATTCAATTTTACCCACATGTTCAGCTACTTCTATATTACTTGAGTATCCTGTGTCTTCGCCCAATACCAGAGTATCTTCACCAATGGGGGATACGGCTTGGAATTCTTCACTTAACAGTCCGCCCATGATTCCCGTATCGGCTCTTACGATGCGATAATCCAGATGGGTGCGATCGAAGATGCGTTTATAGGCATTAAACATGTCATCATAGGATTTATCCAAAGATTTTAGGTCTTTATCGAAACTATAGGCATCTTTCATGGTAAATTCACGAACGCGAATCAGACCAAAACGAGGTCTTGCTTCATCGCGAAATTTGGTTTGGAATTGATACAATGAAACAGGCATATCTTTATAGCTTCTGATCATTGATTTGGCCGCTTGAGCAAAGAGTTCTTCGTGAGTAGGTCCCAATACAAAGGGTTTTGTGTAACGGTCTTTTAACGTAAACATACTCGTTCCAATGATGTCTCTTCTGCCACTTGCGATATATACGTCTTCAGGAATGAGGGCAGGCATGCTGACTTCTACTGAATGGATCTGTTCCATTTCTTCCCTGACAATTGCTTCTATTTTATTTTTTACACGCAAACCCAGTGGTAAGTACATATAGACTCCAGAAGAACTTTTTTTAACGAATCCGCCTCTTACTAATAGATTTCCAGAAGTGGAGTCTTCGTCTTTGACATCCTCTCTGAGTGTGAAAAAATAATCTCTACTTAATTTCATAGGTCACCTCTTTTATGTATATTATTATAACATGAATTACAAATATGTGTTATAATAGAAATACCCAAAAGGACAAATATATTTCCGACATTTTTTTATACGGGAATCTGGACGTTTCTTAGGGGTGTGAAAGCCGGTTAAGGATTGGAATCCCAAACTAAGGACAGGATACCCACCTGTGCATACAGGGGATAAATACACCTTTTGGGTTTATTGATATTATTTTAAAAAAGGTTTAAAATAAATAAAGAAGAAACAGGTAGGAGAGAAAACATATGTTAATTTTAGCAAGTACATTATGGCGTGACTTATTTGTATTTTTAGGCGGTGCTTTGGTAGGCGCGGTGATTGCTTTCTTTGTGACCAAACGTTTGTTTGAGAAACAAATTAAGGAAAACCCACCCATCAACGAAAAGATGATTCGTGCCATGTATTTACAAATGGGACGTAAACCAAATGAAGCACAGATTCGTCAAACGATGAAGTCTCTGGGTCAAGATTAAAACACAGGTGACTGTGTTTTTTATTTCTTTATGAAAAAACTATTCAAAAAAACTATAAAGTGGTTGTTTATCATTGCACTGTTATGTGCCGGTGCTATTTGGGCGCTTGGATACCGTGAGTATCAAGCAGTCTTAAAGGAAACTTCACTTGAAAGTAAAGTAGCCACTTTGCATGAGCAAAATGGATATGCGACCTATGATACGATCCCGCAATTATTTTTAGATGCGGTGGTTTCAGTAGAAGACGAACGCTATTGGACACGTACTACGACCTTAGACTATGAAGCCTTGGGACGTGCGATGGTGGTTAATGTGATGCATTTTTCTCTTGAACAAGGGGGTTCAACCATTCCCCAACAGGTTGCGAAGAATTTATACTTTGATCACAGTGCTTCTTTGGTAAGAAAAGTATCTGAATACTATATTACAAAAGAGTTATTAGACGATTACTCAAAGTATGATATTTTAGAAATGTACGTAAATATTATTTATTATGGTAACGGCGGTTATGGTATTAAAAACGCATCACAAATATACTTCGATGTGGATCCATGGCAACTGAATGAAGGGGAGCTTATAATTCTAGCGGGATTACCTCAAGCACCCTCTGTTTATGATTTAACAATCAACTTTAATTTAGCGAAAGAAAGACAAGCCCATGTATTGAGTCGTATGGTTAGCAATGAAATTATTGATCAAAATCGTGCGGATGCAATATATGCAATGGAGGTAAGAATTTATGAAGAAAATGATTAGTGGTATCAAACCCACTGGACAATTACATTTGGGAAGTTACATTGGCGCTTTGCGTCCATTTGTGAGTTTCCAAGATGAATATGATTTGAGTGTATTTATTGCGAATTTACACTGCATTACTTTACCGATTGAACCCCTTGAATTACAAGCGTATCTGGAAGATGCGGCTTTGTTTTACCTGGCAAGCGGACTGGATCCAGAAAAAACAACCATCTTTCTACAAACAGATGTGTTAGAACATGCGCAACTTGGGTTTATTTTGGCATCCTCTACCAGTATGGGTGAATTGAATCGTCAAACACAATATAAAGATAAAAAAGACAGTGGCGAATTCTTGAGTGCAGGGTTTTATACGTATCCAGCATTGATGGCTGCAGATATTTTGATTCATCAAGTGGACTTTGTTCCGGTTGGTGATGATCAAAAACAACACGTTGAATTGGCACGAGACTTGGCGGAACGTTTCAACAATCGTTTTGGTCAAACCTTTAAGGTTCCCCAACCTGTGATTCCTAAGGTTGGGGGTAGAATCATGTCACTTCAAGATCCGACAAAGAAAATGAGTAAGTCTGATCATGAAGGCGACAAAGGGATTATCTATCTGAAGGACGACTTGAAGAAAGCACGTAAGAAAATTATGTCGGCCGTTACGGATAGTGACAATAAAGTTTATTATGACAAAGAAAATAAACCGGGTATTTCTAATCTATTAACCATCTATGCTTCTTTAAAAGATATTACAATCAAGGAAGCAGAACTTGAGTTTGTGGATGCGCAATATGGTGGTTTTAAGAAAAGTGTGGCGGATGTGGTCTGTGCTGAGTTGGAGATGTTGCAAGGAAAGTACCAAGCATTTAAGGATTCTGGTCTGCTTGTAGATGTCTTGCGAAAAGGACAAGAACGAGCGAAAATACAAGCCAATGCTACATTAAGTGATGTCCAAAACAAGATGGGCATGAATTTATAGTGAAAACACCTTTATATTTTCACAAAGTAAAGGTATAATATATCAAGTAAGGGAGGCGTTATCATGATTGTACTATACTCATCACCAGGTTGTGCTTCGTGCCGCAAAGTAAGACAGTGGCTCAAAGAACATAACTTGAAATTTATTGAAAAGAATATTTTCACATCCCTGTTAAGTGAAAAAGAAATCAAATACCTTCTCATGCGTACAGATAACGGTGCAGAGGATATTATTTCGAAACGTTCGAAAATTATGCAGGAAAGCGACATTGAATTGGATGAACTTTCAATTAGTGAACTGATCACCTTTATTCAACGTCACCCAAGTGTTTTAAAAAGACCCATTGTAATGAATCAACGTTCATTCTTAATCGGTTATGATGAAGAAGAAATTGAAGCATTTTTACCCAGTGAAATGCGCAATAACATGGATATCTCATCGTTTGATGAAAGTCCAGAATCCAGTAGTTTTAATATAGGCGGTAAGCGATTGTAATGAAAGTACTCGTCGGGTTATCCGGGGGTGTTGACAGCGCAGTCGCAGCATACCTGTTAAAAGAACAAGGTTATGATGTGACCTGTGCGTTCATGCGCAATTGGGATTCATTAACAAATAACGACATTATGGGCAATCCAACAATTCTTGATGAAACTTGTACTCAGGAATTAGATTATCAAGACGCAAAGCGTGTTGCTGATCATTTGGGGTTGCCTCTTTTACGCGTTGATTATGTAAAAGAATATTGGGATAATGTGTTTAGTTATTTTATTGAAGAAACTGAAAAAGGATTCACACCGAATCCAGATATATTGTGTAATAAATATGTTAAGTTTGATGCTTTCTATGATCATATGAACCTACAAGGTTTTGACAAACTCGCAACGGGACACTATGCGCAAGTCAAGGATGGTAAGATGTATCGTGCTGTGGATCAGAATAAAGATCAAACGTATTTTTTAAGTCGCGTTAATCCCAACGTATTGGAAAATGTATTGTTTCCTTTGGGTGGGTTAACCAAACAAGAAGTTAGAAAAATTGCAGAAGCCATTGATATCCCGGTTGCCACAAAGAAAGATTCCACTGGAATTTGTTTTATTGGTGAGCGTCATTATCGTGATTTCTTAAAAAATTATGTCAAAGACAAAGCAGGTGACATCATTGATGTTGATTCAGGACAAGTCTTAGGACAACACCAAGGCGTCATGTTTTATACCATCGGTCAAAGACATGGACTTGATATTAGCGGCTTTGTGGGTCCTTGGTTTGTGGTTGGTAAAGATATGTCAACCAATAAATTGTATGTAGGTAAAGGTACAAATCATCCAAAACTCTTTTATTCAAAAGCAATTATTGATGAAGTGAATTGGTTTGACGATCATAAAGATGGCCGTGAAGCGACCGCTAAATTCAGATACCGTCAAAAAGACCAAGATGTATCCATTCAGTTTTTAGAAGATGGTACCTTAGAAGTGTTGATGACTTCACCTGTTAAATCTGTAACTTTAGGACAAGAAGCCGTATTTTATGATGGCGAAAAAGTCTTGGGTGGGGGTAGAATCTCACGTGTCTTTAATCAAGACAACCAAGAGGTTGTATATGATTCAAAACAATAGGGGAAAATAGTATGAATGTAAAAAATCATTATGAAACTTTAGGAGTTAAGAGAAATGCTTCATATTATGAAATAGAGGCTGCTTATGAAAAACTTGTAGACTTTTATGAGAAAGCACTTCATGAAGATCCCTTGGCTCTACAAAAGTTCTCCGAAATTAAAAGTGCGTATGATGTTTTAATGGATGAAGATAAAAGGGTTGCGTATAATAAAACGCTTTATTTAGAGTCTCATGCGTTAATGTCAAACAAAGATAAACATGAATTTAACGGTAAGGATTCTATTATCCTGACAATTTTTTATTTTCTAGGTACGCAATTTGCGATACCTTTTGTCTTAATCGCGGGATTTGCGATTTCCATATTAATTCAAAATCCAGGTGTAAGCTACAATGAAGTCATGTCCTTGATTGACATGCCTGCACTTAACTTTTACTTGTCGTTGGTATCTGTCATTATTGTGGTCGTTTTAACTTATAAAAAGTTAGTGTCACATTGGCATCGTTTTGTTACGTATCTTAAACGCAAAGAACTTAGAATTATCAGATACTACTTCATGGGCCAAATTGCGATGGTTGTGGTGAGTTTACTGCTTAAGTTTCTGTTTAAGATTCAGGATTCAAGCGCCAATCAACAGGCAGTTGAATCCATGTTAAGTGATTCACCGTTGATGATTGTGATTACCACCGTTATTTTTGCACCTATCTTAGAGGAAATTATCTTTAGAGGTGGACTTTACTTAGGGATTAAAAATAAAGTAGGGAATACACTGGCAGTCTTGATCAGTGCCGTATCATTTGGTGCGATTCATGTGCTGGGCTCTGTGTCTTCTCCTTTGGATTTACTGTATATACTGCCATACTCAGTGATGGGATACTTTATGGTTATCTCCGTACGCGATACGGACTCCATTTGGGGTGGTATTGTTTACCATTTTATCAATAATCTTGTGGCTGTATTGTTGTTACTCTTTGTATATTAAGGGGCTGTTATTTTGAATGATACGATAAAAGGGATGGTAGAAAAACAAATCTTCTATAATGAATCCAATCATTATGGGGTTTTTCTTATTTCCTTAGAGAATAATTTTGATGCACCTTTAACCATCGTGGGTAATCTATTCAATCTGGAAGTGGATTCATTTTATGAATTTACGGGAAGGTATGTAGAAAACCCACGTTTTGGTATGCAATTTGAAGTGATGAGCTTTAAACCCGTTTCACCCAAAGAAAGAGATTTTGTGATTCGTTATCTCAGTGGACCCAGTTTCCCAGGCATTGGATTAAAGAGTGCGGAAGCTTTGGTTGATAAATATGGGGATGATATCATTGAAGTTATTCGAAAAGATCCTGAATTAGATTTAAAGGTTGCGGGCATTCGAAAAGATAAGTTGGATAACCTAAAAGAAATCATTTTATCTGAAAATCCAATGGATGCGATGGTTACCTTCTTAAATACCCACGGTATTACCGGTAAATCAATGAGTGGTATCTTAAATAAATATCAAGAAAATACACAAACTTTGATTGAAGAAAATCCATACAGAATGATGGAAGAAGTCCCGGGTGTTGGGTTTTCTACCTGTGATAAGATTGCACAGGCACTGGGTTTCAGTGCTGATCATCCTTTGCGTATATCTGCTTTGATGAACCATACCTTTAAAGAATTGTGTTTTAATGCGGGCCATTCATTTATCTCTAAACATGCGTTGATGTTGGGGATGCCGCAATTTAATGTTGATTTATTAGAGGATGCCTATCAAAATTTATTGACGCAACGTATCCTTATTGAAGACGAAGAAAGACTTTATCATCAAACGCAGTATGATGCTGAAAAATATGTTTCTCATTTTCTTAAAACAAGACATGCGAATGCGCATTCTTTGATGGTGGATGACTTTGATAAACAAATGAATCGTATTGAATCCAAATTGCATATTACATTCGATGCACAACAAATCGAAGCCATTCGGATGTTTTTGGAAGAAGATGTGATGATATTAACGGGGGGACCGGGTACCGGTAAAAGTACATTGCTTTCCGGATTGGTAATGTTTTTACAGTCGAACTATCCAGGGAGTCATGTTTCGTTGTTGGCACCAACGGGTCGTGCTGCCAAGCGTTTGGAAGATTTAACGAATGTTTCCGCTTCTACCATTCATGCAGCGTTAAAGTGGAATCCGGACACCAATGAATTTGGCTTTAATGAATCCAATCCATTGGATACAGATATTCTTATTGTGGATGAGTTCTCAATGGTAGATCTATGGGTACTCTCCAATCTCTTATTGGCCTCTGGTAATGTGATGAAAATAATGTTTGTGGGAGATAAGGATCAATTGCCTTCGGTGGGTCCTGGCTTTGTATTGAAGGACTTGTTAGAATCTGAAATGTTTCCAACGATGGAACTTGAATACAATTATCGTCAAATTGAAGGGTCAGAAGTGATCGATTTGGCATTGAAAGTCAATGAAGGTCACTTTGATGTAGAAGGCTATCATAAAGATGTGAAGTTTTTTGATACCAGACAATATCCAGGTGTTGAATTAACGTTGAAGATCGTGGAAGAAGCCCTTCAAAAGGGATATTCAATATTTGATATCCAGGTTCTTGCGCCCGTGTATCGTGGGTCATTGGGAATTGATAACTTGAATTATTTTCTTCAAAAGTCTTTCAACCCAGAAGATAAAATGAAACGTAGTATCCAATTTGGGAGTCGCATTTATCGTGAAGGTGATAAAATACTGCAATTAAAAAACCAACCGGATGATTCCGTCTATAATGGTGATATTGGGGTCTTGGTTGAAATTGATGACCGTAAGAATGTTATTGTGGATTATGATGGAAATTATGTCAGTTATGAAACCAGTGATTTGATTAATATTACCCATGCTTATTGCATGAGTGTGCACAAGGCTCAGGGTAGTGAGTATCCGATTGTGATCTTAATGGCGGATTTAAACTATCGCAAGATGTTGTCGAAACGTTTGTACTATACAGCGATTACGCGTTCTTCCAAGTCTTTGATTTTAATTGGTCAAGTAGCAGCTTTTGAGAAGGCGGCGGCCTTTGATGAAGAAACGAAACGGAATACATACCTAAAACAGCGATTACAGAATATATAAGCCTCAGCTTTGATTAGTTGAGGTTTTTTATTTTTGTGGGTAAATCTCAAGGATTCATGAAAGAATTTACATAATGATGTATAAATTTACATGAATATGAATAAATTTACATTTTTCTGTTGACATTAGCTTAAACATATGAGATTATGTTGAAAATCTAAAGGAGAAGATGACTATGAAACATAGGAAGAAAAGTTTATATCGACTGTTATTTGCATTTGTAGTATTCGCGCTTTTCATTACTGGATGTTCCAGTGGTGGTACAGGTGGCGGTAATGAATTGATTGTGGCAAACGGGGCTGACCCGGTTACATTTGATATTCAAGCAACCAATGATCAATCGACCACACGTATTGCGCGTCAGATTTATGACACACTGATTAAGCAAACCAACGATTTGAAATTGGAGCCATCCTTGGCTACAAGTTGGGAAGATATCGGTGATAACGTTTGGGAATTTACATTGCGTGATGATGTAGTTTTCCATAATGGTGAAAAACTAACCGCAAACGATGTTGCATTTACACTAAAACGTGCGACTGAATCTGCAAGTATTTCTCATATTGTTGGGGCAATTGATCCCAGCACCATTGAGGTTGTGAGTGATTTTGTGATTCGTTTTGGTACCTATGAAGCATTTGGTCCGTTGTTGACACACCTTGCGCACCCTGCAACAGCAATTCTTAATGAAAAGGCTGTTACAGAAGCGGGTGAAGATTATGGTACAACCGTTGTTGTCGGTACAGGTCCTTTCAAATTTGAAAGCTGGACTACAGGGGATCGCGTTGTTGCAGTAGCCTTTGCAGATTACTGGGGCGATAAGCCTGGTGTTGATCGCATTCAATTTAAAACGATTGGTGATCCATCCGTACGTTTAATCGAACTTGAAAGAGGCGATGCTCATATTGCGTATGACCTTGCACCGCAAGACTTGGATAAAGTTAGAGAAAATGATGAGTTAACACTCTTGAATACAGCAAACTTGGGTGCTGAGTATTTGGGACTTAACCTCCAAACTGACACACCGCTTAAAGATAAAAATGTTCGTAAAGCGATTGCACATGCAATCAATGTTGAAGAAATTGTTGAAGTTATTTACTTAAAGGTTGGAACACAAATGTCTGGTCCGATCAATGAGTTGGTATTTGGTTTCAATGATGCACTTGATCCATATGCATTTGATTTAGATCTTGCTAAAGACTATCTTGCAGCAGCTGGATATCCAGATGGTGGCTTTGACTTGGTACTTAAGGTTGGAGACAACAGTCAAGAACGTATTAAGGTAGCCCAAGTTGTTCAAGCTTCACTTGAAAAAATTGGTATTAATGTCATTGTTCAACAATCTGAATGGGCATCATTCCTAGATTCAACTGCTAAAGGTGAAGCGGATATGTTCCTATTGGGTTGGACAACTGTAACAACAGATGCTGACTATGGACTCTATCCACTATTCCATTCATCTCAGTTTGGTAGTGCGGGTAACCGTTCATTCTATGCAAATCCAAGAGTTGATGAGCTGTTAGAATTGGGTAAATATACTGCTGATAGCAACCTGCGTGCAGATTACTATAAGGAAGTTCAAGAAATTGTTCATGATGAACTGCCATGGGTATTCTTGCAAACTCGTGAAAACGTAACAGGAATTAGCAATAAGGTTAAAGGATTTGAACACCATCCAACTGGTAGTTACTTCTTGGCTGATGTTTCGATTGATGATTAAACATTCAATGAAGGGTCAATTTTGACCCTTTCTTTATTAAGGAGGGACCTTTATGTTTCGATACATATTAAAACGAATCTTATGGCTTATTCCAATTTTGTTGGGCGTGACTTTTATTGTCTTCACCATCATGTATTTATCTCCCGGTGATCCTGCCATCAGTATCTTGGGTGAAAATGCGCATCCTGATGCCATTGCTGC
>DEQB01000008.1:11398-16751 GCA_002359085.1 Erysipelothrix sp. UBA3377
TTCGTGCGATTTGATTTCGGACGTTCGTATATCAGTAACCGTGTTGTTTTAACGGAAATTCTATCAAGATTACCCAATACCATCAAACTTGCAACATTGAGCATTTTCTTTGCGGCCTTGGTTGGGATTCCTCTTGGGATCATCTCTTCAACAAGACCCTACTCAAAAATAGACAACGCTACGATGTTTGTTTCGTTGTTGGGTGTCAGTATGCCGACCTTTTGGCAGGCGCTTTTACTGATTATCTTATTTGCTGCAAACTTAAGATGGTTGCCTTCAACGGGTTTTGATACTTGGCAACAGATGATTTTACCAGTCTTTGCACTTTCAACATCCTCAATGGGTACCATTGCTCGAACCACCCGTTCAAGCATGCTTGATGTTTTGGATCAAGACTATATTCGTACCTCACAAGCCAAAGGTGTAAAGGACTCGCGTGTCGTGAGTGTTCATGCACTTAGAAATGCGTTGATTCCAATCGTTACCATAATTGGACTCCAATTTGGATCTTTATTGGGAGGGGCTGTATTAACAGAAACTATCTTCAGTATTAATGGACTGGGTACCTTGATGGTCAACGCCATTCGACAAAGGGATGCGATGATTGTTCAAGGTGGGGTATTGTTTATTGCGTTTGTATTTACACTTGTGAACCTTGGTGTGGACATTCTTTATGCTTATATTGATCCACGCATTCGTTCACAGTACAAGTAGGAGGCCGTTATGTTTAAGAAGAAAAAAAATGAAGTCGAAGACTTACTCAACGTGCCTTATGGTTCATTTAAAGAAATTTGGTTTACGTTAAAACGAAACAAACGTGCCATGTTTGGTTTGGGATTTATCATCCTGCTTGTGATATTGGCTGTCTTTGCGGATGTGATTGCGCCTTTTGGGATGAAAGAACAAAACATGAGCAATGCACTACAATTTCCAGGGGGTAATCACTTGTTGGGGACCGATGATTTGGGAAGGGATGTATTGAGCCGTATCATTTATGGTACGCGTATATCATTGACCATTGGTGTTTCTGCAGTCCTTTTCGCCTTGACAATTGGTGGTATCTTGGGGTTATTATCTGGATACTTTAAGGGTTGGGTTGATACGCTGATCATGCGTTTGAATGACATCTTGTTGTCCATTCCTTCAATTCTATTGGCGATTGCGATTGTAGCGTCTTGGGGTTCCAGTTTGCCTAATTTAATCATTGCGATTGGTATTGCGAACGTTCCCATTTTTGCACGTATTATCAGATCCAGTGTTATGGCACTGACAGAGAAACAATTTATTGAAGCGAGTGAAGCGTTGGGGGCAGATGATTTCCGTGTTATTTCTAAGCACATCATTCCCAATATCTTATCGCCCATTATTATTCAAGCGTCTTTAGGTGTTGCTACCGCAATCTTATCTGCTGCAGGATTGGGATTTATAGGATTGGGTCTTGAAGCGTCTGTCGCTGAATGGGGAACCATGTTAAATTTTGGACGGGGTTATATCCGTACCCATGCATATTTAACCGTATTTCCTGGACTTACAATTATGTTAACCATTTTATCATTCAACTTACTGGGTGATGGTATCCGTGATGCCATTGATCCAAAAATGAGAGAGAGGTAAATTATGATGCAACCAATTATCAGTGTGAAAAATCTTCAGAAGTACTTTCCAATTAAAAAACAAAGTATCTTTCAAAGAACTCAAGAATATGTAAAAGCGAATAAAGACATTACGCTTGATATTATTGCCGGTGAAACATTGGGAATCGTGGGTGAGAGTGGATGTGGTAAGTCGACTTTTGGTCGTACTGTCATTCAGCTTCAAAGACAAACCGGTGGTGCTACGCTTTACTACGGCGATACCATTGACAACTTTATGCCCAAATATGTTAAAGATATTTATACCAATTTACCCAAGACTTCAGATGCATATGATCATGATCAAGTTGAGATTGAAGCCATGGAAGCACAACTTGAACATTTGGAAGGTAATGAAAAGGAAACGCTTTTTGAAGCATTGCGCTTAAAGCGCATTAATTTTGATATTACGTATGGTAATACTTTGCGTTTGGTTGGGGGATTGGTAGCCCATCCCAATTTGAAACTTGTCTCAAAAGCACTTCAAAAACGTTATGATGTGGCGAGTGATGTTGCGCAAATTAAGCGTGAACTGAACTTTGAAAAACATCGTATAGCGTTGAATCCAAAACTGGATGATTCTAAAATTGCGTCGTTAGAAAACGATCTAAAGAAATTGGAAGTAGACTTGGATGTTATTTTACAAGAAATTAAATTACTGAAAGAACCCATTCGAAACGATGAAAAGTTCATCAAGTATGAAGCGTATCGTGATTATGGGATTGACTTGGCATCTTTAACACAAAAAGAGTCTCGATTGCTTCGAAAAGATTTACAAATCATTTTTCAAGACCCTTACTCCTCTTTGGATCCAAGACTATCCGTGGGTGAAATCATAGGGGAAGGGTTACTCATTCATAAACTCTTTAAGAGCGAGAAGGATTCAGGATACCAAGAGTACATTATTGATATCATGGAGAAGTGTGGTTTAAGTGCTGATTTTATTCACCGTTACCCACATCAGTTCTCTGGGGGTCAAAGACAGCGTATTGGGATTGCCAGAGCACTTGCTTTACAACCTAAGTTTATTGTTTGTGATGAGGCTGTAAGTGCCTTGGATGTATCCATTCAATCGCAAATCATTAACCTACTCCAGGAATTAAAAGAAAAACACAATCTAACCTACTTATTCATTACCCATGATTTGGGTGTGGTGCGTTATATTAGTGATCGTATTGGGGTTATGTATTTTGGGAACTTGGTGGAACTTGCACCAGCGGATAAAATCTTTACCGATCCCCAACATCCTTATACCAAGAAACTGTTGAATGCGATTCCCGTCATGGATGAAGATGATCAAGAGATTTGGGATGTGGATTATGAACCAGAAACCTTTGATTTCTATTTCCACTTACAGGGTGAAGATGATCCTGATTGGGTTGAAGTATCAGAAGGTCATTTTGTGAAAGTGCGTTTAAAAGATCGTGAAGCAATCATGAAGAAAGGGATGAGTGTCATATGAGTCTATTAGAAGTTAAAAACCTACATACTTATTTTGAGACGCGTCGTGGTGTTGTGAAAGCAGTTAACGGCATTAGTTTTTCGCTTGAACAAGGGAAGACCTTAGGGATTGTGGGTGAAAGTGGTAGTGGCAAAAGTCAAACTGCGATGTCCATTCTACAACTATTTCAAAAAAACCAACGGATTGTGGATGGTACCATAACGTTTGACGGTAAAGTATTATCAGACATGTCCAAGAAGGAGTTGTTTGGGATTCGTGGGAACGATATTTCCATGATTTTCCAAGAACCCATGACATCATTGAATCCTGTCTTTACAGTGGAGTACCAAATTGTGGAAGCTTTATTAATTCATCAAGACATGAATAAAAAAGAAGCCAAACAGCGTGCTCATGATTTGATGGATGCGGTTAAAATACCCAACCCAAAACGTGTGCTAAAACAGTTTCCCCATCAACTTTCAGGGGGGATGAGTCAACGGGTGATGATCGCCATGGCTTTGGCATGTAATCCGAAGTTATTGATTGCGGATGAACCGACCACTGCTTTGGATGTGATTATTCAAGCAGAGATTTTAAAACTGATGGATGAATTGAAAGATAAGTTCGATACTTCAATTCTCTTCATTACCCATGATTTGGGTGTTATCAGTAAAATGGCGGATGATGTGATTGTGATGCATGGGGGTAAAATTGTTGAAAGTGGACCCATCAGACGCATTTTCAAACATGCGACACATCCCTATACGAAACGATTGATGGCTGCCTTCCTTAAAACTGATATTCGTCAGAACAAAGAGAGTGCCTCATTGGATTTCTTTAGTGCAGAAAATGAAGTGTTTGATTTTAGGGAATTCAAAAATGAAGGTGTTGCGGATCCCCATTGGGTTCAAATTGGTGATAATCATTTTGTGGCTGCAACTTTAATTTAACCATGACTATCGGTCGTGGTTTTTTTTATTATAGAGTGTATGTGAGCATAAAAAAAGATGACGGTGTGTCATCTAATTTTCTTTGGATTGAAGTGTTTCGTAAATCTTTTGAAGTAAAATGGCTTCATCAGATAATTCTGGTGCTGCTTCTTCTTCTTCTTCAACTTCTTGTTTGCGATTCAATTTATTGATGGTTTTAATTAACATAAAAATAACAAGTGCGATGATAAAGAAACTAATAATCGCATCAATGAAGCTACCGTATCTGAATATGACTGCTTCCGTGATAATCGTACCATCTGCTGCAACTACGGCTTCTCTGAGTACATACTCCAAGGTTTCTAAGTTGGATGTGTTGGCGATAAGACTGATAAAGGGTGTAATAATGTCTGTTACCAGTGAATTTACGATAGCCGTAAATGCGCCTCCAATCACAACCCCGATTGCCAAATCGATGACATTTCCGCGGATTGCGAACTCTTTAAATTCATTTATAAATTTTTTCATAATTTTCTCCCTTACTTTATATAATATAGTTTAGGTTTTATAAGGGTTGATGTCAATTGGTCGGCATTTAATTTATTCTATCTTATCTTTGAAATTTACGTGAAAGACTTGATTAAATCCTGTAATCGGTTACAATGTATTTAACAAAGGGGTGATGCGTATGACAACCATTAAAGTCTACACCAATGATGTAGCTGTGCATGCGCATCACTGTGGAATTTTCTAAATTAAGATGGGCCGTTTTTTGAAGCCTGTCTTTTTTTATACTTTGGTAGTTTGATAGGAGGTAGTGATATGGATCAAACAAATAAGTTATTCTTCGATGCTTGCGCACACGGAGACTTACCACTTGTAGAAAAAGCACTTAAAGAAGGTGCAAATGTTAATGTGGTAAATGGTGAGAAACGTACAGGTCTAATGCGTGCCAGTAAACGGGGTCATTTGGAAGTTGTTCAACACATCATTGAGCATGGAGCCGATGTTACGTTGCGTGATATTTTTGGTAAAGATGCATTGATGTCTGCCGCAAAGAAAGGTCACGTTGAAATTGTTGATCTTTTAATTGCACACGGTGCTGATGTGAATATCCAAGATTATCGTGGTCGAAATGCTTTAATGCGTGCTGCATTTTTGGGTCAAACATTGGTCGTTGAAAAATTAATCGCAGAAGGTGTCGATGTAAACCTACAAGATGAATTGGGTAGAACAGCCCTTATGGAAGCATCCTTAGCATTTAGAAGTGATGTTATTGATTTACTCGTAGAAGCAGATGCAAATGTTAATCTCCAAGATCATAATGGTTGTACCGCATTGATGCGCGCAAG
>DEQB01000008.1:16825-17953 GCA_002359085.1 Erysipelothrix sp. UBA3377
ATTGAAGATAAAGATGGCAATCTTGCCATTCATTATGTGCGTCAACACAGCTTTGAAGCATTGAAACATCATTTAAAATAATTTGGAGGAGAAAAGATTATGACAATGAAAGACTATTTATCCCAGGATGTTCGCAATGTTGTCTTGCTGGGTCATTCTGGAAGTGGTAAGAGTGCGCTCATTCAGGCGTTTTTATTAAAGACAGGTAAAATTAACAAGGTTGTGCGTGCTGATAGTGGACAATCAGAAGTTGACTTTGAACCACAAGAAATTAAACGTGGCCAATCTATTTATATGTCGTTAATTCCCGTTGAGTGGGAAAATAAAAAGATTAACTTTATTGATACACCCGGATACTTAGACTTTGTTTCAGAAGCCATTGCGGGTTATAGTGTTGCGGATAATGCAGTAATTGTTGTGGATGCCAAAGAAGGTATTGATATAGGAACATCAACAGCGTTCAGTTGGGTTGAAAGGGACAATAAACCCACCATTTTCTTTGTGAATAAAATGGATGATCCCGAAGTGAGTTTCCATAAAAACTATGAAGCTTTGCGTGAAGAATTTGGACCCAGTGTTATTGCATTTGAAATTCCAATTCGTGAAGAAGGGACCGTTATTGGAAGTATAAATTTACTCAGTAAAAAAGTTTGGTATTATGGAAAGCCTGAAACACCCCATGAAGTACCAGAGGAATATAAAGCGCTTGTAGATAAACATTGGGAAGAAATCTGTGAAGCGGTAGCGATGACTGATGATGGCTTGATGGAGTCTTATTTTGAGAATGGTGATTTGACGGATGAGGATATCCTTAAAGGTGTCTCAATTGGCGTTAGAACGGGTGATATCAGACCCGTATACTGCGGTAGTGCTGTGAACAGTGTTGGTATTCGTAGATTGTTAGATTTGATTACGGAGTATTTACCAACCTATGGTGAACAAGAAGAAATTGAGGCCGTCGATGAAAAAGAGAATACTGTTACTTTAAAAACAAATGAAGATGAAAAGTTTAGTGCTCAAATTTTCAAAACAATTGTGGACCCATTTGTGGGTAGAATCTCTTATCTAAAAGTTATGAGTGGTGTGTTGAGTTCAGACTCAACGGTCTATAATGAAAGAACGCGCGAA
>DEQB01000003.1:0-5192 GCA_002359085.1 Erysipelothrix sp. UBA3377
ATTTTACCTTCAGTGGGTTTAACCATGCGGTTAATCATTCTCATACTTGTGGTCTTTCCACTCCCGGAAGTCCCAATAAAACAGACAAACTCACCATCTTCAATGGTTAAGTTCATATTCTTGACTGCTTTTTTTGTGCCGTATGTTTTCGTAATGTTTTGAAATTTTATCATTTTTCTACCTCCTAAAACTACGGTTTGACACATAAAAAAAGAACCATAGCGGTTCATTTTAAATTGTTTTACCAAATGTATTATACCATTAATTACATAGAATTAAAAATGCACAGCATCTGCACTGATATAAAATTCTTGATTTTTAGATTTTATAATTTCAATTTAAGTTTAAAAATTGCGATTAACATCCAATTTGGTAGGATTAATCCCTTTTCTCAAGCCCAATCACCCTATTAACGGGCACTGTAAACATAAGACCCTCATTTGGTTTTTCTAAGTCCCCCGTTATATCTGTAATTGCCTTAATCGCTATTTCCAGCTTTTCCTCTGATTCCACAATAGTGAATAATGTTTTATTGTAAGGATGCTCTCGATCGAAAAAAGCCTTGAGACTTCCAAACACAGGCACCTCGTGTCGTGCACCCGCAACAATCGCGCTTCCCATCCCTTGTGAATCAAGAATTGTGGCGCCACTGATGCCCGATCTAATCAATGAACTTAACACTTCTTCCATCAATTCAACTTTATTTAAAACCAATATTAGTGCTTGCATATCATCACTCCTATACTTCACCCAATTCTCCTGCTTTAGTAATCGCTACTTTCGCAAGAATTGGTCCTACTATTTCGAAGAACAATACTGAAAATAAGATCAGCGTTACAATTCCAGATGCCTCTGAAGGTAACTCATTTCTTACAATCATCGATAACCCAATGGATATACCACCTTGTGGCAATAAGGCCCAGCCCAAATACTTCACAATTTTGGGATCTGACTTTGCTATTCTTGCGCCAAAAGATGTCCCCATTACTTTTCCAAACATTCTTCCAACAACATATAAAACTCCTAATATACCGATATTTGCAAGCACCCCTAAATCAAGGCTTGCACCGGCAAAAGCAAAGAATAAAACGTTGATTGGCGGAACAAAGCTGTTTAACGTTGTAAATGTCCTGGTTGGCTGCCTTCCCAAATTAACATAAGTTGCCCCCATCATCATAGAAACCAAAAGAGCACTCACAGGAATCACCTTTGCTAAAGCTGGAGAGATAAGCATAGATAGAACGATAAAACTAATCAATTCTTCCTGCGATTTAATGACGTTGGTAATTTTCGAAATAATGAAGCCAAGGATAAACCCGACAATCAGCGATAAAACAACTTCAATAAAAGGTGCTAAAATCATCGCAAATTTCCCGCCGTCTACCAGTCCTAAACTAAATTTTGCAGCAGCAAGTGCCAATCCGAAAACCATAATTCCAAGTGCATCATCAAGTGCAGCTACTGGTAAAATCGCATCAGTCATGACACCTTTGGCACGGTATTGTTGAATGACCATTAAAGTTCCTGCTGGAGCAGTTGCAGCTGACATTGAAGCAACCACCAAACTGAATTCAAATGATTGCCCAGCAACAAAATACATGATTGCGAAAACCAAACTCACGACACCCAATACTTCAAAAATTGTGATAATAAAAATATCCTTACCCACTCTTTTTACTGTACTAATCAAAAACTCGCCACCAATATTGAATGCGATAGCAGATAAGCAAACTTCATTCACAAAATTAATAACGGGGATTTCACTGGGGCCTATGAGGTTTAAAAAAGACGGCCCTAAGAATAAACCACCCACTAAGTACCCTGTGACATTAGGTAAATTAAACCTTCTAGCAACCCTTCCACCCATTAACCCAAATGCTAAAAGCAAACCTAATTTCATATAAAGATTCAATCTATCACTCCTATTTCTAACCCTATTATAAGACTTAAATGATGTTCAGTCAAAGACACAAAAAACAAAATCATTATAACCGATTGGATATGGGGATAAAGCCCGATAATAATAGCTGCTAATCAACGATGGTTTGATTAGAAAAATCAGGTTATCTTAAAAAGATAAGCTGACTTTCCTAACACAAACTCTATTAATCAAAACATGTGGTTGCATTTTCTAGAAACTTTGGTATTATTATATAGCATATGCCGCCATAGTTTAATGGTAAAACAGGGCAATGGTAATGCTCAGCTCTGAGTTCAATTCTCAGTGGCGGCACCATTAACACACTCACCCACCGCAAGGTGGGTTTTCTTTATAAAATTATTACGCTATACTATAGTCAAAAGGGGGTCTATGATGAGAGATTCATATTTTGACGGAGGTTTATTTCAATTAATTGGGTATACGATTATAGGAGCTTTGATCACATTGGTTACCTTGGGGATTTGTTATCCTTGGGCAATAGTAATGATTATCAATTGGAAAACCAAACATACGGTCATTGATGGCCAAAGATTACGTTTTGAGGGTACTGCCATGGGTTTATTTGGTTCATGGATTAAATGGTTATTCTTAATTATAATCACTTTTGGAATTTATGCATTTTGGGTTAACATTGCGATGAAAAAATGGGTAACCAAACACACGCATTTTGCGTATTAAATATAAAACCCCTCTCTAAATTAGAAAGGGGTTTTTACTTAAGGTTCGATACGGTTTAAAGCATTCAATATAATGGGCGTGATAATCACAGCAGCTGCAATCTCCAAGAGTGAATTGGCTGTAAAGATACCAATCACAAAGGTTAACATGGAACCGCCGAAACTATCGTTAATAAATGTTGCGATGCCACTTTGGCCCATCCCAAATAAGAATAACAATGGAATGACCATGGCACTGTGTAACAGCGTCGCAATCCCAGCACTGACACCATAAGTCAGTGTCTTTTTATTTTTAATGACCTTAGATACACCTTGGTAAATATAGTGGGTTGCCCATCCAAAGATAATTCTGGGTAACACCGATACCAAAGGGTTGGCGAATACAGGCGCGAAAAGGACGGCAGAACTCATTGAATTCATAAAGGAGCCAATCCCAAAAGCAAGCCCAATCAAAACACCACTGTACGCACCCAAGAAGATGCTTCCAATAATCACAGGCACATGAATGATGGTTACTTGGACAAAAGGTCCCAGTTGAATAAATCCAAGCTGTGGCCACAGTCCCATCACAAATACAATGGCCATAAACAATGCGGTAAATACCAGCTGTTTGGTTTTCATAGAAATCTCCTATTCTTGGATCATGGTAAGTTGAATCCGTTGTTTCTTAAGATCTACATCCAAGATCCATACTTTTACAATATCGCCCACTGATACCACATCACTGGGGTGTTTCACAAAACTCTGGCTTAATTTAGAAATATGAACCAAACCATCTTGTTTGACGCCAATATCCACAAAGGCTCCAAAGTCAACAACGTTTCTTACGGTACCTTGTAGTTCCATTCCAGATTTTAAATCTTCCATTTCTAAGACATCACTTCTTAAAATGGGTGTACTGAGCGCATCTCTAAAGTCTCTTCCCGGTTTTAATAAGGCTTCCACAATATCTTGATACGTTTCTTTACCAATATTTAAAGCTTCTAAATCAAGGGTTGTGTTCTCTAACTTTTCTTTAAGTGTGTCTGTGCCCAACGCATCCTGATTGACACCCAACGCTTTTAATATCTTATCAGCGACTGGATAACTCTCGGGGTGAATCGGTGTATTATCAAATATATTATCACTTTCAGGGATACGAATAAACCCAATTGCTTGTTCATAACCCTTGGGTCCCAATCGAGGAACCTCCTTCAACTGTTTACGAGACGTAATAATCCCATTGGCTTCACGCATCTTCACGATGTTTTTAGCCGTTGTTTTGGTTAAACCAGAGACAGACTCCAATAAGGTAGCACTGGCAGTATTAAGGTTAACACCCACCTGGTTTACCGCGGTTTCAACCACAAAGGAAAGTCTTTCTTCTAAGTTCTTTTGCGAAACATCATGTTGGTATTGTCCCACCCCTACGGCTTTGGGATCAATCTTCACCAGTTCTGCCAAAGGATCTTGAACACGACGCCCAATACTGATGGCACTTCTTTGTTCAACCTGTAAATCAGGAAACTCATCCCTGGCAATTTCAGAGGCACTATAAACAGAAGCGCCCGCTTCATTCACAATTAAATAATATACTTTTTCATCTAACTTTTTCAAAGCATTTGATACAAATAATTCAGATTCACGCGATGCGGTACCATTCCCAATCGCCACCATCTCAACTTTATACTGCTTGATTAAATCCAAAAAGATACCCAACGCTTGATCCTGTTGGAATTTGGGTGCCGGTTTATGCGGATAAATCACATCCACATGTAACACTTTTCCCGTCTCATCCACAATTCCCAATTTACATCCCGTACGGAATGCAGGATCAAATCCCATTACCACTTTATTCTTTAAAGGGGCTTGGAGTAATAAGTTTCTTAAGTTATCCCCAAAAACATCAATCGCTTGTTTTTCCGCTTTTTCAGACAACTCATTTCTAATTTCACGCTCGATAGAAGGTTTGATAAAACGCTTATACGCATCCTCATAGGCCTTCATAATGATCGGTGAACTGACAAATTTAAAACGATTCCCAATAATGGTTTTACCCAAGTATGCAAAAATAGGGTTTTCATCAACTTCAATTGAAACCTTAATCACATCTTCTTTCTCAGCACGATTCAACGCCAACACACGGTGATTCGCAACCTTTGAGACACCTTCACTGAAGTCATAATACATCTCATAGACTTTACGTTCATCATTGTCAGACTTACTGAGCTTGGATTGAATGCTACCGTGTTTAAAGGTTTCCATACGAACCCACTTACGGTACTGCGGTTCATCCCCAAAGATTTCTGCCAAGATTTCATGGACACCATCCATCACATTCTCAAATGTGACAAGATCTTCATTAAAATATCTTTGGGCTTCCGCTTCCAAATCTAAGTCTTCTGGAAATGAAAGTATGCGTAACGCAAAAGGTTCCAACCCACGTTCTTTCGCAATGGTAGCCTTGGTACGACGTTTTGGACGATAAGGACGATACAAGTCCTCCAATTGATTGAGCTTGTCAGACTTATTGATTTCCACAACCAGTTCATCCGTAAGCTTTCCTTGTTCATCAATCAAGCGTATAATTTCAG
>DEQB01000003.1:5364-7127 GCA_002359085.1 Erysipelothrix sp. UBA3377
TTCTTTGAAAATTGTTTGAGTTCTTTATTTAATAATTCGAGTATCATGTATTGTCCTCATTTCTATGCATCTCTATTTTACCATGAAAAAACTTGATTTCGTGAATCAAGTTTAAACTGTGCGATAGCTTTCATAAAATTGCGTATAATCTGTAAGACGACCCTCAAAGAGTACTTGGAAACGATCATCTTCCCCAAAGTCATACGGTTTAACCTTATGAGGTGGTGTGTCCCAAAGTGTGATGTCTGATTCATACAGAACCCCTGCCACAAACTCACTGCAGAAGTAAGCATGTTTTCGCGGTACATATTTATCAAAATACGTTGCGACAAGCCCCGTTAAATTATAAGTATATTCATTTTTATGTGCTTCAAAAAATGCAATGTTTTGGATCAGACTTTCATATTCCTTATCCTCAACACCGATTCTTAAAACCATACATGTTGTATTTTTAAATCGCTTAAAGGTACCCCCGCTGATGCTTTCACGCACAAAACCACCCCAAAACGGATTGTAGGGATGTTTTCTACCAAAGCTGAAAAGACTCTCTAAAGACTCATCAAAAGCGATGGATACATGGTTATAGGGGTGTTTTGTGAATCGTTTGATCAAACGCGTAAACAAACTACCCGTATCTGTTAAAACTATATAGACGTTGTTCATATCTTGTTCCTTTTATTTAAGTAGTTTAACTATATGTTATTTTACCACCTTTGTAAAGTCTAAAACAGACCCACGATTTTCCCATCATCCTCAAGGTTGATGGAAGTTGCTACAGGAGATTTCGGAAGTCCAGGCATGGTTAAGATGTTACCACTTTGACATACCACAAACCCTGCACCCGAAGACAAATGTACACTACTAATATGAATATCAAAATCCTTGGGTGCACCCAACAGCTTTGGATTATCACTCAAAGAATACTGTGTCTTGGCCATACAAACCCCCAAATTGGGATCATATTTTTCTAAATCAAGCAATGCCTGTGGACTGTAGGTGACCCCTTTAGCTCCATAGACATTTTTAACGATACACTCTATTTTTTCTTTTAATGGCGTTTCCTTTGTATATAAAGGTTTAAAGTTTTTAGGCTGATTGGATAAAGTCACAATCATTTTGGCAGCATCCAAGTTCCCCTTTGAACCCAAGTTGTGAGCTTCACTGATCTCAAAAGCGATATCCAACGATTCAACATACATTTTTAAATCATGCATATCTTTTGCATCATCATCGGGAAAACGATTCAGAAGTACCATCATTGGTACACCATATAATTTCAAATGACGGATATGTTGTGTTAAATTCTCAAACCCTTCACCGTGATACTTTAAAGCACGCAGTGTGACCACCAAGACAATCACATCGGGAGACAATCCCGCTTGAACACACTTAATATTCATGAACTTCTCTGCCCCAAGATCAGATCCAAATCCTGCTTCAGTGATGGTGTAATCAGAAAGCTTCATCGCCGTTTTGGTCGCAATGACTGAATTACACCCATGCGCAATATTCGCAAAAGGTCCACCATGAATAATGGCAGGGGTGTGTTCAAGTGTTTGAACTAAGTTTGGTTTCAAGGCATCCTTTAATAAGACAGCCATGGAACCCACCGCATTCAAATCTTTGGGTGTAATTGCTTTTTTATCATACGTATAGGCAATCACCATGTTACCCAAACGTCTTTTTAAATCACGCATATCTTCTGCCAAACAGAAGATCGCCATCACTTCAGAAGCCACTGTAATCTCAAATCCAGAACTTCT
>DEQB01000003.1:7283-7946 GCA_002359085.1 Erysipelothrix sp. UBA3377
ATCGCATGAAAATCACCCGTGAAATGAAGGTTAATGTCTTCCATGGGTAGGACTTGCGACTGTCCGCCACCAGTTGCGCCTCCTTTTAACCCAAAGGAAGGTCCCATTGAGGGTTCACGCAAAGCTGAAATACTTGAATATCCCAGGGCATTTAAAGACATCGACAAACCGATATTCATGGTTGTTTTTCCTTCTCCAGGGGGTGTGGGCGTGATCGCACTCACCAAAACCAACTTCCCTTGATGGTTGGATTTTAACTTTTCCACATCAATCTTGGCTTTATACTTACCGTAACATTCTAAAGCATCTGGATGCATACCCAGCTGATTCGCAATCGCTTCAATATTTTTTAAATTTACATGTTGTGCAATTTCTAAGTCTGTCTTCATACTTCCCTACTTACATTTGCCCGTTTTAACAACGGGGGTAAAATCACAATTCTCAATGCAAAGTTAACCAAAATCCCTGGAGCACGCGTAATCCAAAGAGCACCCATGGGTATGTTTTGGATCAAGTGTAACCAATAGGTATTCATCAACAACTCAACCACAATGAGATTGAATATTAATACAAGTATGATGCGTTTAAAATCTGGTTTGATAAATCCAAAGGAAAATCCGGACACAAAGGCTGACAGGGTAAAACCGGGCGCAAAGCCCCCAA
>DEQB01000011.1:0-17394 GCA_002359085.1 Erysipelothrix sp. UBA3377
AGAGAAAAAGTCATTGCACCCATCGTTGATGAAAAATGGTTGAGAGAAGACACCATTATTATCATCAATCCAAGTGGTTCATTTACCATTGCGGGATCATTCAGTGATAGTGGTACCACAGGGCGTAAATTGGTTGTCGATAGCTATGGTGGTGTTGCGCGCATTGGTGGGGGAGCATTCAGTTCCAAAGACCCTTCAAAAGTGGATCGTTCTGCTGCATACTATGCAAGACATGTCGCTAAAAGTGTGGTAGCAGCTGGTTTATGTGACCGTTTGGAACTTCAACTTTCTTATGCGATTGGTATGGAAAAACCACTATCCGTTCACTTGGAAACATTTGGAACAGAAAAAAAAGACAAAGAAGAAATTCGAGAAATTATCGAACGTAATTTTAACTTCAATGTCGATCATATGATTTATGAACTTGATTTATTGAGACCCATTTATCGTGAGACGGTAAACTTCGGTCACTTTGGTCGCGATGGATTCCCTTGGGAAGACATCCGTATTCTTAAATAATTAGCGGCGGGCCCATTTCTTTAATAAGAAGTGTGTCCGTTTTTTTGTAGGGTAAACCATACACAAATGTGGCCTTGAGTTCAGTTTCTTTGAATTCATAGTTTTTAATATTACTTACAAAATCCGCGTCATCCCGTATTTGATTCAAATATGATTTTCCCAAAGCACTCATACCCAAGACTCTAAAGGATGTGGGTGATTCTAATTGTCGCGGTGTTTTTAATAAGATATGACACAGTGTTCGTTGAATTCTTGAACGCGTATATCTCTTAGAAGTTGCGTGTTCAACGAAATCCTCAAGTGTATCGCACTGTTTCGCTAACTTAATAAAAAGATGCTCAATGCCTTCATCAACCAATAAATAATCACGGATATTTTCTTTTGTTGTTAGAATCTCATAACGAATCCATTGATAATAATCTTTTAAGAAATACGTGTCAGTGTCATTTAAATTTAGGGGTGTACTGTTTTTTATGGGTTCACCCATCATGAATGCATTCCGAATACCACTGGCAGAAGCCATTGTTTTATCAATAGTTAAGTCGTGATAATTTTTGGTGCGAAGAATTCTATGTGTTTTAATATGATGTTGTTCAGCATATTTCTCATAATATGCACCCAATATTTGATTGGGTTGGTGGTTGTTCATGTTTTTAGATGCGGCATAACTAAAGCCTTCTTGGATGCGTTTTTTGTCTATACTTTGAAGTAGGGGTTTATCAAGACTTTCTGATCCATAAACCAGCGTTCTTACTTTTGCTAGGTTTAGCAGATGAATTGCTTCTTTTGCGAATGTTTCTGCGCTTTGTAATGCAAAGACGGTGGGGAGTTCAATCACAATATCTACGCCGTATTTCAAAGCATATTCAGTACGCATCCATTTATCGATAAAAGCCGGTTCACCCCTTTGGACGAAATTTGGGGACAGGACCGCAATTAAAACATCACCTTCTCTGATTTTTTTTGTTTCATGAATGTGGTGAATATGTCCATTATGGAATGGATTGTATTCGACAATTATCCCTGTTGCGCTTAATTTATCGTTCATATTCTTATTTTATCATATTTATGAAACAAATTATGAAAATTATGAAAAAATTGGATTCATAAGGCTTAATTAAATGGTTTAATATGATACAATAATAATGAAAAAAGGATGATGAGATGAGATTGCGAAAAAAATCATGGAGTAATGAAATGTTTGAACTCCATCAAGATATTTTAATAGAAGAAAACAATACTTTAAAAAACAAATGGAAAGAAACCTTAAACGTTGACACTCTAAGATTAGAGATTGGTGCAGGACGTGGGGATTACTGGCATGGATTGTCTGCACAGTTTCCTGAACAAGGGATCGTAGCAATGGAGCGTGATTTTACAGCTGCTTCAATTGCTTTAAAGAAATTGGATGATAAAAACAACAAACGCTTTATTTATGGTGATGCAAAAGATATTGAAAATTATTTCGGTGAAAAGGAACTGGATGCGATTCATATGAACTTTAGTGATCCATGGCCAAAAGCAAGACATGAAAAAAGACGCTTAACGCATGCGTCTAAATGTGAACTATACCATCGTTTGTTAAATGACAATGGTCATTTGATATTTAAAACAGACAATCTTTCTCTGTTTGAATATTCTTTGGTAAGTGTAGCTAAAAATGGTTTTGAACTTGAAGAAGTGTGGCTTGATTTCAGAAGCACTGAAGATGCGGATCCTTATACGGAATATGAACGTAAGTTCATGGGTAAGGGTCAACCCATCTATCGCGCAGTTTGGAGGAAAATAAATGTTAAGTAAACAACAATTAAAATGGTTTGAAGATTTAAGTCAATTGGATGGTGTGAGTGGTCACGAACGTAATGTGGCTGTTTACCTACATGAAGCTTATGAAGCAATGGGATATGATGTATTTTATGATAACTTGGGAAGTATCATGGCCCATAAACCTTCGAAAAATAAAGATGCGAAGAAAGTAATGGTTTTGGCGCATATGGATGAAATTGGTTTTTTAGTCAAAGACATTTTACCGACTGGTGTATTGAAAATGCACCCTGTTGGGGGATGGTTTGACCAAACCCTTTTAGCACACCGTGTGCATGTTCATACCAGAGACAATTCAATTTACAAGGGAACCATTGGTAGTATTCCACCGCATATGTTGACACCCAAAGAACGCTTGAAGCCCATGACAATCGATCAGATGATTGTGGATGTGGGTGCTGAAGATAAAGATGCAGTGCTTAAAATGGGAATTCAAATTGGGGATATGATTGTGGTACAAGGACCCTTTGAAGTGCTCAACGAACACAGATTATTGGGTAAAGCCTTTGATAACCGTTATGGTTGTGTAATGGGGCTTGATTTATTAGACAGTCTTAAAGATGTTGAATTGGATTATGACTTATATGTGGGTGCCAGTGTTCAAGAAGAAGTTGGACTCAGAGGGGCGCAAACCATGACCCATCTCATCAATCCTGATTATGCCATTGTATTGGATTGTTCACCGGCCAATGATGCCATCGATGCGAAAGCTTTGGGTCAATTGGGGAAAGGTGTATTGATTCGTATGATGGATGGCAGTATGATTGCAGATAAAGAACTGATTTATGAATTGGTTGATGTCTGTAAAGACCATGATATCCCACATCAATTTTACTACTCCAATGGTGGTACCGATGCTGGAATCGTTCATAAATCACAAGACGGTGTTAAAACTGTTACTTGTTGTGTTGTGGCTCGTAATATTCATACTTCCAGTTCAATCTTAGATACAAGAGATTATATCAATGCTAAAAGTGCAATTATTAAGCTCTTGGATAAAAGGAATGATTTAGTATGAAAAAACTAAGCGTGTTATTTTTAACACTCTTGTTGTTGGTAGGTTGTACAAATGCGTCTATAGAATCTACGTATTTCTCAGGCTTATCTCAAGCGTTACCAGTTGCTGCCAACAATACAAAGCCTTACTATCGTTATTACTTACCACCGCATGTGGGGGTTCGTGCACAAGATCAAACCAGTTCGATTTTGATGGTTGATGGTCATGAAATCCTTATGAATTTGATGGTTCAAAATATCGTTAGCAAGACCTTTGAATATGAGGCAGTTGAAAAGAATATAAAGAAGACCCCCATATTTGAAGAAGAGACAACATATATTGATTTGAATGGTAATTCACAAAATATGAATGTTAGGGTCTATGAACTCAATACGGGTGAATTGGCAATTTTCGTTGACAATCAAAAGATTGAACTGGTGTCTGTAGTTTTAAGTTCAAGTGTGAACATTACATTGGAGACGATGATTATCATCTTAAAGTCAACGGAAGTATTCGATGATAAAGTTGTATTGGCTTACTCAAATAAACAAATTAGTAAAAACAGTGGTACCTATTCTGAATTCTTCGAACAAGTACCGCCTGAAACTGGAACATTGCGTGAAATGTACGATAGTATCAATCCAGATAATCAATAATAGAAAGCGGGATGCATATGATCAAAAAATTAACGTCCTTTCTCTTTAAAGAAGAAGAAATTATATTGGATGAATCAGAACATGAAGTTGAGGCGATTTCCATCAAACCTTTGGAACCGCTCAAACCCTTGGAACAAAGACCTCTTCAAAAAAGCGCCAGCTTGGTTTTGGAAGAAATTGAAGCTGAAAAAGCTTTAACTCAACAATCTGAAGACTTTAAGGTTGAAGCAGAAAAACCTGTAGTTAAAAAATCGATGATGATTGATTTAGAGGAAACGCCCCAAGAAACGCCTTTGAGACGTACTGAAACGGTTCAAAGCACAACGGAATATAGACGTCGTAATATTATCAGTCCTATTTATGGTGGTCCTGACAAAGGATCCACAAAAACCAATGTGGAACCGATAACGGCTCAAAGAACCAAAATGAGAACCGATGTTATTTCACCCATTTACGGTAGTAATCAAAAAATGGAGAAGGAAGAAGGGTTCATCGATATGGACTTGGATTTAAAGGACATGTTGCAGGAAGAAATTGTCGAAGAAGATATTCAAACATCTTTGTTCGATTATTTTGAAGGAACTGAATTCGATGAATAGACACGTATATTTTATAGGAATTAAAGGAACCGGAATGGCTTCCTTGGCCTTGATTTGTGATAACTTAGGGTATGAGGTATCTGGATCAGACATACCTACGCATTTTTTCACAGAGGATCCATTGAGAGAACGTAATATTCCAATATATGGTTTTGGTGTTGAAAATATTAAAGATAATATGATCGTTGTTGCTGGAAATGCTTTTTTAGATAACCACGAAGAAATCGTAAGTGCAAAGTCAAATCCAACGATTACTTTCTATCGTTACCATGAGTTCTTAGGGAAAATCATGGAAGATTTTCGTACTATTGCGGTCAGTGGTTCACATGGTAAAACTACAACCACTACGATGTTAAGAGACATGCTTGATGCACAATACAACACGGGTTATCTCATTGGAGATGGTCGTGGATCACTCTCAACTGAGAATGAGTATTTCGCTGTTGAGGCCTGTGAATATAGAAGACATTTTCTCTCCTATTATCCAGAGGTTGCGATTATGACAAACTTTGAAATAGATCATGTTGATTACTTTAAAGATGATGCAGATTATCTGGATGCATATCGCGACTTTGCCAAAAACGTTAAAGAGAAGATTATTGTTTGGGGAGATGATCCTCATATTGAGGCCCTTAACCTGACTATGGATAAAGTTTGGACTTATGGATTTGGTAAAGAAAATGATATTTCCATTGCAAATTTAGAAAAAGGGACTAATTTCAGTAACTTTGATGTTATATTTAAAAATGAATTCATCAAAAGATTTGAATTGCCTTTGGTTGGCGACCATATGATTTTAAATGCTTTGGCTGTCATTGGGGTAGGCTTATATGAAAAAACACCCTTAGATTTGATTGAAAAAGGACTTCAAAACTTCCAAGGCGCAAAGCGTCGTTATGTGGTTAAAGAAGTGAAGGACAGTGTCATCATAGATGACTACGCCCATCACCCAACTGAAATCAAAGTGACTTTAGAAGCGACCAGAACGCGTTTCCCCGATCGTAAGATTGTTGCAATTTTCAAACCGCATAGAGTGGGACGTGTCTATTATTTTGCGGATGAATTCGCAGAAGCACTGAAACTTGCGGATGAAGTGGGATTGTGTCCGTTTACCAGTATCGATGACAAAGAAGAGGGTATTGATATAGACATAACCTATCTACAAGATAGAATTGAAGGTTCTTTTATCGTTGAAGATGATGAATCTTCCATTGAAATGTTAGCGAAATTTAAACCTGCTATCTATGTATTTATGAGTTCAAAAAACATATATGATCTTGAATCTCAACTCGAAGCATTGCTTTGATTGAAAACACTTTCAGAAAAGAGTATAATTTAAACAAAGAAAGGGTGACAACATGTTAGACGACTTACTGATTAATTTGTACGATATTTCAGTGCTCTTACTTCCAATAGTAGGTGTCATTGTTTTAATCGCATTGACAGTTTTGATCATCAGAATTATAAAGGTAGTTAACACAATTCCTGATACAATGTCAAAAGTTAACGATACAATTGATACAACCCATGCCTCCATTCAAAAACTTGAGGCACCCTTAAATACCATTACCGGGGTTGCGCATACAGTAGACACTGTAAACAAAACCGCAACAGGTATTGTTGGTTCAGTAGCCAATTATGCAGTAGAAAATTCCGGTGTGATCGTAGATTGGGCCAAAGGGATGTTTACTAAAACTGATCAACCCGCACCAACAGAAGAACCATTAGCAGAAGAGGAGGATTTCGGAATTTATGAGTAAATATGATGCATTTTTAACAGAAGTAGTTTATGAAATTGATGATGTGATTTATAACTTCTATCAAAAGAGTAATGAAGTTATCAGCAAGAAACGTAATCAAGAAAGTTTATTTGAATACCGTGATAAAACCATTGAAACGGTCAATGATATGAATGTTCGTTCTTTAGAAATTATTTCAAGTGTGAAAAAACGTGAGATTGTTGAAGAACGTGCAGCTGTACTAATCCAAAGAAATGAAGAAATATTGGCTTCCGCACTCAATGTAATTGAAGTAGCTCCAAGTCGTGGAGATTTAATGCATGAAGTAAAAGAAGCTGCAGCGCAAGTCTTAGACAAAGCGGGTCTATTCGTTTCTAATTTTCAGAAAAGTGACACATACCATAATATTAAAGAAGGTACCGTTAAAGGGTACACACGCCTGCGCGATAAAGTAAAAGAAATTTCAGAGGATGAACGCGTTAAAGAAGGGATTCAAACTGCGAAAGAAAAAACAGTTGAATTCTATCACAAAGGTGAAAAGGTTGTGGGTGAAGGCGTAGAAAAAGTTAAAGAGTGGGTTGATGAAACGACGCACAAAGCTGACAATGTTAAAGACACTGTTGCGGATGCAGCAGAAGACTTAAAAGATGATGCAGTCGATGCTTATGAAGATGTTAAAGAGAATGCATCAGATCTCTATGAAGAATTTGAAGACAAAGTAGAAGATGTTGTAGATGACGTTAAAGATGGCGTTGAAGATTTAAAAGATGACGTTAAAGATGGCGCTGAAGATTTAGAAGATGATGTAGAAGATGTTGTCGATGATGCAAAAGATGTATATGAAGATGTTAAAGAAACCGTGGAAGAGGGTCATGAAGACTTTATTGAAGCGGCACGTAAACAATTAGAAGACTTGGAGAATGAGAACGTATGAAAAGAGTAACAATTTATGATGTAGCCCAGGAAGCGGGGGTATCTCTTGCGACAGTTTCAAGAGTTATTAATGGCCTTGATATTGTGCGTGAAGAGACAAGAGTTAAAGTAGAGACTGCAATTGAAAAACTGGGATATAAACCCAACGCCATTGCGCAAGGGTTAGCGTTACAAAAATCAACCACCATTGCTCTTGTTGTTCCAGAAGCAAGTTTTGGCTATACTGGACAAATTATAAATGGATTGATTGATGTAGCGAAAATCTATAAGTATAACATTGTACTTCATACAATGAGTGAAGGGATTGTAGAGATTAAAGATATTATTGATGAGATTATTAAATCTCGTGTTGATGGTGTTATTATCTACAATGATAAATTGTTAGAAAAAGAAATGGCTGAACTCAGCAAATATGATTTCCCAATTGTTATCATCGGTAACAGAATTTCTGGAGATAATATTGCTTCAGTATATGTTGATATTGAGAGTGCAGTTTATGAACTTTCGATGGATAAACTCAAAGAAAATAAAGATTACCGTGTTGGTGTAATTCAGGATAAGGTCAATGAATTTACAACCCATGAAATGATTCGAGGTGTTCAACGTGCGTATCAAGAAATGGGTATCGAAGATGATGGTTATATTGAAATTCCTGCAGAATATCGTAGATCCTATGATTACTTTGTGGATTCAATTAAAGATTTAGATTACAACTTCCTCATCGCAAATAGAGACTCACAAGCAATTGCGGCATTAAATGCAGCACATGAAAGTGGTCTGTCAATTCCTGAGGATATCCAAATTGTTTGTTTGACGGATAGTAAATATAACAACATGGTAAGACCCAGACTTTCAAGTTTTGCGATTCCATCCTATGACCTGGGTGCTGTATCCATGCGTGTCTTAACCAAGATGTTAAACGATGAAGACATGGACGATAAAGAAATTGAATTGAGTTATCTTTATACAGATCGTGATTCAACAAATTCATAATCAAAGGGGACTTAACGTCCCTTTTTATTGTATTAATTGACAAGATTTTTGATAACAATTATAATATAATTGGTCTAGAAATAGACCATTCCAAACATCCCCCCATACAAATGTTTGGAATTGGACCGATGAAGACGCATTGTTTGCGTCTTTTCTAAAGGAGATAACATGTCGCTAATTAAAGAATTATATGATAATGAGTACCCATTCAATGGCTTTAATAAGATCAGAGAAACCGCGCGTGCAATATTGTTGAATGAAAACAATGAGATTGGCATGATGTTGATTCAAGGGGAAGACTATTTTGGTGTACGAAACCACTACGAATCTCCCGGGGGTGGGGTTGAATTGAATGAAACCCGTTTGGATACTGTAAAAAGGGAAGTTTTAGAAGAAGCAGGATATGTTTGTGATGTTGAGAAGTTCTTAGGTACTACTATCAATCGATACAATTTAATTCAAACTATCACTATATCCCATTACTATATTTGTAGAATAAAAGAGAAAAAAACACCCCAGCGTATGGATGCTGAAGTGTTGATAATGAAAGACATTGAATTCAAATCATTGAATGATTGGCTTCAAATACTCAGTGATGGAAAAAGCAAAGTAGATCGACTGGTAAATAAACGAGAATATGAAGTTATAAAGTTCTATCAAAGCTTAATACAATAAGCGATGGGACTTTTTTCTTTGTGTTCATACTTAAATATCGTGGGTTTAAATTCGTTTTTTAAAATCCAATTTAAAACCGCTTGATGTTCAGTTTCGCCACCATCATGGCCCACATAACACGTTATCACTAAAAAGTCTTTTAAAATTGGTAACAAGTTATCCAAGGATTGAAGGGTCGTATCGTCGGTGGTGATGATCGTTTTATCGCTATGGGGTAAATACCCCAAATTATAGATTGCGCCATCAACAGGTCCATATGATTTAAAATCGATGGTACTATGATCCGCATGCACATAGGTAACATTGTCGTAGTCTTTCAAGCGCTCTTGCGTAATCTTTAGTGCGGTTTCTTGAATATCTATAGTAATAACACGCTTGAAGTGTTGTGCTAAAAACAATGTATCGTGTCCGTTTCCGGCGGTCATATCAATCACCAGGTTATCAGATGACTTATGTTTGAGGATCCAATGATGGGTTTGTTGTAAAATATTCATGTTATCAACCTTTCTAATATAAAAGCCTTCTATTGAGAAGACTTAAATGTAATATAAATAATATCAGGATTTGCATTGAAGCGAATTGCAGGACTGTCTGTACCCACGCCACCCGTAACATACAGTGCGTATGAATCAAACTGTTCATATGGCTGTGTATGGTCATCATGATAGATGGATCCGATAAACGGTAGGTTTACCTTACCAAGTAAGGTTTGACCCGCAAATAAGATGCCGCTATTACTTTTGAGTGCTTCTATAACAGCAGGGCTGTGACTGAACGAAAGGGTATAAGTACTTGGATCAAAACCTTCAATCACATCGGTATAAGTTTTATCACCCACAATATGTGCGTCTAAGAATGCGAAGTGTATAAAGTCATCGGTATAGTTATGGATTTCAAGTAACTCGTTTTCAATGAGTCTAAAATCAGACGTTTCATAAAGGCTACGTAAGACATCCATGTCTAATGTATAATCATGCGCTCCCAATATGGCGAATTTACCCAAGGGTGCTTCCATTGATTTCAAAGTGTTCATGATAATATTCACTTCTTCAGTATCTTCATTGAGAAGGTTACCAAGAAAAATGATAAGGTCAGGTTTTTCACTGGCAACAATATTTTGAACTTTCTTCAGCTGTGCTTCATTGCCATAAACATCCGAGAACACAAGTAGAGAAGTATCAGTGAAAGCTGTGGGAATCATATCTGATTCCAAAGTTAACTTTCTCACATTGAGTCGGTTTACGCCGAAATATCCAATTTCAAGTCCCAAGATAACCACTAAGAGTATGCATAGCAGTATCGAGATCCTTTTTAGGTTCTTTATCACTTTTATTTACCTTTTGTTGGATTGGGCTTCATGGCAGCTTTTTGGTTTAAAATGACTGGAATTACAAGTGGGTTTCTTTGAGTTTTCTTAAATAAGAAGGGTTCCAAAGCACCGCGGATGGTGTTCTTAAGTTCACCAAATGTAGTCTTTTCTTGCATTTTCTTTTTAAGAGCTTCATAAACAATGTTTTCTGCTTCACGAATCAATGTTTGATTTTCTTTGATAAAGACAAATCCACGAGAGACAATAGAAGGTTTGGTTATAATTTTGTTATAACGGGAATCAATGGTTACGATGACACTCACCATACCATTGTCAGCTAAAACCTTACGATCTTTAATAACCGCAGTTGATAGACCACTGGCATCATTTCCGTCAACATAAATATCATCTGCTTGTACGCGTGTATCCGCAGGGAATACTTGATGGTCCCTTAAGATTAGGACATCACCATTTGCACAAATAAATATGTTTTCTTCGGGAATTCCCAATTCCATGGCTGTTTTCTTATGGGTAACCAGCATTCTATATTCACCATGCATTGGCATAAAGTATTTGGGTTTAACAAGTTGTAACATTAATTTTTGTTCTTCTTTAGATGCGTGTCCCGTTGTATGAAGTGAGTTAAGGGGGGAGTTTGTAAGAACATTGGCTCCTGCACGTGTTAATTGATTCACTACATGGGATACACTTTGTGCGTTACCTGGAATTGGATTTGAAGAGAAGACAACCGTATCTCCAGGGATGATACTAATTTGTCTGTGGGTTCCATTGGCAATACGACTGAGTGCAGCCATGGGCTCTCCTTGGCTACCTGTACATATGATACAAACCTGTTCTGCAGGGAGTTGATTCAATTGACGGGCATTAATAAAGTGTTTGTCTTGGGCTTTAATGTGTCCAAGGTTTCGTGCAATTGTAACTACGTTTTCCATAGAACGTCCAAACACCGCGATTTTTCGACCTGATGCAATTGCGGATTCAATGATCTGTTGAACACGATATACGTTTGAAGCAAAAGTCGCTAAGATAATACGTCCTTCTGTTTTTTTGAATATATCTAAGATTGAACGCGATACTTCGCTTTCACTCACTGAAAAACCACTAACTTCAGCATTGGTTGAGTCACTCATCAGTAAGTCAATTCCAATCTCACCCATATATGACATAATTTGATAATCTGAGCTTGAGCCAACAGGAGTCAAGTCAAACTTAAAGTCACCGGTAGAAACAATTCTACCGTTGGGTGAGTTAATAAGAATACCCAAGGCATCTGGAATTGAGTGAATTACATTATAAAAACCAATTGAAAAATGTTTGGTTTCTACTTTGGATGTTGAATCAATCTCTACAATTTTAACGCGATTCTTCATGCGTCTTTCTTCCAACTTACGTCCAATTTGTGCTTTCGCAAATCTTGAAGCATAAATTACGGGGATATTTACCTTCTGTAATAAGAAAGGAATCCCACCAATATGGTCCTCATGACCATGTGTGATGATGAGGGCTTTGATTTTCTTATTGTTTTTAACCAAGTGTGTATAATCAGGGATAACATAATCAACCCCTAATAAGTTTTCTTCTGGGAACATGACACCTGCATCAATAATGATGATTTCATTGTCGTGTTCAATTACATATGTATTTTTACCAATCTCGTTAAGTCCTCCTAAGGCATAAACGAGGGTATCGTTTTTTTGTATTTTCATAATTACTCCTAATCTATAATTTTTATGTCATCTTCATTCCAAGGATCTTCTGAATTGATGTAGTCATAAAAAAGAACACCATTAAGATGGTCAAGTTCATGTTGTATAACAATTGCAAGATAGTTTAGAAATTGGATGGTAACTTCTTTTTCTTGTAATAAATCATAAGCTTTAATTCTAACACGTTGATGACGTGGAACCAAACCTTGATGTTCATCACGGATGGATAAACAACCTTCGCCATTGGCAAGGGCTGCCTTTTTTTCGCTGTGCGCAACTAATTTTGGATTGATTAATGCATATTCATGCAATTCAAATTCATCATCTTTAGCCGGTAAATAGACAGATACCGCAAACATTTGTTTGGAGATGCCAATTTGTGGTGCTGCAATTCCCACAGCAGGTTGTAAATTGTTTAATGCTGCCAGTTCATCATCTTGTGAATCCCTGACATACTGTAACATTTTTAAAAGGGTTTCCTTGTCTTCTTCTGTTAAAGGAAACGTAACAGGTTTTGCTTTTCCACGCAAAACAGGATTCGGATCTATAATAATCGTATCCTTATTGATATCATATTTCATTGTATTACCTCAATTAATCTTCTTGTTTATATAATACACGAATTAAGTAAAATTTAAAAGTCTTAAGATTTAATTGTGATAATTATATGGTAAGATATACACATGAATAAAAAAATGTTTTCACTTTCGATGCCAAAGGGCTTTTCAAAAATCATCCATGCCAGTATTTTAATATTGACATTTTTTGGCGTGTTCATGATTGTATCTGCCAATGCGACCATCAATGCACTGGAATGGACCGTTTTACTGACTGTCATTATCAAAGAATTGATATTCATTGTAGCGTCGTATGTTTTAATGGTCTTTGTGGCCCGTAACTTTAGTTTAAAGAGACTGTCTAAGTTTTATTTCCCATTACTCTTATTCACACTTGGATTGCTTGTAGCGACACAACTGTTCAGTCCCGTGGGTGGGGCACGAGCTTGGATTCGTTTGGGACCGATTTCTATTCAACCCAGTGAATTTGCGAAAGTCATGGTTATTCTGGTTATGGCTGAATCATTTGGTGATAAGAAAAATCCTAAATTGAAATTTGATCAACTCGCCACCCATCCATTTGTGGTGGTTGCGATTATCGTATTTATTGTATTTATAATGCAAAGTGACTTTGGTAGTGCAGCAATTATTGCCTTAATTGCGCTGTTAACCTTTATGACCTATTCAAATAAAATCTTAAGAAAATGGCAAACTGTTCTATTTGTATTATTTGTATTGGGTATCGTTGTGATGGTTTTGAGTACCAGTACCGTTTTTATGAACTTTTTAGGAAATTTTACATTCATTCCTGAGTATATGATTGACAGATTTAGAGTCAGTGCCAATCCGTTTATGGATCGTCACAATGCGGGTGCACAAATTTTTAATGGTTTGGCTGCTTTTGTGAGTGGGGGACTGTTTGGTGTTGGATATAATAAGGGTTTCTTAAAGTTTAGTTTTATTTATGCCTCTGAATCTGACTCCATTCTTGCGGTGATTGTTGAAGAACTTGGATTTGTATTTGGTTTTATGCCCATTATTATTTTATATGCTATTATCATCTTTCAATTGATGAAGTATACCTTCTTAGTAGAAAGTGAAAAAGACAAAACAATTCTAATTGGAACGATTGCTTATATATTTGTACACTTCTTATTTAATGTAGGTGGAGTGACTGCTTTTATTCCGTTGACGGGTGTGCCGCTTTTGTTTATTTCTGCCGGTGGTTCAAGTCGACTTGCGATTATGCTTGCCATTGGTCTTTGTCAGAATGTAATTTCTAGATATAAGCGTAGTTTGGTTAAATTATGAGAATTATTGCAGGCAGACATAAAGGGCGTAATTTAAAAACGCTTAAAGGGGATACGACTCGGCCTTCTTCAGATCGGATGAAGGAAGCTTTGTTTAACCAACTGGGTCCATTTTTTGATTCAGGATATTTTCTGGATTGTTTTTCTGGCAGTGGTGCCGTGGGTTTAGAGGCAATCAGTCGTGGTATGGAACATGCTACTTTGATTGAAAAGGATGCGCAGGCTTTTAAAATCATTAAAAAGAATATTGAAGTTTTGGAAGTTCAAAATCAAACCAATCTGTTAAGAGGTGATGCGAAGCACATTCTCATGACATTGAAGGATAAATATGATATTATATTCATGGATCCGCCCTATGATTATAAGGGGTTAGAATCCATCATGGAAATTTCAAAAAATTTGTTGAAGCAATCGGGTCTACTGATTGTTGAAACACACAAAGATACAGTTCTATCTGAAGTATCGGGTCTGATTCAATATGACCAACGTGAATATGGATTGGCTAAATTACATTACTATAGAATGCCTTAGGGCATTTTTTATTTATTGGCACTCTATCCTTGACAGTGCTAAACGGTTGTATTATAATATACTAGGATATCGAAGAGGGAGGCGAAAAAACGGTGTTAACCCCAAGAAAAATTAGTATATTCAAAGCCATTGTTAAAGAGTTTATTGAAACAGCTGAGCCTGTTGGATCTAAACTTTTAATTGAAAAATATAACTTTGATTATTCATCCGCGACCATTCGAAATGAAATGAGCGATCTTGAGAAACTCGGTTTGATTGAAAAAACACACACATCCAGTGGTCGTGTTCCTTCAACCAAAGGATATCGTTTCTATGTAGAACACTTAATGGAAGAAGAAGTGAATGAGGGTATTGAACTTGTCATTACTCAAATATTCCAAGATCGAAAATTGGGATTGGATGAAGCAATCAGACAAAGTGTTGACATTTTGACACAGATGACCAACCTTACTTCGATGGTATTGGGTCCCAGTGCTGGATCAGACACATTGAAAAATGTGAGACTGGTTCCGATCAGCGATACAAATGCCATGGTAATATTCGTTACAGAGGGTGGACATGCAGAACATCGTATTTTCAATTTCGATGCGGATGTCTCCATTATGGAACTTGAATCTTGTACACAGATACTTGATGAAAGGCTCTCGGGAACACTCTTAAGTGAAGTCATTGAAAAAATGGAACATATTCGTCCAATTCTTTCAAAAAGAATGAGTGAATATGAAGTTCTGTTTGAAGCATTTGTGAATGCATTCATGCGCTTCGCGCAAGATGAAGTGTACCTCAGTGGTAAAGACAATATGCTTTATCAACCTGAGTTTGCGAATATAGATAAATTAAAACAACTTACCATTATGTTAGAAAATTCTAATGTTTGGCAAGAAATGAGTGGCAATCACACGAATTTACGACTTCGCAAAGGCGAACACAGTGAGTTGATGTGGATTGACGATATGGCAGTTGTTACAAGTTCTGTATCTGTTGGAAAAGATGAAGAACACAAGCTGGTGGTTTTGGGACCAAGCCGTATGGAATATGGTCGTGTTATTAGCTTGGTAGAGTATGTCAGTAAAATGATAGAAGATGTTTATGGAGAAGGTGGGACAAATGAGTAAAGAAAAAGTAGTTGAAGAAACGATTGAAGAAGCTACTGAAGTAGAAGAAACAGATCCAATGAATTTATTGGAAGCAGAAAACAATACTTTGAAATTAAAAGTAAAAGAATTGGAAAATGAATATTATAAAGCGTATGCGGATGCAGAAAACATTCGTAAACGTCAACAACGTGATTTTGAATTATCTATGAAGTATCGCATTCAATCATTTGCAGAAACGATATTACCTGCAATAGACAACCTTGAACGTGCGTTAAACGATAATTCACAGGGAGCAAGTTCTTATCGAGATGGTATTGTGATGATTTATGATCAAATTATCAATGCCCTCAAACAAGAAGGCGTCGTTCCCATTGAAGCCTTAAACAAAGCGTTTGATCCAAACATTCACCAAGCATTGATGAGTGAATCAATTGAAGGTGTGGAGCCAAACATAGTTGTAGAAGAACTACAAAAAGGATATATGATTAAAGACCGCGTATTACGCGCAAGTCTTGTTAAAGTAAGTCAATAAGGAGGACAATAGATATGAGTAAAGTAATAGGAATTGACTTGGGTACCACCAACTCAGCGGTGGCCGTAGTTGAAGGTGGCGAAGCGAAAGTAATCACCAACCCAGAAGGAAACAGAACAACACCTTCTGTCGTAAGTTTTAAAAATGGCGAAAGAATTGTCGGGGATGCAGCAAAAAGACAAGTTGTAACAAACCCTAACAGTGCTTTAAGTATTAAGCGTTTGATGGGTTCAAGCGAAAAAGTTGAACTTGAAGGAAAACAATATACACCTGAAGAAATTTCAGCAATGATCTTGGGTTATCTAAAGAGTTATGCAGAAGATTACTTGGGTGAAAAAGTTACCAAAGCAGTGGTTACAGTACCGGCTTACTTTAATGATGCACAACGTCAAGCAACAAAAGATGCAGGACGTATTGCGGGATTAGAAGTAGAACGTATTATTAACGAACCTACCGCTGCTGCGCTTGCTTTTGGAATTGATAAAACAGATCAAGAACAAAAAGTATTGGTATTTGACCTTGGTGGTGGTACATTTGACGTTTCCATTCTTGAATTAGCAGAAGGAACATTTGAAGTACTTGCGACTGCTGGAGATAATGCATTGGGTGGAGATGACTTCGATAATATCGTGGTTGACCATTTAGTGTCATTGTTTAAAAAAGAAAATGGCATTGATTTATCTAAAGATAAAATGGCGATGCAACGTCTTAAAGAATCCGCTGAAAAAGCGAAAAAAGAATTATCATCAACCATCAATACACAAATCAGCTTGCCCTTTATTTCTGCGGGTGAAGCAGGTCCATTGCACCTTGAAACAACATTATCTCGTGCAAACTTTGACGCCATGACAAAGAGTTTAGTAGAACGTACATTGATACCTGTTCGCCAAGCACTTAAAGATGCTGGTTTAACACGTAATGATATTCACCAAGTACTCTTAGTGGGTGGATCAACACGTATTCCTGCGGTTGTTGATGCAGTTAAAAATGAATTGGGTAAAGAACCTAACAAATCTGTAAACCCTGATGAAGTTGTTGCAATGGGTGCAGCAATTCAAGGTGGCGTTATTGCTGGAGATGTTAAAGATGTCTTATTATTAGACGTAACACCGCTATCACTTGGTATTGAAACAATGGGTGGTGTGATGACTGTTCTAATCGAAAGAAATACAACCATTCCTACTTCTAAATCACAAGTATTCTCAACAGCAGCCGATAACCAACCTGCAGTAGATATTAACGTATTGCAAGGTGAAAGACCAATGTCTAAAGACAACAAACAATTGGGTCTGTTTAAACTCGATGGTATTGCGCCTGCACCACGTGGTATTCCACAAATTGAAGTTACCTTTGATATTGACGTTAACGGTATCGTTAATGTATCAGCAATGGATAA
>DEQB01000011.1:17448-21021 GCA_002359085.1 Erysipelothrix sp. UBA3377
GAAGAAATTGATCGTATGGTAAGAGAAGCAGAAGAACATGCGGATGAAGATGCTAAATTAAGAGAAAATGCAGAACTTAAAAACCGTGCAGAACAATTCATTCACCAAGTTAATACAACCTTGAATGATGAAAATGCAAACATTACGGATGAACAAAAACAAGAAGTTGAAGGCCTACGTGATGAATTACAAACAGCCTTAGACAATGAAGATTTTGAAACATTGCAAACTAAATTGGATGCTTTAGAACAAGCAGCACAAGCAATGGGTGAAAGCATGTATCAAAATGCAGACACTAATGAAGCATCTGGTGCTTCTCAAGATGATGATGTCGTGGATGCAGAATTTGAGGAAAAAAATTAATAAGAGTAAACGTTAATTTGCGGAGGTAACATATGGCTCAAAAAAGAGATTACTATGATGTATTAGGAATCAACAAGTCCGCAAATGATGCGGACATCAAAAAAGCCTATCGAAAACTCGCGAAAAAATATCATCCAGACGTAAATAAAGAACAAGACGCCGAAATTAAATTCAAGGAAGTACAAGAAGCCTATGATGTATTGGGAAACGCTGAAAAGCGTTCCCAGTACGATCAATTTGGTCATGCAGCATTTGATCAAAATGGTGGAGCAGGATTTAACGACTTTGGAGGATTTGGTGGTTTTGGTTCGATGGACGATATCTTTAGCCAATTCTTTGGTGGTGGTGCTAGAAGTAGTAATCCCAACCAACCCCGTCGTGGACAAGATCGATTTATGACGATGAGAATTGACTTTATGGACGCAGTATTTGGTGCTGAAAAAACAATTAAACTCAAAGTAGAAGAAGAGTGTCATAGTTGTCATGGAAGTGGTGCGCACTCATCCAAAGATATACACACATGTTCAACATGTCACGGTACGGGCCAAACAAGTTCTCAACAGAGAACACCTTTCGGGGTATTTGAGTCTAGCCAAGTGTGTCGTGACTGTAACGGTAGTGGTAAAACAATTAGTAAGTATTGTGAAGTATGTCATGGTGATGGATACATCAGTAAAACTGTAGATGTTGAAATCAAAATACCTGCAGGTATCGTAACGGGTCAACAATTACGTGTAACGGGTAAAGGTGATCGCGGTACTAAAGGTGGTAGTTACGGAGACTTGTATGTTGAGATTGCAGTATCTCCCCATAAATTCTTTAAACGTAACGGGAATGACATTCATATCGAAGTTCCGATTTCTGTATCCGATGCAGCCTTAGGAACCATACTTGATGTACCCACTGTATCCGGTGATGTATCACTCAACATACCTTCTGGAACACAAGCCAATACCAAGTTTAGATTACGTGGTAAAGGGGTTAAAGATTTAAGGTCAACCCAATATGGTGATCAATACGTTGAGGTTAAAGTTGAAATACCTAAAAAACTAAGTCGTAAAGAAAAAGAATTGTATGAATCACTCAGAGATGAGGATAAAAACGAAACACCATTCCAACGATTTAAAAAAGCATTTAAGTGACAATTTTGTCACTTTTATTTAAAATATCAATTAGCACTCTATGCTCTTGAGTGATAAGAAAGGAGACAAAAATGCAATATACAGATAAAGTAACGGAAGTAATTAACAACGCCTATCAAAAAGCACTGGGACAAAGACACGCTACCATCACATCTGCCCATATTTTGGATGCGATACTTCAAGACGGTGGTTTTAAGGATGTATTTGATGCAGCAGAAATTGATACCCAAGGACTCACAAGAAAACTTGAGGATCATATGAAAAATCAAGCACAAGCAACAGGGTCTCAAATCACGCTCTCTCAAGATGCACAATCAAGCCTACAACGTGCCATAGAATATGCGCAGTCAAAAGATGATACCTATCTCAGCGTTTATGCACTAATAGTGGGTATATATGAAGGAAACTTTGATTATATTGACAAAGGACATTCTAAAAGTATTAAAAAAGCGATCGAATCAGTGCGTGGTACTCAGGTATTCGATCATGCGAATGCTGAGACCCATTTAAATGCACTGTTAAAGTATGGACGTGATTTGGTCAAAGATGTTAAAGAAGGAAAAGTAGATCCCGTCATTGGACGCGATGATGAAATCAGACGGGTCATACAAATCTTATCCCGTAAAACTAAAAACAATCCCATCCTCATTGGTGAACCGGGTGTTGGTAAAACGGCGATTGTTGAAGGGTTGGCATGGCGTATTATGCGTGGCGATGTTCCATCTAGCTTAAAAACAAAACAATTGATTGAACTGGATATGGGTTCTTTAATTGCGGGTGCGAAATACCGCGGAGAATTTGAGGAACGTTTGAAAGCCGTATTAAATGAAGTGAAGGAAAAAGAAGGTCAGATCATCTTATTTATGGATGAAATTCATAATGTCGTGGGGGCAGGTAAATCAGAGGGTTCCATGGATGCCGCAAATCTCATGAAACCCATGCTCGCTCGTGGTGAACTCCATCTCATTGGTGCAACGACCTTTTCTGAGTACAGACAATATATTGAAAAAGATGCTGCTTTGGAACGACGTTTCCAAAGGGTGAGTGTCCAAGAACCCAGTGTTGAGGATACCATTTCAATTTTAAGGGGATTAAAAGATCGTTTTGAAAGTCATCATGGTGTAAAAATCTTGGATGAAGCAATTGTCGCAGCAGCATCACTGTCTCAACGGTATATTACCGATCGCTTCTTACCGGATAAAGCCATTGATCTTGTGGATGAAGCATGTGCTTCCATTCGTGTTGAAATGGAATCCATGCCAGAAAACTTAGATGAGATGCGTCGTAAAATTACCCAACTAGAGATTGAAGAAGCGGCATTAAAAAATGAAACGGATCATAAATCCATTGAAAGATTGGATGAAATCATGGATGAACTCCATACCTTGCGTGTTTCTTACCAAGACTTGTATGTCGTTTGGGAAAAGGAGAAGGAAGCCTTGGACCGTGTTAAGGGTGCTAAGGAACAACTTGAAAAAGCACGTCTAGAGTTTGAACGTGCCCAAAATGATGCGCGCTATGAAGATGCGGCACGTCTACAGTATGAGACGATTCCTGAGCTTGAAAAAGTGATTCAGGAAGATAAATCTGGATCGATTATGATTCAAGAAGTTGTTAATGAAGCTCTGATTGCAGAGATTGTATCGAAATGGACTCATATTGATATTACCAAACTGGTCGATAGTGAACGTAATAAGTTATTGAATTTGAAACACTACTTGGGTAAACAAGTGAAGGGACAAGATCATGCGCTACAACGAGTCAGTGATACCATTATGAGGTCAAAAGCACAAATTCAAGATGAGCATAGACCTTTGGGTTCCTTTATGTTTTTAGGACCAACGGGTGTTGGGAAAACTGAAGTCGCAAGGGCATTGGCCCTACAACTGTTTGACAGTGAAAACAATATCGTGCGCATTGATATGAGTGAATACATGGAGAAACACAGTGTTTCTAGATTGATTGGTGCACCTCCTGGTTATGTGGGTTATGAACAGGGTGGTCAGTTGACCGAAAGTATAAGACGACATCCATACAGTATTGTGCTATTGGATGAGATTGAAAAGGC
>DEQB01000011.1:21082-22302 GCA_002359085.1 Erysipelothrix sp. UBA3377
GGTGTTACGGTGGATTTTAAGAATACAATTATTATCATGACCAGCAACTTAGGAAGTCAGTATGCTTTTGAAATGGATCTTAAATCAAGAAATGACCACTATATGGACGTGGTTAAACAACATTTCAAGCCAGAATTTATTAACAGGATTGATGAGATTGTTGTTTTCAACGCATTAACCCCGATTGCTATGGCAGAAGTTGCTCGTAAATTTGTGGATGCGTTGGTTGAACGTGTTAACAGACGTGGCTATGAATTGATCGTTGAAGAAGCTGTGGTTCAGAAAATAGTAAAAGAGGGTAGTGATGTCCATTATGGTGCACGACCCATGAAACGCTATATTCAAAATAATATTGAAACACCGATTGCTTATAAAATAATGGAAGACAATACGGATGATTTGGAAAAGATTATGGTGGTAGGTGTCAAAGACGATGCATTTACTTTTAATCTTAAATCAAAAAAAGAAGCATCTTTGAGCCTTAATTAGGCTCAAAAATGCTTTTTGTTTCGTTACTTAACAGCTCTTAATTTTGCAGCATTCTTGAAATAGATACGCAACAATTCAAAGAGAACATAAGTGGTAAAGACTACAGACAGATAAATACCTGCTGAATCCATATTAATCACAGAAAGATCTGTTTTGTTTTCAATCAGTGAAGTAATTACAATGATAATGACAAGAAATGCCATTGTAACTTTTAACATCAAGTCAGTACGTCTGCTTTTTAAAACCGATACATCATGAGTTCTTGTGAGTACATCCTCGGGAATTGTTTGAACTTCAGTAAGTCCCTTTAACTTAATCATATAATAAATTTGAATTGCAAGATAAACAACAATTCCGATGATAGTAACCCAAAATACTGATAAATTAAGGAAACTAAATCCCAAAGCAATGGGTAACATGGCAAAGAGTGATTTGGAATCATAGATATATGCGAATCCTTCATCTCCTGGATTGAGTCGATATGCTTTATCATGCAATGGATCGATATAGAAAATGCGTCTTTTCTTATCTTTAAAGACATTTGAACGCTCTTCTTGGAGTAATGTCTTATTTTGTTTTGTATTTTTCTTAGTCATTTTCAATTCTCCTTTTAAAACTACTATTATTATATCATGATAATGGTACAATAAAGATATGAAATATATACTTAAAAGAACAAACAGAAAAACAATCGCAATCTCTATTGTTGATGGCAAGGTTATTGTGCGTGC
>DEQB01000010.1 GCA_002359085.1 Erysipelothrix sp. UBA3377
TTTCTGCCATGAAACTACCATACCACTCTCTTGACTGACTTGAGGAAGTTTCTTGGTGTCTTCTTTCGATTAAAGTTACGATACCTTCTAATATCTCATGCTTACCATGCATATTCCCAGAACGAGAATGAATGGTATATTTTACAGGTTTATCACTACCATATAGCAATAAGTTCATTTGTTTCTTGGTTAAAGATTTAATGGGCTTATCAATATCTACTTTCGCATATTCACAAAGCTTCTCAAATCGTTGCCACTCTATATTGGGTGTATTCACAAAATTCTTGTAGTAACGAATCCCACCTTCAGAAATAGATAGAGAATCATCCGGAATCAACAAGTCAACATCTACTGATTGGGTGATACCCAATCCATTACACGTTGAACAGGCTCCCAAGGGTGCATTAAACGAAAAGAGCCTTGGCTCAATGGAAGGAATGGTAAAGTCACAAAATGGACAGGCATTCTTGTTTGAATAAATCGTCGTTGTCTCTTTATGTTTTACTTCCATGATCCCGCCACTTAATCTCAAAGCCGTTTCTGTTGAATCAGAAATTCTAAAACTACTGTCTTCTCTTTTAACAATACGGTCCACCACGACTAAGATCGTGTGCTTTTTATTTTTTTCTAACTTCTCAACATCTTCAAGCAATAACAAATCACCATCAATATAAGCTCGCAAGTAACCCTCTTTACGTAAGGTATTCAACAATTCTACGTGCTCACCTTTTTTCTCACGAATCACAGGCGCCAACAATTCAATGCGACTGCCATCTTCTAAGTCCATGATTTTATCCACGATTTGTTTTATAGACTGAGATGTGATTTCCACATCATGAATTGGACATTTCGCAACACCCACACGCGCATACAAAAGACGAAGATAGTCATAGATCTCCGTAACGGTTCCCACAGTACTCCGCGGGTTATTACTGGTTGTTTTTTGATCAATCGCAATTGAAGGCGATAAACCTTCAATCAATTCTACGTTGGGTTTCTCCATATTCCCCAAAAATTGACGGGCATAGGAACTTAAAGACTCCACATAGCGTCTTTGACCTTCTGCATAGATGGTATCAAAAGCAAGTGAAGTTTTTCCTGACCCAGACAAACCCGTCATTATGATTAACTTTTCACGGGGTAATTCCAAATCAATATTCTTTAGATTGTTTTCTCTAGCACCTTTTATAATTATTTTACTGTTCAAATAAGTCGCCTCCAAACTTATTTTATTATACCATGATTTACTTTTACATTATATTCAAATACATAAGGAAAGAAAAAGAGTCATTTCTGACTCTTAACCCAATAACTCTTGGTATACTTCAATATATTTATCCACAGAAGCATCCCAACTGAAATCAGCTTTCATGCCCCGTCTCATAAATTGACGCCACTTAATTTGGTCTTTGTAAAGCCGTAGAGCGGCATTGATACATTATATTCAAATACCCTAACTAATCGAGTAGAGGATAATTAATTAGTTTAATTATCGTCCTCTCACACCACCGTACATACGGTTTTTGTATACGGCGGGTCAGTTTCAACCTAGCTAAATTTAATTTTGAGTTCTTCTAAGAATGTGTGAGCTCTTTTCTTTAATACTCGATTCTTTACACTTTGTGTCATAATAAATGACCCTGCAGTACGTGCGTACCCTTTTGAGTATTTGCCCATTCTCATGCTTTATCGCTGGGTATTCCAAGTTAGATAGGTGCTTTATTTTATCTTTTGATCTTTTTTCACTGCTTCCAGATTACAATACGCTCTTTCGGTTGCCCTAGGATATCGTATTTCTAAGGCTTCAGATGCAATAGGAGGTTTGCTCATATTGTCAAAACTGTTCGGACCTTCGCTTTTACACCCAGTACATGAACCTAAAGTCTCATTATTCCCATAAAATCTATTGATTAATCTTGAATATCACCAAGTTATTGTACTTTATTCTTCTTCTTTTCAAAATCGTGAATCACTTCCCATTTTTCAAGAAAATCAGTCATTACTGCATCTTCGAAGTAAATTATAGTTTTACTATGCTAACCCTCTTCCAAAATCGTAAGGTAAAAGATTCATCTCCTTAAAAGTATGCTATCTAATTCACAAACAACAGTCAACACTTAAGTATTTTTTTGTGAATTTTCTTGCAAACTTTTCAAAAGATATTATAATCATGTTATATGGAGGAACTATTTATGAAGAAAATCATGTTATTATTGCTTGTTATTTTCTCTTTGACAGCGTGCAGTCAAGAGAAAATTGATGAGTTAGAGTACGAAAACTTAAAACAAGAACTTCAAGTAGAAAAAGACTTGGCTGCAAGTCGATTGGATAGAATAAATGAACTAGTACCTCATGTTAAAGCCTTGGTTGTTACCGAAGAAAATACGATAACAATTGATAAAGAGATTGTGGATGTCATTGACCCTTATAAAAATGTAGATTCGGTATGGGGTGGGAAATCACTTATAATAATGGTCTGGCCAGTTCACGGTCAACCTAAATCAACGGATGAACTGATTCTTGAGAATGAATTTCAAGGTAGACAACTATATGATGAGTATATTTCTGAAATGCAGGTAGGAAAACGTTTCAAATTTACATATGCTATTATAGAAGACTTGTCTAAAACAAGAAATATCGGAAGAATCATAGACATACAACCCGCAGATATTGAATCGCTGGATTAATTAATGTCCTCTCACACCACCGTTCGACGTTTTTTGTATACGCCGGTTCAATATTAGCTTAACTATAATTAATTTTGAGGTCTTGTAAGAATATGAGACCCTTTTCTTTAATACTTGATTGGTCCCACTTCGTGTCTTAATGAATGACCTTCAGTGCGAACGTACTCTTTTCGAGTATTTGCCCATTCCCATGCTTTATCGTTGAAGATTCCAGGTTGAGTAAGCGCTTTATGCTTTGTCTTAATCTTTTTCTACTGATTCCAACTGACCATCCTCAGTCAGAACCTCATCCATCAACGCTTTTACAGGAAATTTTTGTTATACGTTTTTTAATTAATGAAACCCTTCATTTTAGAATGTATTAAATCTACCAAATCATTGCCATCATTCATCAGTTCAAGTGCTTTTGTGATAGCCATCACTGCGTATCGCTTGGGTCTAAGCCCATAACTATATTCAGAAAACTGTTCATCAAGTATTTCCATAGTGTACTTTCTTTCCTTTCATCTCGTAGTGTGTCGCCATACGTTTTTTCGGTTTCCACTAGCTTGTTAGGGTTTAGATTGTAATGTATCCTCCCCATAGAGGTACATGCATGATGTGATTCGTATTCCTCAGACCGGAATTTTAGCTTTTGGTTACCTTAGGATCCCCTCATGTTGGGAACCCCTAACCGAACCTAATGTTGGCCACTAGTGATTTGGCCCCCTAGTGGATTTACACCACTTAGATACATGCCGTGCCCAGCACACAAGAAAAAGAGTCATTTCTGACTCTTAACCCAATAACTCTTGGTATACTTCAATATATTTATCCACAGAAGCATCCCAACTGAAATCAGCTTTCATGCCCCGTCTCATAAGTTGACGCCACTTAATTTGGTCTTTATACAACCAAAGGGCAGCATCAATCATGTTGAGCATGACAGTACTTTTGAATTCATAGAATGTAAAACCAGTCCCTCTATTTTTACTTTCGTAATAAGGTTCAACAGTATCCCTTAGTCCCCCTGTTTCATGAACAATTGGGACCGTTCCATATCGCAATGACATGAGTTGTGACAGTCCACAGGGCTCAAAGGCCGATGGCATCAAAAACATATCACTGGCCGCATAAATCTCTTGAGCCAATTTCCCATCAAACAGTATTAATGCTTTCATCTTACTTGGATGAAGCGATGCTTGGTATTTAAAGTTCTCTTCGTAATCTGTGTCACCTGTGCCCAGTATCACCAATTGAACATCACGTCCCAAGATCTGATCAATCACTTCGTTCACAAGGTTAAATCCCTTTTGATAGGTCAATCGACTGATAGAAGCGATCATGGGGATATCCTTATCAACGGGCAATCTCAGTTTTTCTTGAAGTTCCATTTTATTCTTCAATTTATTATCCAAACTCATAATCCCAAAATTATGATTAATATGTGGATCGGTTTTGGGGTTATAGATATCCAAATCAATCCCATTCAGGATCCCTCTTAATTTCCAATCATTAAATCTCAAAATATCATCCAATCCTTCACCAAACTGTTCAGTTTGAATTTCGCTGGCATAGCTTGGGCTCACTGTTGTGATCACATCCGCATATTGAATCCCTGCCTTAAGATAATTCACATTACCATTATGCAAAATATCTTCAATATCTTCAGTAATCCCAAATAAGCTCTCCATTACAATGGGGTCAAATATCCCTTGGAATCTTAAGTTATGAATGGTTAATACTTTTCGAATGTTGCGATAATTTTCAATCCAATTGTACTTATAGACCAAGAGTAATGGGATCATCGCTGCATGCCAATCATGGACATGGATGATGTTTGGGATAAAGTCTACATGTTGCATCATCTCGATGGCAGCCATCGAAAAGAATGCGTAACGTTCACCATCATCCCAATAACCATATAAACCTTCTCTATCAAACAATTCCATGTTATCAATGAAGTAATATTGAATCCCATCATGTTCTAGGGTCAAAATACCGCAATACAGAGTTTTCCACCCCATCTGTACATCGAAATTTGTGAGATAGGTCATTTGATCTTTAAATTTTTGTGGGATATCACGATATAACGGTAATACCACACGTACATCCACACCTTTTTCTTTTAAGTTTTTAGGCAAGGACCCCACCACATCGGCCAGGCCTCCCGTCTTAATAAAAGGTACACTTTCTCCTGCTACAAATAATACTTTCATGATTCGTATCCCAAAGTTACACGTGTGTTTTTAGGAATGACCAATACATTGTCATGGGTACCACTCAACGTCACATCAGGATCAACGGTTACCCCTTTATCCAAGATAACATAGTTAAGTTTCGCATTTTCTCCAATGGTACATCCAGACATAACCACAGAGTTTTTGATGTCGCTGCCTGGCTTCACAATAACTTTTCTAAAGAGTAATGAATTCTCAACATCGCCTTCAATTAAAGCATTGGTTGCGATTTGAGCATTTCTGACGACCACATCTTTACTGTAATACGTGGGTGCACCACTTTGAGACTTCGTAATAATCGGAATACTACCATTGAAAAGGGCATTAAAATGATCCAATTCTAATAACTTCATACTCACATCAAAATAGTCTTGAATGGTGGTAATGGGTTCCATAAATCCGGTGTATTCAAAGGCACTGACTTTATAGTCAAACATAAATTCTTTGATCACATGAGAAAGGTTCTCATAGAAGTGTGTTGCGCAGGCTTTGTCTAAGAGTTCATTCACAAGATCTACCTTTAAGAAGTACACTTCAGTGAGTGAGACATCTTTATGATTTCCGTTGAGGGAGATTACATAACCCTGCTCATCTATTTCCAGTTTATCCAAACGACTGTAGTTACCTGCTTTATAAGTCACGGTAATGTCTGCTTCTTTGGCTTTGTGGTGTTTTAATATAGCTTCAATATCGACTGTTTGGATGATTTCTCCACCCACAACAACGACATATTCTTCCTCTGATTTTTTCAAAAACTCGCGATGGTCTATATAGAAGTCATCCGTTCTTTCTTGGTGGATGTACTCAAAGCGTTTCCAAACTTGTTGGGAAAACGTAAACAGACCACCTTTAATGGATGAATCAAAATCCCATTCTTTACCACTACGAACATGATCATAAATCGAGCGCCCACTGCCATCAATAAAGATAGCTGCTGACTCAACGTTTGCGTGGCTCATACTGGATAACATAAAGTCAATAATTCGATAACGACCCGCAAAGGGTAAACTTGCGACCGGTCTGTGATTTGTTAAGGGTGTAAGGTAATCGGTGACACCACTTAAATTTAAGATTGCACAATACTTATTCTCTCTCATCTCTTGCACCTCCTACAACTTCGCCATACCCGATAACGAGTATTTCATCTTTCGTTCCATGTAAAATCGCACCATCTGCAATTTTAGCACCTTCGCCCACAATTGCATATTGGATGTCCGCATCCTTTCCAATGACGCTATTTGCCATGATGACTGAACCATATACATACGCATTGTTTCCGATTTTAACATCTTGAGAAATGATTGAATGTTTTACCGTGCCATCCACATAGACGCCATCTACGATCATGGACTCCGTTACATTTGAATTTGCGGATAAGAATTGCGGTGGACTTGCTTTATAGCGTGTATGAATACGCCACACATCATCTCTGATATTCAATTCATGATGGGGATCTAAAAATTCCATATTGGCTTCCCATAAACTTTCGATGGTTCCAACATCTTTCCAATACCCTTCAAATGGATATGCGAAAACTCGTTCAGCATTCTTTAAGTATCGTGGAATGACATCTTTTCCAAAGTCCATTAATTCTTTAGAAGTTGCTTGATCCTCCACCAAATATTTTCTAAGTTCTTGCCACGAGAATATATAGACACCCATCGATGCAAGTGTACTGATTGGTTCTGCGGGCTTTTCATGGAATTCAATAATGCGATTGGTTGA
>DEQB01000093.1:0-1206 GCA_002359085.1 Erysipelothrix sp. UBA3377
ATTGCATACAAAACTTTTAAAAAATCTGAAGCTTTTTTAGGTCGCTTGATTAATAATAATTCAAAAAAGCCATCATCCAAATCAACTTCTGTACGTGGATATCTAAAAACTCTACCGAATCGATACGCATTACTGATCAACCCAAAGAGGTAATTCCCTTCCACTATCGTTTCATCATGCTCAATTGTAAACTCATAATTACGCAACATACGCAGTCTCAATGCCCCATACAACCAGTAAGCTGCATGCCCAAATGCATTTTTAAGTTTTTGAGGTGTTTCATAGGTAACAGATGTGAAATTCCCAAAACATGCAACATACGTAAAGTGTTTATTGTTAATCTTACCCACATCTACTTTAATATCTTCACCATGATCAATGGCATGAAACACATCTTGGATACTTTCATAGCGAATCCCCAAGCTTTTTGCGTACTCATTTGTTGAACCGAAAGGAACGATGATAAGTTTCGTATCCATCTCGGATTTCATAATGCCATCAACCGTTTGACTGATTGTGCCATCACCCCCAATTGAAACGATGATATCAAAACTTTTGTGTTGGGTCACTAAATATTCAACGGGTCCAAATGTTTTTTTAGTCTCAAACACGGTACATTCATGAGGACTAGACTGTATGTATTTCTCAATGTCCTGCGAAATATCTTCTCCGCTAACACCCGAATGTGCGTTATAAACAAACAAGATTTTCAAACCGTTCACCTCATTTCAAGAACACTTGATACTTTTGTATTTGAGTAGTGTTCGTATAAACTTCCAAGACAACACCTTTTGGATCATTATCTTGTTCTAATACAATTAAGTGAGTGCTGATTTCATTCACTATACCCATTTTATCATATGGTATTTTCAAAGTATAGCGTTGATAATCTTTCCAAAGTAACGCAATTATCATATTCTTTAAATCATCTATTCCCTGCAGGGTTTCAGTTGAAATAAACACGGATTGGCTGCCATTACTCAATGACTTGTTCTCTGTTAAATCAATTTTATTAAAGACATTAATCATAGGGATATCATGAACTCCCATACTTTCTAATGTATTAACTACCGTCTCTTTTTGTTTCTCAAAATTTGGGTTTGAATAATCAATAACATGAAGCAGTAAGTCCGCATCACTCACCTCTTCCAAAGTAGAATGGAAAGCATTGATTAAGTTGTGGGGTAAATCCTGAATAAAACCAAC
>DEQB01000093.1:1359-23641 GCA_002359085.1 Erysipelothrix sp. UBA3377
ACCAACGGCATGTTGCTTTGTAACTTCTGTTTCCGTGTCATTTGACGTGCTTGTTTATACTTTTCCAATTCTCTTTCAAGTTTTTGAATGCGTCTGTCTACTGCACGACGGTCCAGCTCCAATTTGGTTTCTCCCAACCCACGGTTACGATTCCCAAAACCACTGACCTGTCTTCCCAACGCTTCATAAGACCCCGCCATTCTTGGGAACATATATTTTAAATTCGCAATCTCAACTTGTGCCTTGGCTTCTGGTGTCTTGGCTCTTCTTTTGAATATTTCAAGAATCAACATATTCTTGTCAATCACATCACAGTTTAAGATGCCTTCTAAGTTACGAATCTGTGTGGGTGAAAGTCCCACGTTAAAAACCACAAGATTGGCTTCATTGTCCTCAACCTCGTTTTTTAGTGCATCAAGCTTACCACTCCCAATGAAATAAGCGTTACTGATTGATTTGATATTCTGTATTTCATGGCTCAGTATCTCAATTTCACAGGCAAAAGACAGATTAATGAGCTCCTCAATTTGAGGGTTGATATCATCTATATTTTGATTTGTGATTGCCATCATTAATATTGCTTTATCCAAATTATCACCTCATAAAGTAAAATCTCCGAATACCGGAGATTTGTTTAATCTTCTGAAACTTTGATGGGACAATCGTAAATGAAGGTATCGCCTTCATGAATAACCGCTCTTAAAATACCATCCGCTTCATAGTCATTATCATGCATCCATTCAGCCAATCCAATATGTACATCTTCGAATACATCTGCTGTAACACGAATGATGTCTTGGGATTCAGGTAGCTGAGTGAAATGAATCATATTTGTATCATTACCCATTTTATCAACTGCAACCACTACTTCTACATCGATCAGTTCAATACGATGTTCAGAATCATGTGCAATCGCAAAGTTGTAGTTCGGTTCGATAAAGTTAATATCATGACGTTTTAATTCATTCTCCATTGTTTTAACTGCTCTGATAGCCAATGCCGCAGAATAGTCAGGAATCGTCATTTTCATACTCGCTACATAAATGGGTTTATTTTCTAATAGTTCTACTTTATATGCCATACACAACTCCTTTTGATAAGTATATCATAATTTAACGTTCAGTTGATTATAAGCGTTTAAAATCATTAAACAAGAAGAAAATCATCATCGCAAGGATTAATACAAACCCAATTATCATGACAGTATTCTCAAACTTCTTAGGTATAGGGCGTCTGATAATCATTTCCACCATAACCAACAGTGCTCTACCACCATCTAAAACTGGGATGGGTAATAGGTTCATAACTGCCAGTGAAATGGATAAAGATCCAATAATATTCCAAAAGTATAACATATCAAATCCAGAGGTCGTAACTTCTGAAGTAATTTGATAAATCGCAACTGGACCCCCCACGTTGTTTAAACCAATACCACGCACCAGTAATCTCAAAACCATCACGATCTGACCCACCGTTTTGATGATGTATTGCGCAGTATAAGAGGCCGTTTCAAAAATCCCAACTTTTTCAAGAGCCCCTGTATAGGATTGAATTCCCAACACAAACGTATCTGATTCCGTATTGAACACCGGTGTAACTGTAAGATTTACGATGGTGCCATCTCTTAAAACTTCAAGTTCAATGGGCGTATCTTCAAAAGTCATAATCCCCAAAGAAGCATCTGAGAACGTTTCAGGCTCAATAACAGTACCGTCCACAAATGTCATTTTTAAAATTCTGTCATCTTTCATAAGACCCGCTTGATCCGCAGGCAATCCTTCAACAACAGCAGCTACAATAGGTTCTGGTTCACGCACCACACCCGCGTATGAAAATATTCCCGCAAAGACCACAAAAGCCAAAACGAGATTCATAAATACACCCGCAAGTAATACAACCAATTGTTTATAGCGGGCGATGCCTTTTATGGTGCGTTCAACGGGTACTGATTCCATACCCTCTTCTCCGGGTTCACCTGCCATAGCGACAAATCCACCAATGGGAAGCGCACGAATGCTATAAGTAGTTTCAGAATCCTTGGGTTGATATTGGAATATTTTAGGTCCCATCCCAATTGAAAATTCTCTACAGTAAACACCAAAAGCTTTAGCGGCCAATAAATGACCCAACTCATGTATAAAAACAATAATGCCCATAACCAGGGCAAAGACTAAAATATTTAATATAACATCCATTTTTATCACCTACACAAAATACGTTAAAACTGCATTAAAAAATATTAAGGTAAACAGGACACTGTCGACTCTATCGAGTACCCCACCATGTCCAGGAAGTAGGGTTCCAAAATCTTTAATATTAAAAGTTCTTTTCACCAAACTAAAGCTCAAGTCACCCACTTGGGCAACTAAAGGCATTAAGATTGATCCAATTAAAATAATACTGAAATCCAAATCCACAAAGTAGTATGCGAATATCAAAGAAGCGATCATAGAACCTACCGTTCCTATAATAGCACCTTCAACGGTTTTATTGGGAGATATTCTCTCAATAAGCTTACGTTTTCCAAAGAAACTACCACCAAAGTAAGCGAAAGTATCGGTTGCGTAAGTCGCAATTGCGATATAAGCAAAAACTTGTAACGGTAATTGCATAATACTGTTTACAGCGTTGATTCCCAAAATAATAATAGATAACATTAAAAATAGGAACGCCGCATCCGCAAACGAAATCTTAGACGATACGATTGTGAGTGTAAGTGTTAAAATAAGTGCCAGAGAAATCAGGGATACCACAGGAATATTCAAATGCGACAACAATAGCATTAGATAGATATAAACCAATAGAAAAGTAGGCCATACATCTTTTTTAATTCTGTAGATTTCATATCCTGATATCAGCAATATGACTCTTAAAAGCCATGTGAAAGCCTCTTGACCCAGCATTAAAGTACCAATAACCAATGCGATAAGGATTATCGCTGTAATTATTCTTTTTAACATTACTCCAATCCTCCAAAGCGTCTGTTTCTAGTTTGGAAATCCTCGATACACTTTAAGAATACCGATTCATTGAATTCTGGCCACTCTATATCTAAGAAAACAAGTTCAGCATAAGCAAGTTGCCATAAAAGATAATTAGAAAGTCTTTGATCGCCACCCGTTCTTATTAAAAGGTCTACTGGTTCTAAACCATACGTATCCAAATATAACTCAAAAGAAAATTCATCGACTTCTGTTATATCGTCTTTAATAATTTGATTGACGGCACGAACAATTTCATCTTTGGATCCATAATTTAGTGCGAAATTTAAAATTAATTTGTCATTGTGTTTGGTTTCTTCAACTGCACGTTCCATGACTTTGCGTGTTTTTTCAGGAATTTTCGTTAAATCCCCAATGGTCATGATGCGAATTCCCTTCTCATTGAGTTCATTTAAGAACTTCTTAAAGAAGACTTCTGGCAACATCATCAAATAATCAATTTCTTTTTGAGGACGTTTCCAATTCTCTGTTGAGAATGCATAAAGGGTTAGTGTTTTAACACCAACCTTTAATGCAGCCAAAGCGATTTCTCTGACATTTTCTGAACCATAATAATGGCCGAAAGTACGGTCTTTTTGTTTTTTGGTTGCCCAGCGACCGTTTCCGTCCATGATGATCGCAATATGATTGATTGATTCCATATTAAACGGTCATAATCTCCGTTGTTTTATCATTTGACAATGTATCAATTTTTTTAATAAATTCATCCGTCAATTTTTGAACATCATCCATCAAACGCTTTTCATCATCTTCACGCAATGTATCATCGGCTTTAATTTCATTGTTTAAATCACGACGAATATTACGGATATTTACTTTTGATTCTTCAGCAAACTTGCTGACATCCTTCGCAACTTCTCTACGTGTTTCTTCTGTTAAACGTGGTACGTTAATACGTAGCACAGTCCCATCATTGGAAACTGGTAAATTCAAATGTGACTCATTGATTGCACGCTCAATATCTTTTGATGAACTTGGATCAAATGGTTTAATCACAAGTTGTGTTCCTTCGGATACGGAAATTTGTGCAATTTGTTCCAACGGTGTGGGTGAACCATAATAGTCCACGTTAATACCATAAAGCACACCTGCATTGGCACGCCCTGATCTCAAGGTTCCCAAACGCTCTTCATATGCTTTAATTACTTCATTCATAAATTCTCTACCATCATTGATGATTGTACTCATACTAATTTCCTCCTAAACTGTTACGATCGTTCCATTCGATTCGCCTTTAACTGCTTTTATTATATTATCTTTTTCGTTCATATTAAAGACTATTAGATCAATATTATTGTCCATACACATAGAAGTAGCCGTTGCATCCATGACTTGAAGTCTTTTTTGCAATACATCCATGTACGTTAAGGTCTCAAATTTTTCAGCATTTTTATCAATTTTTGGATCAGCATCATAAACACCGTCCACACCATTTTTACCCATTAAGATTACATCTGCATGAATTTCAGATGCTCTCAATGCAGCAGCAGTATCCGTTGAGAAAAATGCGGATCCTGTACCGGCACCAAAAACAACAACACGACCCTTTTCCAAATGTCTAATGGCACGTCTTGGGATGTAAGGTTCTGCAACTTTTGTCATTTCAACAGCTGTTTGAACACGTGTATCAACACCCATCATTTCAAGTGAACCCTGAATCGCAAGCGCATTGATGACGGTACCCAACATACCCATATTGTCGACTTGGGAACGGTCAATATTCAATTCCTCGGCCATTTTACCACGAACAAAGTTACCGCCACCCACGACGATTGCGACCTCAATACCCATTTCTACAATATCTTTAATTTGTCTTGAAAGATCCTCAAGTATTTCACGACTGAATATTTCGCCATTACTTGACAGTGCTTCCCCACTTAACTTTAATAGCACTCGTTTGTACATAATCTTACTCCTTCTTTTAAAAAAGGACACAAAGTGTCCTTGATATTAAACTTGAGAAGCTTTAGCAACTTCTTCCGCAAAGTTTTCTTCGCGTTTCTCAATTCCTTCACCCACCGCAAAACGGACAAAGTCAACGACGTCAGTTTTTGCTTCTTTCAGGACTTGAGATACTTTTGATTTTCCATCTTTCCAAAAGATTTGATCCATTAAAGAAACTTCTTGTAAAGACTTACTTACACGTCCCTTAATAATACCGTTGATAACTTGTTCTGGCTTGCTAGCAAGTTCAGGATCGTTTTTAACGATATTTACTTGGATTTCAGTTTCTTTTTCAGTAATTTCTGCTGGTACATCTTTAATTGAAACATAAATAGGATTCATAGATGCAACTTGCATGGCGATTTCTTTTGAAATCTCAGCATTATCACCTTCTAATACAACTACTGCAGAAATAGTTCCACCCATGTGTTTGTAAGCACCAAAGATTTGATTGTCTTCTTTAGTTAGTACTGCAAAACGACGGAATGTAATTTTTTCACCGATAGTTGCTGTTGCATTGATAACAAGATCATTAATGGTTTCACCATCAACAACAAGTGCCAATACATCTTCATTTGTTTTTGGATCATTATCCAAAATTGCATGTGAAACTTTATCAACAAGTGCTAAGAACTGTTCGTTTTTAGCAACGAAGTCTGTTTCAGAGTTTAACTCAACAACGACTGCTTTGTTATCACTGATTAGAACGTTTGATAAACCTTCTGCTGCGATACGACCAGCTTTCTTTTGTGCACTGGCAATACCTTTTTCACGTAACCAAACGATAGCTTTATCTACATCGCCCTCATTTGCTTCAAGTGCTTTCTTGCAATCAAGCATACCTGCACCTGTACGATCACGTAATTCTTTGACTAATTTTGCTGAAATAGCAGCCATAATTATTCCTCCTCTTTTACGTTATTACTTTTTGCTTCAACCGCTGTATTTGGTCTGCTGGTTGTAGTTCTTTCTTCATTGCTTCTTGCATCTGGACGACGACGTGTATCGCGGTTATCACGACCACCATCACGACGACGATCATTACGACGACGACGCTCATCGAAACGTTGTTTACGACGACGTTCGTTTTCTTCAGCTTGACGCTCTACATTAACGATAACGTCTTCCATTGTAATGTCTTCTTCTGCTTTATCTTGATAAGCAACAACGACTTGTCCACCTTTTGGTTCAATCATAGCATCTGCCATCAATTGAACTGCAAGACGAATTGAACGAACTGCATCATCATTACCAGCAATAGGGTAATCCACAACATCTGGATCACAGTTAGTATCAACAATTCCAAATACTGGAATGCCTAATTTTTTAGCTTCAGCTACAGCGTTGTGATCTTCAATTGGATCCACAACAAACAATGCATCTGGAAGTTTTCTCATTTCTTTAATTCCACCCAAGAAGTTATTTAAACGATCTTTTTCTTTAATTAAAAGCGCTACTTCTTTCTTAGGATAGACATTGATTGCGCCACTTTCTTCCATTTCTTCAATTTCAGTTAAGCGACGAATACTTTTTTGAATGGTTCTGAAGTTTGTTAATGTACCACCTAACCAACGTTGGTTGATAAAGAATGATCCACTTCTTAAAGCTTCCTCAACTACGATTGTTTGTGCTTGTTTCTTAGTACCTACAATCAATAATTTTCCATTTTTCTCAGCAATATCTCTAAGTGCCTCATATGCTGTTTCCGCCATTGCTTGAGTTTTGTTCAAATCAATGATGTAAACACGATTCTTTGCCCCATAAATATAAGGCTTCATTTTAGGGTTCCAACGGCGTGTTTGGTGACCGTAATGGACCGCTCCTTCTAACAATTGTCTAATTGTTACTACTTTTGACATAAATATGTCCTTCCTTTCCGTTTATCCGCCATTGCTTCGAATAATGACAACTCTTACGAGCACGGGTCATTAGATCCACAATGTGAGAATGGCTTTGAGCCGTCTATTATATTACCACAAACCCACTAAAAGCACAACCCAAATTACTCACATTTAAATCTTCCCAAAATAGCACAATTAGTGTTTGCGACAACGTTTAAAACAATTACTCAATAACTTTAGAAAACAACGTTTATCAGTATAAATAAATGTATCTACTTCAATTAGATTGTAAATAACTACTTCTTGATAAAAAAATCAAAGCCCTTTACACTACCATATCCATCATCATTTTCAAAACCCTCGAACTGGCACGTTTTAAGGTTCTTTTAGAATCATCAACATAACCCCTATCCATATACAATTGCTGATGATCAGTTTTGCCTTTATAAGATACAAGCACTTCAAAGTGACCCTTAGATTCCTTTTGTTCAAAAACTACAATCATTGAATCAGGATATTGGTTGATCAAAGTCTCAAGTTGTTGTTTAATATTTAAATCCTGTTTATTTATGTTGATACCGTGGGTTAGAGACGTTTCCAAACGATGACTCAAAATACCGAAAGTTCTATTCTCGAAAATAACGATGTCACCTTTGTATTTTTCTTTAAACGCATCCTCAATTCTAGGAATGTCCACACTATAAATATATTCACCCAAAACCTCATGAATATGATTTAACACTGGATTGATCAATTCAAGACAATCAGACGCATCTTTCCCAAGTGCAGTAACACGGATATACAAACCATCTTCATCACTATAAGGCGCCAAAGTTGGGTTGGTGTAATGCTTCATTTCTGACTCCAAGATCATCTCCAAATCGGATTCTCCAATCCCAATACAATACACACGTTTTGATACCAACACACTTTCCTTGGTTTGAACAAAATAAGGCATCACTTGCTTTTCAAACATACCCTTTAATTCATTGGGTGGTCCTGGAAGCAAAATTACAATTTTACCATTCTTTTTAATATATACACCGGGAGCAGTACCCAAATCATTACGCAGTGCATGACCATTCTCATAAATATAGGCCTGCTTAAGATTGTTGTTGCCCATCTTACGTTTGGAATGACTGAAACGACTGAGCATTAAATCATATGAATTTTGATCAAATACCAACTTCTCGCCCAACACTTCCCCAACAACTTCTTTGGTCATATCATCATAGGTCGGACCCAATCCCCCCGTTAAAAAAACAATATCGGAACGCTTCAAAGAAAGTTCAAACATATCTTTGAGTCTTTGAGGATTGTCGCCTACGACGGAATGATAGTAACAGTTAATACCCAGTTCCATTAGTTTTTTTGATATATAAGCCGCATTTGTGTTCACCACATCGCCTAAAAGTAGTTCTGTACCCACACTGATAATTTCTGAATTCATACGTCACCTCTAAGAGTATTTTATCATATTCCTTCTCTATTCTCTTAATTAAGAACCTCAAAAGACATCCTTGGGTTAAATTACTGTGAAACCTCTATTCAAAGTTATCATCTTTTGGTACAATAACGTTCGAAAAGGAGGGACACCATGTTTAAGTTTTTAAAATATGCGATTGATTGGTTTGTTTTATTCACAATTTACAAAAAGTGGTTCTATCCTAAAACCAAAACATACAACTTCAATAAAAAAATGGTGTTTAACCTCTTTTGTATCTATATCGCACTTGTTATGAGTATCACCCTAATGCCTATTATTGTATCCCTTCCAAATATTATTTTTGAACCCTATATACCCATGTACATGGTTTTGTTTGGGGACATCCTATCAGCCCACTTTGGCGCTGAGCAACAGCTTATACTGAATATCCTACTAACAATACCATTGGGTATTTTCTTACCCTACCTCTATAAAACAAATTTTATAAAGACCACCTCGTATACATTTATGTTGAGTTTAACAATCGAATTGGTTCAACCTCTTCTACACTTGTATCGTTCATCTGATATTAATGACATTGTGACCAACACTTTGGGTGGCATTATCGGATATCTGTGTTATCAAATGATTCTTAAAATTAGAAAAGAGAAGCTCAGCTAAGAGTTTCTCTTTTTAACTTACATTATAAACAGAGATACGATTAAGTTCTAAAATTTGTTTGGAGTTTCGTTTTCTTAGTTTAAGAAAGAAGATCCCTAATTTCGAACACTACAGCGCCTTTGAAAAAGTTATTCAAAGACTTCACTTCATCAAAAAAATCTAAGAATCGCAAATCATGCGTTAATACTACGAGTGTCATAATGATGATTATAATCCCCTAGTGTTGATCAGTTATTCCTCCCATACTTATTACATGCATGAGATACAATTAAAGGACATCCGAGAATGTCCTTTTTTATAATTTATCTTCTAAAGAAATCAGGAATGTCGCTGTTTGAATCGTCTTCAACTTCTTCAGCTACTGGAGTGTTGATTTTTCTTTCAACACGCGCATAACCTTCACGTTTTGGCTCATCCATATTGAAACCAGTCGCGATTACAGTAACAATAACTGCGTCACCGATTTGGTCATTGATCGCAACCCCAAAGATAACTTCCATGTCCATACCTGCAGCCTCACGAATGTAACTAACCGCTTTATTAGCATCTTGAATTGACATTGTTTCGCCACCTGTAACGTTGATAATTGCTTTTCTTGCGCCTTTAATTTGTGCTTCAAGAAGGGGTGATGTTACAGCAATTTGTGCAGATTTTTCTGCTTTGTGTTCGCCTTCTGCCATACCTATCCCAATCAAGGCTGTACCTTGACCTTGCATGACTGAACGAACGTCCGCAAAGTCTAAGTTAATTAAAGCGGGAACGGCAATTAAGTCTGTAATCGTTTGTACACCTTGTCTTAAAACGTTATCTGCTTCTAAGAATGCATCTTGGAAAGGAATATTTCCAATGACTTCTAAAAGTTGATTGTTACTGATGATGATTAATGAATCCACATGTTTTCTAAGTTCTTCCAAACCTTCAATAGAATTTTTAGAGCGTGTAGGACCTTCGAAATCAAATGGTTTTGTAACAATTCCGACAACCAAGGCACCTTCTTCTTGAGCAATTCGCGCAAATACTGGTGCAGCACCGGTTCCGGTTCCCCCACCCATTCCAGCAGTCACAAAAACCATATCGGTTGATTTCACTACTTCACGAATTTCATCTTCACTTTCTGTCGCAGCTTTACGACCCAGTTCTGGAAGCGATCCTGCTCCCAAACCACCCGTGATATCTGGACCCAATTCAATTTTGTTTTCTACACTGGAAGATTCAAGTGCTTGTAAATCTGTGTTTGCTACAAAGAACTCAACACCTTGCATCCCTTCATCAACCATGCGGTTTACAGCATTACAACCTGCTCCACCGACACCTACTACTTTAATTTTTGCCATACTATTTCTTCTTGTCATATCATAAACCTCCATGTTTGATTAATCGATAAATAGATTTTTTAGTCTTCCTGTAAAACTTTCTGATTTTGTATCATGTTTCGTTTCTCTATAAATGTTTTTATTGTAGAAACCTGTCTCATCAATACTTGATGATAATGCTTTGCGATATACTGCAGTATCTTTTATGTGATAAAACACACCCAACATTGATGTGAATACCGGATCCTTAACGCCAAAGGTTGTAGGAACATAGGTTGATACATTCTTTTGACTTGCAGTTTTAAGGATTTCAGGCAATCCTTCTATAACACTGGCTTCCCCCGTAAGCATAAACGTTGCTTCCCCGTGTTCATAGATGGGGGTCGATGTCTTGTGAATTTGATCCAATAGGTGAATGACTTCATTCCCTACAAAATCCAATACATCTTTTTGTGATAAAGTGTGTTCACCTTTTTTTGTGTTCCATGCAAAGATGGGATCTTCCGTAGGTGATACGTTGCTAACGTCTAGATTATAATAAATCAAACGTTGACTGATATCTGCTGTGAAACCATACACACTTTCAAACTTTTCAAAAGCCATACCCACAGCATCATCTGTAAAGATGTTGGTTAAGAGTTGTCCTTTATTAAAGAGTGATAATTTAGTGGTATCTCTTTCCAAAGTAACTGCAATCACTGGGTTATGTATCGACTGTTCAAAAAGCCCTGCTTCTTTAGCCAACCCCAAATCATCAATTACGATATCCAAGACTTCCAACCCCGTACTTTCGATGACTTTCAAATAATCAAATGCGACTGTTTTATCAATAAAATAACAATCGGCTTCAGCAGTCAGTTCACGACATTTTTCATTAAGCGGTACTTTACGCGTTGTCATACCATTAATATGAAAACGAGTAATATTTGCATTAATGAGCACGTGATTGTTAAGTCTACTGTGTGATACGATACGTTCATATAAATTCTCTAAATCTTGTCCAGTTACAAATTGATTGATTTGTACTGTTTGAATGGTGTCTCTAACTTGAAGATCAACACCCGGCAAACATACTAAAACACGTGTGATTTCGCCGCCAATGTTTTCTGATGCATTGGTAATGCTCTTAATGATGGCTTGACGCACGCTTTGAGTGTTTATTATTTTAAAATTTCTAATGCCTTCGTGCGCAACTCTCTCTACTTTTAAGACGTTCAGTCTACCATTGAAGAATTGCCCAACTATTAACCGCACTTCGTGATCGGCAAGTTCTAAAGTTGCGAGTATTTTCTTATCCAAATCCGACCTCCTAGTGATAACATAAGTTTATCATACATCTTTATTATAATAAAGAACTATAATCGTGCTTTATTACTTATTACTATACCAAATTATCGAGGCTTTATGCACTGTTTATGTAATATTTATCTTTAAAACTTCACTTTTTTTCCACACTTACACATTTCTATCACCAATTTAGAAACTTTAAAAAAGATAACATTTACAAACGTATCAAAAAGTTGTTATTTATATTTTTTTCTAGTTGTAATCGAGATTTCGTTGTGGTATAGTTATAAAGCTTAAACACAAGACGAAAGGGGGTTACGGAATATGCCAAGACAATGCTCCGTATCCGGAAAAAAAGGGATGACAGGAAATAAACGTTCTCACTCTCTACAGTCATCAAAACGTAGATGGAATGTGAACTTACAAAAAGCGACAATTATGGTTGATGGAAAACCTACTCGCGTCCGTATTTCCGCTCGTGCTTTAAAATCATTAAAAGCGCAAGAAGCTCGATAAAATAAATCAAACGGTATTCACCGTTTTTTTTATATTCAAACACCAAAAACGACATCGCCTCAAAGACAATGTCGTTTTTCTTATTGTAATGAAAGTACAGCCTTCTCAATATCCTCACTCTTGAAGATATAAGATCCAGCAACCAATACATCTGCACCTGCTTCACGGCATTTAACGCCCGTATCGTGGTTGATACCCCCGTCTACAGAAATTTTATAGCCATAATGGTTTAATTTACGCAATGCATCAAATTCTTTGATACGATCCAACATGGAAGGAATAAAGGCTTGACCCCCAAATCCTGGTTCCACACTCATGACCAACACCAAGTCAACATACTTTAAATATGGAATGGATAAATCAATGGGTGTACTGGGTCTTAAGGATATTCCTGCTTTCAATCCCATCTCATGTAGCTTTTCTATAGCAGCAATTCCCATTTCAGCTTCTTCGAAACACTCAACGTGAATGGTAATCATATCTGCGCCATTCTTTTTAAATGCTTCAAAGTACTTTTCAGGACGCACAATCATTAAATGGACATCCATTACATTCTCCGTCAACGCAGAGATTTGACCCAAAAGGTCGGGTCCAAAACTGATATTATCAACGAATACCCCGTCCATAACATCATAATGAAACCACTTCGCAACCGTTTCTGCGCGTTTGATTTGCATTTTCATTTCCCTAAAATCCAAAGCCAATAGTGATGGTGACACAATCTTATCCATGTGCTTCCTCCTTTATAATATTTATACATTCTAAATAATGGGCATATCTTCGGGCTGATATCTTACCTTCTTCAAGTGCTTTTTTAACAACACAACCCGGTTCACTTTGGTGTAAACAATTTCTAAACTTACACGATTCATGATAAGGATTAAAATCAGGAACACGATGGGCTAAATCAAGCGGATCGACATGTTTGAAGTCCAAGGACGAGAATCCTGGCGTATCTGCAATCCAGCCCCCACCAATCAAGTAAAGTTCGTTGTGACGCGTTGTATGCTTACCCCGACCCAAGACTTTCGATATTTCTTGAGTTTGAAGTTGATAACGCGCATCAATTCTATTAATGATACTGGATTTCCCAACACCACTTTGTCCCGCAAGAACGGTCAACTTATCTTTAAGCAGTGTGGTAATGTTTTCAGTATCATCCCCTTTTTGAGTCGTGATGACTTTATAACCATACGGTTCATAAGAAGAAACAACTTCCTCTAAAAATCCATCACTATCCAAATCAACCTTATTAACCACAATAATGGGTTCAATGTTTTCAATCGCCACCAAGAATATGAGACGATCAACCAATCTATATGAAAAGTCAGGTTCTCTTAAAGACATAACAATCAACGCTTGATCAACATTCGCAATCAAGGGACGAATCAGTTCATTTTTTCTTTCAAGAACTTTTTGAATAACCCATTTGTTTTCCAAAAATTCTATTTCCACAAAATCACCAACTGTAGGTCTTTTACCCAATCGTAACTTACCCATGGCAGTAGCGATATGCGTTTCATTATCAAAATACACAGTATATTGATTTGAAATATTTTTTATAATGCGTGCTTTTTTAACCATCGACTACCCTTCATCTTCTTGATCATCCGGCGGTGTTTCTTCTTGAATGACAGGTTGATCTGCACTGTCATAGTATTCAATGATAAACTCATTATTTTCCGTTTGAATATAAACACTTCCAGCCACAGGAATTGTCTTCATGACGGTATCTGTCTTAACACTTGCGATTTCCGAATTACTCATACCCGCAAAAGATAACTTATTGAGTACAACTACAATCCCTTGGTTCTCAAGTTCCGTTTTAACTTCCATGACCGAACGACCAATGTAGTATTCAACACGAATTTGCACTTCACTTGCGACAACCAAAACAATTTCTTTTCTAACCTTCGGATCAATTTGTTCACCCGGCAACACACCCTCTTGTCTTAGAACAATACCTGGTTTAATGTCCTGTGAAGGTTCATGTAATATTCTTAGGTATAAATTGGTGTTGGAAGTTAAAAGCGTACGCACATCATCGATATGCTCCCCTGCATAATCTCCAACCTCAAATAAAGGCCCCTCAGATAAAACGATTCTGATTTGACTACCATATTCCACTTCTGCACCCAGTGCAGGAGACGTCTGCATGATTAAGTCTTCTTCGATTTCATCCGATGGTAAATACTGTATATTACTTGAAATACTGATGTTATACTCAGCCAAAATCTCTTTGGCTTCATCCACACTCATACCCGTTAAATCTTCCATAATATATACTTTGGGTTTACTGTTCATTGCCATGAATACAATAAAGGCAATCAAGACAACCAAGACACCACTTGCAATAAACCATTTCTTTTTATTGTTTTTCGGCACTGTTTTATCACTTACCTTATGGACATCATCCAATCGGTCAATCATTTTAGTAGTACCATTGTCTTCATTTGCGGGAACCCACAAGAGTTCATTTTCACGTTCTTTATCCAAAGCTGTTTTTAAATCTTCAAGCATGCTTTGCGCACTATAATAACGACTCCGAATATTTTTAGCGGTCGCTTTATTGATCACATTCACAATTGAATTTGGAATGGATGGGTTGATTTCTTGAACCGAAGGTAAAGGATCTCTTAAATGCATCATCGCAATTTCTACTGGCATTTTAGCATCATAAGGAAGTTTACCTGTTAATAATTCATAAAATATAATGCCCGTCGCATAAATGTCAGAGCTAAAGCTTGCGCCCTCACCCCGCACAACTTCCGGGGCTAAATAATGAATTGACCCCAGTACGGAATCCGTCTTCGTTAATTGAAGGGCATTGCCTGCTTGTGCGATTCCGAAATCTGAAATCTTAAGGGTACCATCCCCTTTTACTAAAATATTCTGCGGTTTAATATCACGATGAATGATATCTTCCTGATGCGCTTTAGAAATACCTCTTAATAGTTGGGTCATAAAATCGACGGCTTCTTCAACATCCAAAGGACCACGCCTCATGATCATTTCTTTTGCGGTAGCACCTTCAACATATTCCATCACAATATATTGGACATCATCTTCGCTTCCTACATCATAAATTTCGACAATATTCGCATGATTCAAACCACTACCCGAGTGGGCTTCACGTTGAAAACGCAATAACGCAACGGGATCGTTATTTAAATCAGCACGCAGTATTTTAATGGCCACTTTACGTTTTAAAACAGTATCAAAGGCCAAATAGACGTCTGCCATACCACCAGAACCGATTTTCTGTTTTACTTCATATCTTTCTCCAATAATTTTAAGCGTCATTTTTATCTCCTTCTATGACAACCAGCGAAATATTATCAAAGCCCCCTGCTTTGTAAGCCAATTCCATCAAGAGCTCAGTTGTTTTTTCAATATCATAATTAAATGTTTCTTCTATATGTGATAACGCTACATAATCATGGAGCCCATCACTACTTAACATCAAACGATTCCAATCATCTGGAACACGAATGGTTTCATATTCAATATGGTTCTTAACACCAATCGCATTCATCAAAACATTTCGTTTCGGATGATTTTCAGCTTCTTCTTTGGTGATCTCATTCTCCAAATACATCATATAAGCATACGTTTGATCATGGGATAATAGATCCAGTGAATTATGACGATAATCATAAAGTCTTGAATCCCCTACATTAAAACCAAAGGCGCGTCCATCTTTAATAATGAGCGTAATGGCCGTAGTGCCCATCCCTTGTAACTCCAAATTTCTTCTTCCCTTAGAAAAGACCCGTTCATTGACTGCTATAAGTGTTTTTTCATACCAATGAATGATATCTGAATCTTTTTCAAATGAAGAAGCTTCTTTAAATTCTTTTTCAAAAAAGTCAATTGTCATTTGACTGGCCACATCTCCAGCATTGCCGCCACCAATACCATCACAAACCATCGCCAAGAAAGCTTGGTCTGTTTCAACGACAAGTACGCGGTCTTGGTTGGATTTTCTAATCAATCCAAGTTCACTTTTTGCTGCATATTTCAAAATATCGTCCTCGCTTCCTTCATATTTTATCATGTTCTCTTCAATAGTGCGACATAAAAACCATCACCCATCGTATCCATCGGATGCATTGTTTCTTCATATACCATCGCATAATTCATATTTCTCTTTAGAAATGCACTGACTTGTTTCTCATTTTCCTTTTTATTCAAAGTACAGGTCGCATATACGAGGTGACCCCCTACTTTGACATACTGTGAGATATTGTCCAATATATCACGTTGAATATTTTGAAGATCGTCTAAATCTTCAGGTTGAATGTTATATCGTAAATCATGTTTATGGGACAATACACCCAAACCAGAACAGGGTGCGTCAATTAAAACAGCATCAAATTCTGAATCAAACGCTTGTGTTGTCGCATCCCCTTCAATAATGGTTGCATTCTTAACACCTGAACGTTCCATTAACGCTTCAGTCACTTTAACACGAGAAGCCACCAGATCCAGTCCGATGATGTTTCCTGTATTTTCCAATTTATTTGCGATGCGTAAAGTCTTTGTACCTGGTGCACAACAACAATCTAAAACATGCATCCCTTTTTCTAAAGGCATGAGGTCCACAACACGTTGACTGTTAATATCTTGAACTACGATATGCGCATCTTGAATTAAGTCAGTTTTAAATACATTTGAATCCACAATACCATCCGTTAAGTACTGATTAGTGTCTTGATGGGGTTTTAAAGCATTCTTCCAACCATAATTGGGTTTAATCTCTTGAACATAATTCGCATAATCACTCGCAAACGCTTCACCATACTGAGACTTTAATAAATTAAGAATCCAAAGGGGCATACTTTTTTCAATACTGACTTTTTCCAAGCCTTCTTTATCAATCACAGCCGGGCCATTTTCTACCACAAGCTTCAAGACCTTATTCACAAATCCTGATTGATGTCTGAATCCCAAATGTTTACTTAACTCAACATATTCATTGACGACCGCATAATCCGGTGTGTTATCCATAATTAAAGCTTCACATGCTGCCATGATCAACAAAACCTGTAACTTCGCTTGCGGTTTTTTACGAACAACCTGTTGGAGTTGATATTCTAAATACAATTTATTTTGAAGTGTAGAATACACAAGCGCACTGATAAAAGCTTGATCTTGTGGATCCAAGTCAAGTTCCTTTAACAATAAATGCGCGTGTTGTTTTTGATTGATGACACGTTCCAAAATGTGATAACTGGTTTTTCTTCTCATAAAATCAAGTTAACGCGATCGGATTCACATCGATCCGAACGCCTCCTTTATTATCCATAATACCATATGCGAGGTGTACTTGCGCTAACATATTTTCCAAATCCCTTCCTTTTAAGATAACCCTAACCCTTTGAAGGCCTTTAATTCTAATTAAAAGACTGGGTCCCAAAACTTTAAAATTATCAGGGTTCAATGATTTTATAAAGTTTGTGGCTCTATTCAAAGCAACTATTTCTTTCTCATCTGAAATCACAATCGAAATTAAGTATGTATAAGGCGGATATTGGGCCAATTTCCGATACTGCATTTCCTGCTTAAAGAAAGATTTATACTGGTTGTGTACTGCATACTGAACGGCATAATGATCCACATTAAAAGTTTGAATCATCACTTCACCTGGTTTATCACCACGACCACTTCTACCCGAAGCCTGAAGTATCAGATTGAACGTATCTTCCACACTCCTAAAATCTTCGCGTCCCAAGGCCGCATCAATGTTTAAAATTCCTACCAAAGTTACGTTCTCAATATCCAATCCCTTTGAGATCATTTGAGTTCCTACTAAGATATCATATTTGTGATTATTGAAATCTGTGAGAATTCTATGATGTGCACCCTTTTTAGAGGTTGTATCTCTGTCCATACGCGCAATTTTTGCGCCTTCAAATTTTTGGTTGAGATATTCTTCTAAACGTTGTGTACCAACCCCACTCCCCACAATACTAAGGGGTTTATGATCACTACCCAAAGGAATTTGATGGGTTACATAATCGCATTGATGACACTTTAATACATTCTGAGCTTTGTGATAATTCAAAGAGATGTCACAGTTTGGACACAGGAGCACTTCTTGTGTTTCAAGATCCTTTAGAAACGTCATATAACCCCGTCTGTTTAATACCAGAATGATTTGTTCACGACGATCCAATCGTTGTTGTATCGCATGCATCAATTGCGGCGTTAAAATGGCACTTTCCTTTTGGTACAAAGCTTGTTTTGTATCAATGAGTGTTACCTTAGGGAATTGATTGTTAATGCGCTGAGGCAACTCTAAAAGCGTGTAAACACCTTTAAGTGCCCGTGCATAGGTCTCAAGACGCGGAGAAGCACTCCCTAAAATTAATGGACACTGGTGATACTGTGATCTTTGAATCGCAAGATCACTGGTGTGATACATCGGCATATTCCCTTGTTTATAACTCGAGTCATGTTCCTCATCAAGCACAATCAGGCCCAAATTATCAAACGGCATGAACATTGCACTTCTTGTACCTACCACAATTCGTGTTTTACGATGTAGAATCCTTAAATACTGTTCATATTTTTCTTGATCATTCAATCCTGAATGATAAATCGCAACATCTTCACCAAATCGCATGGATACACGGTCTATCATTTGTGGTGTCAAAGAAATCTCCGGTACTAAAAAAAGGACAGACTTTCCATCTTCCAAGACTTTGGCAGCAAGTTGAAGGTAAACTTCAGTTTTACCACTACCCGTTACACCATGTAGAAGATAGGTTTGAGCTTTATCAAAAACAACGGTGTCAAAAACTTCCTGTTGTACTGGCGTCAACGTTTGAACGTCATAGCTACGATCTATCGTAACGGGCTCATAGCGTACTTCACGAGAAACATCCCTGAACACACCGCGTTCTACAAGCTTTCTAAAACCGGTATACATCGCTCTTGCTTCAGATATCCTTACGAATTCTTTATCTTTAAATGTGTCAATAAACGCTTGTTGTTTCTGAGTCACCTTGAGTTGATCAAGGGCCACAAACTGAATGCCTTTTTCCATCTTCGGTTTGGTAGCACTTGATTGGGGTCTCAACTTATTGGGTAAGACAGTCTGTAAACAACGAACCAAAGGTGTCACAGTCATCTTACTCATGTATTTCGCCAATGCATACAGCTCTTGATTGATGATGGGTGCATCGTCTACAGTAGACTCTATGGGGTTGATATCAAATTTAAAGTCTGAGAGATTGGCTTCGTAAACAGCATCCACAAAAGCCATCATGTCTCTATTTCTAACTTTAACCCAAACTCTACTTCCAACAACAACATCAAAATCCTGACAGGAATACGTCAGGGTTTGGTTATTTAAAAAACTTTCTTCAATCAATACATCACAAAACCGCATAGTTCACCTTCTTATCAAAAAAACAACCCTTTAAATCCTAGAGAGTTGCTTCAATGTTTCTTTTTATAATTAACGACACCATGTCAGCAGCGAAATCAGGATCATCATTACAAATAACATAACGATATTGATTCATTAAGCCCATCTCTTTTTCAGCTTTTGATAAACGCGCATCAATAATATCTTGCGATTCAGTTCTACGGTTCACAATGCGTCGCTCTAGTTCCGCCATACTTGGCGGCACCAAAAATATACTCAACGCATCAGGAACTTTCTCAATTACTTGTAATGCACCTTGTACCTCTATTTCAAGGAGCACATTCTTTCCTTCATCTCGAAGTCGGTTGACCTCAGCTAAAGGCGTTCCATAATAATTGCCTACAAACTCAGCATACTCAAGCAATTCATCATTTTCAATGGCCGATTCAAATCGCTCACGGTTTACGTAATAATAGTCCACACCCTCACGTTCACCGGGTCTTTTTTCTCTTGTTGTCATTGAAATTGAGAATGCCAAGTTTAATGATTCACGATCTACAAACAAATCGCGAACTGTCCCTTTACCGACCCCACTGGGTCCGGAAAATATAATTAACAATCCCCTTTTTTTTCTCATAGCACCATCCCTTTTTATAATAATACTTACAAATAAGATTTCTGTCAAACTTATGATATAATAATCTTGCTAAAGGAGTGTTAAACAATGCCAATAGATGGAATTTTACTCAATCGCGTGGTAAATAACATAAAAGATGAATTACCCTTGAAAATTAATAAAATTACACAACCTACTAAATATGACTTCACATTTGATGTTTATGGTAAAAAAAGAACCAAATTACACATTTCATGTCACCCCGTTTTAAATCGCATCCATTTTTCAGATCTCAAGCGTCAACCCAATCTCGAATTGACGCATTTTTTAAGTATCTTGCGAAAGTATTACGATGGCGCAATCATTCAGAACATTGAACAAATAGGATTTGATCGTATTGTAAAGATGACACTGAGCTTCAGAGATGATATGGGCGTGATTGTTGAACACACAATCGTTTTAGAACTCATGGGCAGAAATGCAAACTTTGTATTGATAAATGAAGATGGAAAAATTATTGACGCCTTCAAACGATCCGGAAATTTCGAAAGTAATACCCGTGCCACCTTTCCAGGTGGGATGTACACCTACCCAGATGCCCTCAATAAATTTACCATTGATAACCTTTCTATAGAAGATAAGAATATTTCACTCAGAGAAAAATATGAAGGCTTGTCCCCCATGCTCGCAAAAGAAATATCGTTTCGCCTTGAAACAGAAGCACCCGAAACAATCATTGAAACACTTTTGACATCTGATACATTGTATGTCAGTGAACATGATTTTCATATTCTACCCTTAACACACCTAGAAAAGGAAATTCAAAGTTTTCCTTTAATGGCGGGGTTGGATCACTACTACAGAGATATTGAATCAGAATCCAACATTAAATCTTACACACAAGATTTACTTAAAGTCATTCGTCGTGAACTCAAACGATCCAAATCAAAATTACCCAAACTACTGGATGAACTGGATCGCGCAGAAAATAGCGAACACTTAAAGGAAACGGGAGATTTATTGCTAAGTTATCATACAGAAGCTCCTAATGGTTTAAAGAAAGTTACTTTAAATAACTGGGATGGTAGTGAAATAACCATACCCCTCAACATTAAATTGAACGGCATTCAAAATGCCAACGACTACTATAAGCGATATAAGAAAGCGAAAACGTCTTTAAAATATCTGCATCAACAAATTGAGATTACGCAAGATCGCATTGATTACTTCACAAGTCTCTTGAACCAAACTGAAATCGCAAGTTTGGAAGATGCACAAGAAATTCGTGAGGAACTGATTGAAGCAGGCTTACTGAAAGAAAAACGTAAACCAAGTCAAAAGCAGAAAAAACAAAGACCCAATTACTTATTGATTGAATTTGATGATAAGACGACCATCTTTGTTGGGAAGAATAACCTTCAAAACGATGCGCTCACGTTCAAAATCGCCAAAAAAGAGGATCTATGGTTCCATGCTGCACAGACATTCGGAGCCCATGTGATCATGAAAACCGATGAAATCACTGAACCAAAGATGGAACTTTGCGCCCATTTGGCTGCTTATTACTCCAACGCAAGAGACAGTGCCAATGTAGAAATCTTCTATACCCAAGTACGCAACTTAAAAAAAATACCTGGTAAACAACCCGGTATGGTGCGCATCAGTAGCCAACAAAGTTTCTTTGTAAACCCAAACTATGCGATTATTGAACCTTATTTGCCTTAATAATAGCTTTATAATTGGGCATATGTGTTTCAATAATCTGATAAAATGCTTTACTGTGGTTGAATTCCAAGATGTGAGCACATTCGTGCAAGACCACATATTCAATGAATTCCTTGGATTCTTGCATCAAATACAAATTAAAGGAAAGATCACCTTTTGAATTACATCGCCCATGAATACGTTTATATCGACGTACCATAAAGGGCGGTGTTTTTATTTTTAATAATCGCGCATACTTCTCTACCAAAGGCGTCAGATAATTAATAAACTCAGGTTTTAAAGTATCTTCAACTTTCTTATTTATTGTCTCTACATCATCCATATTTGGCAGTGTCACAAATAAAGCTTCATTCAATTGCACCTTAAACTTAGGACCTTGGTTTCTAATAATAGGTATTTTTTTTCCATAAAGTCTAACAAAATCCGAAGCCACATCAATACCCATGGGTCGATATGCCAGAAGTTTTTTTTGAATCCACGTTGACTTTGTTTCCACAAAAGCATCGATGTGTTGTTGGTCTAACCAGAGTGGCGCACGCACAATAACCTTGCCATC
>DEQB01000059.1:0-6341 GCA_002359085.1 Erysipelothrix sp. UBA3377
GGGCGTGGATCACTAAAGACATACGATTCAATCCCAAATGTTGATAAGATATTTGCGCTCACAAGCGCAAACTCACGAGACTGATGCCTGTTATCATAAGCAATCGCAACCTTCAAAGGCCCCTTAAAATTAGAGGCGATATACTTACCATAACCCATATTCGCTTTGGCGACCGTATAGACATTCATTCTATTGGGTCCAACACCCAATAAGCCACGCATTCCAGCAGTACCAAATTCCAATGATTTATAAAAAGCATCTTGCTTTTCAGTTTCACTCAGATTGTTCAGTTGATCTTCAATCCAAGCTTCTGTTTTAGAAAGTTCTATCCAACTCATACTTTACCTCCACGATAAAAAATAGAAGGCCATGAATCGTCCTTCTATTTAAAAAATTATTTTTTAACCAATCACTTTTTGTGTTTTAAGCACTTCTTCGATTGTAGCGATTGCAGCATCTTCATCTTCACCTTCAGCTGAAACTGTAATCTCAGATTGAGTTGGAATACCCAATGACATAACACCCATAATGGACTTCATGTTCACAGATCTTCCTTTGTAAGATAGCTTGATTTCGCTCTTAAATTTGCTAGCTGCATTAACCGCAACTGTAGCAGGACGTGCGTGTAATCCGACTGGATCAATTACTATTGCATTGAATTCTTTCATATTTATATATAACCTCCTATATTCTTTTTCATTTTATAACATTTCTCAACTTAAAACAAGATTAATGGCCTATTTATGATAGGGATGTCCTTTTAAAATCGCAAACCCCCGATAAATCTGCTCTAAAAGTAAAATTCTAACCAATTGGTGCGGAAAGGTTAACAGAGAAATACGCCACATAAAATTAGCTCGCGTTCTCACTTTATCATTCACACCATGACTGCCACCAATCACAAAAACCATCGTTTGTCCCTGATCTAAGACCGCTTCAATTTTCTCAGATAACATTTCTGAATCAATGTCTTTGCCTTTTAAATCCAATAAAACCACAAAGTCATTTGAATTTATTCTAGATAAAATACGTTCACTTTCATCCGCAACAATCTTATCAATTACATGATCTTTATGTTTGGACTTCGCTAATTCAACGATTTCTAATTTATTGTAGGTCTGCAATCTCTTTTGATATTCACTTACCAAACTTTGCGTAGATTTCTCTTTAAGCTTTCCAACAGCGATGACCTTTATCAATTGAGTGTTACCTCAATGGAGTGTGTCTCACCCGCTCTCACAATTTCTAAAACGATTGTATCTCCGGGTCTCTTAGCGTAAAGTGCCCGCCTGAATTCTTTAAAACTAGAAACTTCTCTACCATCAAAACGTGTAATCACATCATTTTCTTGAAGCAGTGCTTTCTCGGCAGGAGAATCACTGATCACCGAAACGATTAAAACACCTTGTTCATCCCCAATACCATACTGTAATTTATAGAAGTCATTTAAGTCTTCTACCGCAACCGCTGAAATACCGATTACTGGATAAGATACCTTACCCTCTTCTCTCAACTGGGTAATGATGGGAATTACTTCATTCACTGGAATTGAGAATCCCATACCTTCTACCGTGGAATCCGCAATCTTTAGTGAATTGATCCCAATCAGTTCACCATTCATGTTTACAAGGGCACCCCCACTGTTTCCAGGGTTGATCGCTGCGTCTGTTTGAAGTACAACCATATCCCAATCCGTGGAACCATCGCCATCCAAATCAACCGGTACGATACGATCTGTTCCGGATATAATTCCAAAGGTGGATGAATTGGAAAATTCAATGCCCAAAGGACTTCCCATAGCGAGTACAAATTCTCCCACATCAACCAATGAAGAATCGCCGATACTAATCGCTTCAAATCCTTCATATTCCTCAATGTAGAGCAAGGCCAAGTCCGTATAGACATCAGATCCTACGACCGTAGCATCTACTTCTTCGCCATTGGCAAATTTAACCACAACATCTTGAGCACCTTCGATCACATGATGGTTTGTGATAATATAGGTACCCGCTTCACTCACATCATATACCACGCCACTACCGCTACCAAGCATCGCATTCATTGTATAAGTGATGATACTGACCACTTTATTTTCTACAGTTTCAACAACACGTGTAACATTTGTATCAAAATCAGTCACTGCGTTTGTGACTTCGGTGGTGGTATTTACGCTTGGACTCAAGGTATTCAATTCATTTTTAAGTTCAGTTATTTCATAAACCAAATAAACATTAAAAGCCAATAAAACAACCAACAGTACTTGTGTAATCTTTTTCAATCAACATCACTCCTAACAACCAATATAAGTACATGGATTCTTCTTACTTCCATTGTATCGAATCTCAAAGTGCACGTGCGGTGCATTGGTACGACCTGTCATACCCACATATCCAATTTGTTCACCTTTTCTTACCGTTGTACCAATCGAGAAATATGCAGGTGCATTCATGTGGTAGTAATAGGTTGAGAAACCATTGTTGTGGTTAATAATAACATAATAACCACGGCTGTTGTCATAGCCACGGGATGTGATAACACCACGATCAGACGCATAAATAGGACCATACCCACGATTTGAACGTGAAGCAATATCCACTGCTTGGTGACCTGAATAACAGTACCAACCACAAATGACACGGGCATTGTACATGGGCCAGGCAAACGATCCACTTCCTATCTTAGGTTCAACATAGGTTCCAACAAGAATTACGCCCCGTACGGGTTCTTTGGTTACTTTTGAATTGACTTCAATTGAATCCACAGCCTCATCATTAATGTATGTATCCTTATACACCACATCACGCAACCCTTTTTCTTCATAAACATCGACACGTGTCAGCCCTTCACGAAGGCTGGGGTCTTGACGATAAATTGTATCTTCGGGGTGAATTACTTCTTCAACCCTTCTCTCTTTGGTTACGATAACGTTCAAAGGAGAGTTAAATTCCGTTACGTTTAATTCAAGACCTGGAGATAAGATTTGTTGTGCATCCACAATTTTATCCCCATTGATTGAAATCAATTGATTGATTGACAATGTATTCAACATCGCAACCCCTTCAACTGTATCAAATTCCTGTACAGCATACGTCTTATATTCTGGTTGATCCCCAAAACTTAAGAAATTTAAAATACTCACTTCATCCAAATAGATATTCTCAATGGGTGCATACCCCTTTGAAATCACAATGGATTCGTTAACTGAGAAATCAACCTCTTGTTCACCATAAGTCGTAAGCGTGGGTACTTTCTCATTGTTAACCAATAAATTATAAGCCGTTTCTGAAATATAACTCTTAATGAATGATTCTCGAGCATTGTTGAAATCAGAAACTTTCTTTACGTAAATGGTTGCGCCATTTGAAAATTCAATCTTCGGAACTTCAATGGCAATCAACGCTTCTTTATATAGATAATCAAAAATCTCTTGGTCCTTGTTTTCATATTCGTTATACGTCAATGCTTCTGTAAAATACACATCATCGATAAATCCCAAAGTTGTCTCTGGGAAAGCATCCGCATATTCGTTTAGGTAAACAGTTTCTAATAATAAGGCCATCGCATCCATATCATTAATGATGCCCACTAAGCCATCTTTGTCATATAATTTTGTAATTTTGGTAGGAACACTGAAGGTTCTTACCACTTCTTGTTGGACAATCGAAACTTCACTCTCAAGTTCTACATACGCTGCTTGAGCGCTGTTGTTTTTTGTTTTATCCGTAAAGACACCTAAAAAAACACTTGCTATCAGTGCTATTATAATAAAAATAATTTGTGTGCTTTTCTTTTCCATGTTGCTTCACCTCTATGAATCTTAAACTATTTATATGAAAGGCGCGTGAAAATAATATGCGAAAATTACTTAATTTCCCCACTTGAAACAATCTCACGCTGCCTACCAACCTTTAATAATCCTTGATATCCATTTAAGTATTTGGATACGGTATGAATCGCCAAATCCTCACGATTACCCTCTTCACTCAAGTGCGCCAAAATAATTTCTTTGGTTCTTGAAGTTACGATTTGAGACAAGACTTCACCTGCACTATCATTGGACAAATGTCCCGTATCAGATAAAGAACGTTGTTTCACAAAATAAGGACGACTTGTTTTCATCAATAAGTCAGGATCATGGTTACTCTCAAGAATGATATAATCCGCATCACGCATAAATTCTAAATGCGAGGTCTTCACATAGCCAGTATCTGTCATATACACCAGTTTGTGTTCACCATCTTGAATCACATAACCCAGTGATGTATCCGCATCATGGGATGTGGGTAAGGGTAAAATCACAAATTGGTTTACTTTAAACGGTTCATAAGGAACCGCTAATTTATGGGAAACCGCCAACGGTTCTGGTGTATAAATGTTGGGGTGGTTTTTAAACATATTAATTTGTCTCACGTGGTCACTATGATTGTGGGTTATCAACACACTATCAAACATTTCAGGATTTAAATTTAAAGCAGTGAGACTTTCTATCAAATATTTTTTTGTCGTTCCACAATCGATTAAAATCATCGAACCCTCTTTTTCCAATACAAATGCATTGCCTTTACTACCACTTGCTAATAAATGAAAGTTCATTAATTATCATCCCTTGTAGTAACAGAATGGAAACGGTTGATTTTGGGGGTAAAGGATAATTCAATGTCGCCCAAACCACCGTTACGGTGTTTACGAATTAAGAGTTTAGAAGACTCGCTTTCACGCTCTTCAGCCTTTTGATCTTGATCGTGGTAACTTTCTCTATATAAGAACATAACAATATCCGCATCCTGCTCAATGGATCCTGATTCACGCAAGTCACTCAATTGTGGAATGTTTCCTTCACGTCGCTCAACCAAACGGGATAACTGTGACAAAGCCAAGACAGGTACTTCCAGTTCACGGGCCAATTGTTTTAAACCACGTGAGATTTCTGAAACTTCTTGTTGTCTACTTTCTGCACCACTTCTTCCTGATATTAACTGAATATAATCAATTACCACAAAGTCCAAACGGTCTTCGTTTTTGAGTTTACGACATTTCGCAAACATCTCCGATAAAGTAATGGACGAGCTATCATCAATAAATATATTTCTTGTTTTCATAACACCGACTGCATGGTTTAATCGACCCCACTCTTCAGTTGTAAGTTTACCATTTCTCAAAGATGTCCCATGAACTTCAGATTGTGCACTGAGCATACGAGTCATAAGGTGTGTTGCGGGCATCTCAAGTGAGAAAACAGCAACCGACCCTTTGCCTTCTTTATTCATGGCAGCAACGTTCATAGCTAAGTTCAACGCAAAAGCGGTCTTACCTACAGAAGGTCTGGCCGCAAGGATGATAAGGTCACCTTTTTGAAGTCCGTTGGTGATGTTGTTTAAATGTGTATAACCCGTATATAGACCGGTAACACGGTTACCCGATTTACCAAACTCTTTAATTTGTTCATACACTTCATCAACAACTTCAGGTCCTTTTTGCATTTCTTCTGTTCTACGACTCATGGCGATGTCTTGAATGGATTTCTCAGCACGATCCAAGAGTTCTTGAATGTCTGATGAACCATCAAAACTGATTTCCGCAATACGTTGGGATGTTTCAATTAAATTACGTTTCTGAGCCTTCTCTTGAACAATGTCTACATAGTAATCAAGACTTGAAGGAGAACCACTGCCATCGGTTAAATGAACGAGATACTCCATTCCACCCACATCTTGGAAACGATTCTTATCATTGAGTTTAGAGATCAGTGTTGTGATATCTAGATTCACATCCGATTCAATGACTTCCATCATCGTTTCAAAGAGAATACGGTGTTTTGATTCATAAAAATCTTGGGGCACCAATCCATATTGGGCCACTGTTTTGGTAGTTTCTGGATACACCAACAAAGTTCCGAGTAAGGCAACTTCTGCCTCCACACTTTGTGGCAATTGTCTCAGGGTCATGGTTATGCCTCCTTATGATTTTTGATTGAGTTTAACGGTAATAACACCCACCACATCATCAAAGATGGTTGCTTCAATTTTATTGAATCCCAATGTATTGATGGGTGAGCTGGGTTTAAATTTACGTTTGTCTACTGTAATATTATGTGCTTTCTTAAGTTTCTCTTCCACTTGTTTGGTTGAAACACTCCCGGAAACACGGCCATCTTTACTGGCTTTAACTTCAAACTCTAACGTAATCTTCTCCAACTGTTTCGCAACTACTTTGGCTTCTTCACGTTTTCTTTCATGTTCTTCCTTACGATCTTGTTTTTGTGAAGATAGAATTTCTCTACCCTTTTCACTGGCCAAAACTGCCAATCCATTGGGAAGTAAGAAATTTCTTGCGTAGCCATC
>DEQB01000059.1:6374-7905 GCA_002359085.1 Erysipelothrix sp. UBA3377
TTAACATCTTTTAATAAAATAACTTTCATATTTACACCTCTTCTTTAATTTCTAAGATTGCTTTCTTTAACATTTCCACAACTTCATTGATGCTGTAACCCCTAATTTGTGTTGCTGCACCCGTGAAGTGTCCACCGCCCCCAAGTTTTTCCATAACCCGTTGCACATTTAAGTCACCTTTAGATCGCGCAGAAATTGCCACAACATTGTCTTGTGTATTCGCAACCACAAAGGATGCTTCCACATTTCTAACCTTTAAAACTTCATCCGCAACTTGTGACATCAATGAACGTTTTAAGTTCGTATCTTTGTAGGGGGTAATGATATAGCCATCATCAAACATTTCACTTTGAATCATGACGCGGTTTTTAATCTCAAAGTCCTCAAACTCATCTCTTAACATGTTTTCGGATTGCGATATATCTGCACCATATTTTCTCAATTCAGCCAAGGCTTCAAATGTACGACTCCCCGTTCTATTTCTGAATCGATTGGTGTCAATCAACATTCCCGTATACATAATGGTTGCTTCAAATCCTGAAATTTGTACATTATATTTATGATATGGGAAAAACTCCACAATCAACTCACTGGCTGAAGAAGCAGAAGGTTCAATATACGTAAGCTTTCGATCAAACGTGAAAGCACCAGTTCTTCTGTGGTGATCTATGACCACAATGTTTTTAACGTTTTCCACCAGTTCAGGGGCTTGAGTTTGTTCAATATTGTGATGATCCACCATAATAAGGAGTGTGTTATCGTTGATCAAGGATTTCGCTTGTTCAAGATTTACAAATTTATGATTCTTTGATAATTCATCTCTATGCTGTGAAACAACTTCACGGAGTTTCGATTCAACATCTTCCTCAATATAAAGAATGTATCGGTCTTTACTGTATACACTACTAAGCGCAGAGACACCCAGTGCTGAACCCATACAATCAAAGTCCATCATCTTGTGTCCAATTACGATAACGTTTGAGGCTTGTGAAATGAGGTTACCCAAGTTCTGAGCCAGTACACGAACCCGTACTTTTGAACGTTTTTCAATGGCATCCACTGAACCACCGTAATAGCGTGTGGTTTCTGATTTTGTGTTAATCGCAACTTGGTCGCCACCTCGAGATTGCGCAAGTTCAAGTGCATCATTCGCAATTTCTTCCAACTCACGATAGTTTTGTGACTTTCTAGAAAAACCCAGTGACAAAGTAATGTGAGTATCAAGTTGAGCAGATTCGTTACGTACTGTATTTAAGATTTCAAAACGATCGGATTCAAGTTCTTTAAAAATCTTCTCGTTAAGCAAGAGTAAATATCTATCGGCACGTAAACGACGGATGAGCATGTTGTGTTTATTTGCCCAATTAACAACCGCTTGTCTAATCGTGACATCCATGGTCGCAATGGTTTGTTCTTCTTCATAGGCTGTTGTTTCTTCATAATTATCCAAATACGCAAAACCAAGTACAACTTCGTTGTCCTCTAAGTTTTGTTTCATTTTTCCAACTTCTGTTTTCTCTTGCATCACAAT
>DEQB01000059.1:7964-32238 GCA_002359085.1 Erysipelothrix sp. UBA3377
GCATCCTCAAGTAAAGGTGCGACACCAGGAAATGCAACGAGCAGGGGTTGTCCAATGTGATTTAAATTATAGTCGTCAAATACTTCACTCATCCAAGTGATGGTCAAGTTTTCATCATAGGTAATTAAACCCGTCCTTGCGAAAGCAAAAGCTTCACCACTTTCTCTACCCAAAGCCCGCGTTACGGTAATGACACGATCCTTATAGGTTTTTGTGGCTAGCACGAAAATAACGAAAACAATCGTCATGTTTAATAGGATTAACCCATATTGAAGTAGCGTTAAGTAATCTTCTAAGAATACTTGAAATATGATTAAAGCAACCATTTCCACCAAACCCAATGCGATGAGTTGTGTTTTTAATGTTTCAAATTTTTCTAACATATTGGCTCCCTTCAGACGCTTTTATTTTAACACAGTCATGGGTTATTTTCTATGTCGTTTCATGCTTTGCGTTATCAAAGTTGCGCTCATAAAAATAACAAACGTTTCAAGTGCCACTGTAAGCATTAAAATAAGATACGCACCCACTTTGAGAATCTGTGGATCATTGACTTTTAGAATAGACTGCAGTTCCATCATTGTTGAGAAAATATCCATCCCAAAGAATGCCCCAAAAAATAATATCATGATGACATAAGCCACCATCAACCCAAAGAACACGGCTAAGAATTTTATAATTTTATTAATTTCTGTTTTAAAAACCGCAATATAGACCAGGCCCACAAAGCCATAGACTATTGTAAGTACGGTGATGGGTAACTGCCCAAAAACCATCATGACTAAAAACACGGTTACGAGATAAGTCACCAGACTTTCTTTAACCGTATAATACAAACCATATACGATGAGTGGTAGGGGTATAAAACTCATAAAGAGCCCCACAAACACACGATCCACAAGTATTAATACTACCGTAATCGCTGCGGTGAGGGCACCATGGGTAATACTTTTAGTAGTTTTTCTCATGACCTCTCCTATATAATAAAACCTCTCTAAAAGAATAGAGAGGTTTTTCCATTAATTTTCTGTTACGTATGGAAGTAAAGCCATTTGACGTGCACGCTTAATAGCAATAGCAAGCGGACGTTGGTATTTTGCTTTTGTTCCAGTTACGCGGCGTGGAATAATTTTTCCATTTGAACCGATGAATCTTTTTAAAAGTTCAATATCTTTGTAATCGATATAGTCAACTTTATTCTTTGTAAAGTAACATACTTTACGTCTCGGTCCACGAAACTTTCTAAATGACATGTTTTTTATCTCCTTTTAAAATGGAAGATCGTCGTTTGTAATGTCTAGGATGGGTTCTTCATTCTGTTGTGTCGAACGTTGTGTTTGACTGAATGAAGGCGCCACATCAGGTTGGAAACCTGGGTCAAAGTCTTGTCTTTGTGTACGGGATTCCAATGCTTGGACTGTATCACAGACAACTTCTTGAACATATACTGTTTGACCTTCTTTGTTCTCGTAGGTTCTCGATTGAATTCTACCTTCAACACCCAACAAAGCACCCTTTTTAATGTAGTTTGCTAAAAAGTCTGCTGATTGGTTCCAAGCAACGCAGTTAATAAAATCTGCTTGCTCAGTATCGCCAAAACGACGATTGCATGCAAGTGTAAAACTCACAACGGAGTTCCCGTTTTGTGTTTTTCTTAATTCTGGGTCACGTGTAATACGGCCCACTAAAATTGTGCGATTAATCATAAATCATCACCTCTCGCTTTAAATTTTTTCGTCAAGTCTAACAATCATATGACGTACTACATCACGATTGATTCGAGTTAAACGATCAAATTCGTTAATTGCACGGTCATCTGAGGTAAATGTTGTTACAACATAGTAACCTTTAGTAATATGATCAATTTCGTATGCAAAGTCTCGTAAACCCCACTCATCAACTTTGTCGATGGTTGCACCATTGTCAGTTAAGATAGTGTGTAATTGCTCGATTAAAGCATTACGGTTATCTTCCTCAATGTGCGGTTTTACGATGTACATTAGCTCATACTGTCTCATTTGTACACCTCCTTCTGGTCTTTTGGGCATTGCTGCCAAGGAATAAAACTACTTTATTTCCGTCTATAGATTATATCAAAAGAATATTACATTGTAAACAAGTACCCACTAATTAGTATGTACTAATAAATAATATCCCTAGAAATTAAATCAGTAAATAATGTCAACAGCTGTGACATCAACAATTCACCTCTTGATGTGATCGAATTATAAGATTCAATAAATGAAATGATGTCTTCAATCTCTACCCAAATATCACTTTCAGAAAAAGGTACTTGGTGCTTATCATCCAAATGAACCAAATAGAACTCATGGCCCTCTATTACCACATCTGAATAGGCTTCATAAGGAAATCCCCTACCCGCATCTGTATATAAGGTATAGGCATCCAAGTCTTCTAAATATTCCAACAGTATTTTCCCATCATATACTAAAAATGTATTCATATTAATCCTTTAGTACGTAACGCACATTACGCACGTCTCCCTCTACAACCGCAATTTTCTCGTCACTGACGCGACTCACCAAAGCTGCATCATCTAAAATATTCAAGCCCAAACTCTTCGCTGCTGCGTAACATTTTAAAATAAATGACGTCTTATAGGCTTGCGGTGTTTGAGTTTGCATATAGTCTCTTTTAACCATGTCACTCACATAGCCATCTTCTACTTTCAAAAGATGTCCTTTCGGTTTAATAGCCAATACACACGCTACTTCTGTCTTCATTTTATCCATGATTCTATCAATATATTTTTGTTTAACCCAAGGTCTAACACCATCATGAATCAACACAATATCTTCACTGACTGCCGTTAATCCATGAAGCACACTTTCAGCTCTTGTTATACCGCCTTTAACATGAATAATTTTACCGGAATCATGTCCCTGTACCAATTGCTGTAAATCAGCAGAGTTGGTCACGATCACGATTTGTTTACAACGCGGATCTTCCAAAAACACCGAAACAGACTTGTCTAAAACACTTTGACCTTTATCAAATTGCGCCAAAGCCTTTTTATAACTTAAACCATCCGCTGCCCTTTTACCTGCTGCTAATATTAGTGCCGAATAATTCAATGTATTATCCATTTTCTCTTTCATGTCAAAAACTCCTTTATCTTTTATTCATTTTAACACATTCACGAAAACTTATCTTACCATTTATCTTGTCTTTTATTCAAATCTATCTCCTTAATTTTTAAGATGCACTTTTGTTGAAACAAAAATACAAGACTCCTATACTTAATGAGTATTATTTAGGAGGATTTTGAATGAAAATTATTGGATTGGTCGGAAGTCTTAGAAAAGACTCAACAAACCGCAAATTACTACACATTGTGAATGACTTTATGGGTGAATCAGTTGAACTGATCGATTGGGACTACAGTGATGTACCTCTATTTAACGAAGACATCGAATTCCCAACACCCGAATCCGTTGTAAAGTTACGTGAAGCTATTAAAGAAGCAGACGGTGTATTCTTCTTTGTTCCAGAATACAATCAAGGAATTTCAGGCGTACAAAAGAACGTCTTAGACTGGATTAGCCATCCTATCAATTTTGAAACCATGGAAAAAGTTTTAGTTGGAAAACCAGCTGGAATGATGGGAGCAACCATGGGAGTTAGTGGTACCATCACTGCTCAAGAGAACTTACGTTCTTACTTAACATTTATGAACTTAAATGTTATGCCCCAACCACGTGCAACAATTTCAGCTGTGCACACATTCTTAGATGCTGATGGAAACTTAAATCTAGATCCTGTAACACTAGGATTTGTTGAACAAACAGCAAAAGCATTTGTTGAGTACGTTAAAAATTCAAAATAAAAATTTAAAGGAGTGAAACGACCACAAGGTCATACCACTCCTTTTTTCAATAAACTCGCCTTCACTTCTTCAAATCAACCATCGAACAAGACCTTCTTTTTCTATAATATTTTATCCAAAACAATAAAGAAAACATAGTATAAACCCCAACCAAGAAAGCATTCAATCCCATGTGATCACTCAGTTTTGTAAACACAATCAACACAACCGCTACAGTGAGTGTAACGAGTTTAGCGATGATTTCCATATTTCTCACAACCTCCCCTAAATCAATCATATTCTATTATCTTAACCATATCGTATTTACAATTTTTAATCTTTAAGAATTTATTAAGATACTTTTGATGATCTCTTAACCCACAAAAAAAAGAGCTATTTCTAGCTCCATAATTATTTATATAATAAGTATCCAAAGACTAGTCTTTCTTTGGCTTCATATGTGGGATCACTTGCCCGAAACGTTTATAAGTCTCCAAAACTCTACATATCCTTTAAACAGTGGACTTTTGAGGCATACCACTTTCATGTAAGTCTCCACAAATCTACGTAACTTTCCTTTGTTTGGGTGTATATTGGGTGTACTGCAAGAGTAACACCACTTTGCGGCGAAAAACCGTTTTTTCAAAACTTACATATTATTAATTTTTCGTGTTTCTCATATAATAGATATCAATTGCTTTTCCTAGATTATCAAATGTTGGACTACCTTGGACTACCTTCAAGCAAGTCCGTTAACGAACTTGCTTGATAAAATCAGTCAATCTCGATTAATACATGATATCTTGTTTGTTGTGAAGACCCTTCTTTTTTAATAACATTTGAAGAATACAACTTATTAAGTCTATTGGTAAGCGTTCTTCTGGAAATCTTAAGATATTCTGAAAGTTCTCTTTGGGTTATAGTAGGTTGATGTTTTAACACTTTAAGTATTTCCATGTCTGTTTGATCTAAATTAATTTCATCATCTCTATGAATCTTTCCGTAATGTCGTGAATATAGCGTAACCATAAAGAAATCATTACCACTGTAAAACTCGGGCGCTTTTTTCCATACAGTTTTCGGAGAAATAATCTTTGACATGCCACGACCACGAGACTCAATAAATCCGAGCTCACGCATGATGTTACACAATGTATTATTTCTTCTTCCAATGGTTCTAAGATTAATTAAATCCTCTACCGTTCTGCTATTCATAAGATCTCCTGTCGATTTGACCTCGATTCTGTCATCATAAACACCTACTTCAATTTGTTGGTTATTATGAATTGAGTAATTTCTATGTGCAATCGCATTGATAATCACTTCTCGAACAGCCAATAAATCATACTCATAATCATTTTTTCTTTGTGGACTTACTTCACTAAATGAAAACTCCACTCTTATTAAGCTCACAACAAAATTATAGGCTTCTTCAACTTGATTAATAATACTTCCTTTAACTTCCTTATCGATAATACCCTCTGAAGCTGTCTTGTCTAACCCAGGCCATCTTGTGACTGATATCCAAGAATCCGTGTTTGGATTTTGATCAGACAACAATACACCAACATTCGTAACATACCCTTCATTAACTAGACCCAGTTCAGACAAGTCCTTATCAGTTATTTCTTTGCCCAAGACTTCTTCATGTTTTTTAGAGAACACTTTAAAACTTAAATCATCTGTTTTATAGTTTGATGTTAATGTATCCCAACTCAAATTAGTCGCACGTAAAGCCAGTTGAATGTAGTCATTTTGATTAGCAGGTTCTGTCGTGTTTCCACGCATCACATAAACAATTTGTCTCCCATTAGTTTCTTTAAGTATATAAGGTGGTTGTGTGCCAGATAAAACCTTGATGACAACCACTTCCATAGAGTCATATTTTTTAATGTCAATATTAAAAGATACCATTGGGATAATGGAATTTTTAACCTCAGTTGTAAAAAGATTGATAATTTCATCGACATTATCCAAACCAACAATTTCACCATCATCAGTAACACCGATGACTATAGTTCCACCTAAAATACTGTTTGCCATACCACAAACCTTCTTCAACCATTTTATTTTATTCTTTTTACCAATTGTTTCTTTAAACTCAATAACATCTGTTTCATAATTTGGATATTTCATAGAACATTCTCTCCCTTGTGTCATCATTTGTTATATTATTATTCATCGTTAGAATTCCTCGTTCATCTACAACAATTATATCCAATGTCACTGTGAATGTCACTGTGATTATTACATATTCTGCACCTTCAAATACTCTTGCAACTTCTCAAATTCATTGCTCTTCAGTTCGTCACTCGCATCCGCATAGATATTCATCGTGGTTGAGATATCTGAGTGTCCCAGTGTTTCCTGAATTACTTTTAGGTTAACTCCCGCCTCAACTTGTCTTGTCGCAAAAGTATGCCTCAATATATGACAACTCATATTCGGTAGTAGGATCACTTCTTCATCCTGTTTCGCTTGACTCAACCGTTCTTCATTACAGAAATGTACAATTCTCTTTAATGCCTTATTCAACATACTCTGATTTTGAACACCACCAAACCGATTCAAGAAGATAAAATCAGTATAGCCATCAACCGTAATACCTTGTGGGATATCCAATGCCTCTTGAAGTTTCTTCTCTTCAAGAAACGCATCTCTAACTACAGTCATCATTGGAACAGTTCGATATCCTGATTTAGTCTTTGGTGTATTCACAGAAAATCTATTCTTACCATCTTCATGTTTATAGTAAACAAGGGTTCGATTCATACTGATGATATTATTTTCAAAATCAATATCATTCCAAGTAAGTCCTGTAACTTCCCCAACTCGAAGTCCTGTATTAATCATCACCGTAAAGATGGGCATCCATCGTTTGGCGATATCACTCGTAGTTAAGTAATCAATAAATATCTCATGTTCCTGTACTGTTAAAGCTTTGCGTTTCTCCACGTTGATATTATGGGTTCGCTTTAACTCTCTTAATGCATTGCTTGATACATTACTTCGGATACGATCTTCTTCAACCGCTAACTCCAACACTTGGTAAATGACGGTATGAACAGTATCCAATGTATGAATCCCAACACCTCGTTTATCAACCAAATCATTGTAGAATCTTCTGACATCTGTTCGTTTTAATTCAACCAGTTTGTACTTACCAATTTTGTTTTCTACAAATCGTTCGTACATATATTTATAGTTTTGAAAAGTGTTAGCCTTAATACCTTTCTTAATAATAATCCAACTATAGTACATGTCATTCAGAGTGACTCGTTGAGAAGTCACTCTGATCCCATCCATAAAATCTTTAAGAACTTGCACCTTTTTCTCTCGTAATTCATTTAGAGTCTTACCATAAATAATATGTCTGTCACCAGCTTTATCACGCCAACGATACTGATAATTACCCGTTACACGCTCAGACTCTCCTTCTTTAAGAACACGACCTTTACTGTCTTTTCGTTTCTTTGCCATTGCCATCACCTCCTCTAAATTACAGGGACTATGGTGTTAGTCAACATCATGCCACAACAACTTTTCATTATCTAGCACTATATTGAATATTGTTTTTCTAGATACTTTTCCAACTCCTTTCGCTTAATCAATCTCTTAGATCCAACCCACAAGACAAAGGTACACTCTTCATCATCTGTGAGTTCTCTTAACTTATTCACACCAATCCCAAAATAGCTTGAAGCTTCATTGAGTGTTAAGTTTGTTTTTATCCACACTGGAATGCTGTTATTTTTTGACATCATTGTCATCCTCTTGCCACAACATCCGCTTGATTTAAAACAAATCTTTTAGGTAATAACCAGCGTTGCTGGTTGAGGTGAATTGGGGCGAGTGGTACCGCTCCTTTAACCTGCTTGTGATTATTCTAGGATTAATACGATTGAGAAACTGTTACACAGGCTTCACGTTGCTCAACTAACAAAGTTGGAGTAAATTGCTCCACTTCCTTTTGAACAGCCCACACAAGCCACACAAACCCCCAAATACTCCCTTTTTGACAGTTGTGACAGCTGTGACAGATGATTTACAAGCTATTATTACCGTCACTTCCGTCACTGCTGTCATCTACTACCGCTATTTTCTGCAGTTTAATCGTCCTTTGGTACCGAGTCCTTACCATTGTCAACACAATATGATGTTCCTTTAAATGCTTGACATTCTTTCGAATCTTTTTACTCAAAACAGATGGTGTGACCTCATAGTTACCTTCTACTTTTAGACGTTCACATAATTCTGTCGCTGTACCAGTAAAAGTATCGATACGATCCATCAGTCCAATGACTTGTTTAATACCATCATCTAGCACCTCTTCTTCTAAACTTTTATTAAGAAGTTCCCATTGATGGGTTTCTTCATTGAACTTTATTCTCATATCAAAACTAACAAGGTCTCTGCCTGTTGCTGTTAAGGTGACTTTATTTTTATAGTCTCTTTCTTTCTTCATAACATACATGCCATCCACTGCTCCGATGATTCCCGTTGTTCCTGATATTTCTTCAAATGGATCTTCTGCTTTCATTTTCCTTAAATGATGGACTAGTAAGATACTAACACCTGTTTGATTCACAAAGTCATTCAACTTATTTATTTCTTTGTAGTCTTGTCCATACACATAGCCCTCTGATTTGACCGTTCGTATCTTTTGAGGGTATCGATGATTATAAGTTTTATTTCTGGTTGATAGTCCAAGTATTCAACAAGGTCGTTCACCAAGCCCTTATCAAGTTTCTTAGACTCATTAGAGAAATGTATATTATCCAGCGGTTCATCTTCATAATCAATGAGTCTATTTTGTATTCTTTGATAGGTATCTTCTAAACAAAAGTACAACACCTGAGATTGACTGGTTTCAAATCCTAAGAACATTGTTCCATTACTAATCGCAATCCCAAGTTGTAAAACAAACCACGATTTACCAATCTTTGGACTACCAGCCAAGATAAATAATCCTGGTGGGAATATTTGATCAACAAGGTATTCATGATGAGGTAAATCCATCGCTAGAAGTTCTTCACCTGTCTTTGAGTTAAACATGTTTCACCACCTTTATTTTGTAGACTATTGTTTTCATTTTTTAGGAATGCTACAATCAATTTATATCAAACAAATACTAAATTAACAAGCGTTAGAAAGAAGATAGCTACATGACAAAAATTGATAATCTACAAACACTTCAAGAGCTTGAAGCTGAACTAGAACGACAACAACTACAAGAAATGATAAACAAATGGGAAGAAAAAGATTTTAATCCTGATTCTCTTTTAGATGAATTTGTCTTAACTTTCTTTGATAAAAATGTCTTATACAAAGAAGTTTCCTTTCCAATTGGAACATTTAGTACTTATGCCCTGAACTTTGTGATTGATGGCAAGATGAAAGAACTTCAACCCCTGCTTCAAAATCTCTACAAAGATTTTCAAACCCTAGCTGAAAACACCCACAAAAAACTTCAACTTGACGATTTAAAGAAGTTCGACGCTCAAATTGAAATCATAAAACCATATCTGACATCTCTAATTCTCTTTGACGATCGCATCAAAGCCAATAATACTTTACAAACAACTTATGAAGTCTATGGTGAAAACGCGGATGATTTAATCCTTAACCATACAACCTATCAAGTATTATCGTATATCAAGATAGGTGACGCTTTAATTTCATTCTTTGAACATATGCACCCTTTTAGTAAGCGTTGGATTACAGATTCATCAAAGTCTTATAATCACAACTACGCTCAAGCTTTTCAAGATTATTTCTATCATGACATTCCTTTAAATGTGGCCATCAATACCAACACCATCTTACCAACGGTCATGTTTCAGTTTACTCAAGTCGAGAGTTGGTTTCAGCCATTAACATTACCCAACCAAGATCATCTAGTATTTGGCGAATCTCTAAAATTCAACTCGTATCTTGAACTACTACAATATGATTATTTTAAAGCCCTCCAAAATGAACACACCGTTCGTATCTGTAGTAATTGTAAACGAGCATTTTTAAACACTACCAAGCACCATACTATCTATTGTGATCAAATCGCACCGAATGAAACCGATAAGACTTGTAGAGATGTTGGAGCTTTGAATAAGCAAAAAGAAAAAGTGGAGAACTCACCCATTCACCAACTTTATAAAAAATGCTACAAAAAACTCAACCAGAGATATAATCGTCAAACGATTACTCTGGATGAGTTTAATAGGTTGATTGCAGAAATTGTTGAACTTAGGGAATCTGCACTAATTGGTAATTTATCAATTACAGAATTGGAATCAAAACTTTCAGAACTATAAGATGACCAATATTACAGTCATAAAATTGATTATACTCATTCTCTTATTTGCTCTTCTTTTGTAACTTTCTTAAATCTTATATCTGTATCAACTGCCTTAAAATGTTTCTCACCTGCACGAATTTTAGCACTTTCAAATGGACGAAGTTGATCCCCACTGGTATCACCTTTCGTTTCAACTATAAAATAAAGCCTCTGCTCATCATCGACTTCATATAAAATAGCCCAGTCTGGATTATAGGGTCCAAGTGGTGTTCTAATTTTGAACCAAGACGGTAGCTTAACATAGAATTTTACATTATCGTCTAGTTCTGCATCCTGTGCAAATTCTTTTTCAACATTAGAATCAGTCACAACATAGTTATAAAGCGTTTTTCCTCTTTCTTCATTCACTTTTACAGAGTTCCCGTTCTCACCTAAATAAGCGTATAGAGTTTCTGTAGAAAAGAGTTTTTGTTCGTAATAATCGTCAGATCTTTTGTACTCAATTCCGTCCACAATTAATTGATTTTTATGGGCATTAATAATTTTTGATGCTTGCCTCATAAAAGAAAGTGGATTATTCTTGAACATATCCAAGTTATCAATTTTCTGTAGTATAGTAACAATAGTCTTTCTTGTTAGATTTGTTTCATTTTGTAGGAAAGTTATGATATCAGGTAATTCATAAGAGCTAGTCGTACTTGAGCGAACCGCATAGTCTGCAGTTGCCTCAGCAACAAATCCCCCCTTTGTAATCTCAATTTCTGCTTTACTGTAAGTAAAGGTTCCTCTTCGTGTTTGAATTGAATTAATACCATCAATAACACCGTTTCCTTCACTTGGCACAACATTTTCAATTAATTTGTTAGTATCAAATTTTATCTTATATGTTGTTTTGTGTTTAATCTTATCCCATAACTCTAGGAAGTTTTCTGGTAGTGCTTCTTTAATGAGTTTAAGAGTTACTTTATCATCTGCATTTTTAATATCCAAACTCTTAATTTTGGAACTACATATAGATAATATTTGTGGAATATACTCTGTAAACTCATCACTAACATCAATTGTTTCGGCTTTAATAGCTTCACGTAATTTATCTGTAGCACGCCCTGATTTATTAATGTAGTCTCTTTGTTTTAATTCATCCACCAGTTGTTTTGATTTTTGTTTACCCAAAACTTCAATTTCCTCGGTTAACAAATTTTGCTCAGTAATAATAATTGCAAACACATCATTATCAAAGACACCAAAGACGACACCATCTTCTTCATACTCTTTCTGTAAACCTTCCGCAAAATCCTTATAACTTTCATTGGCCATTACAGTTAAGGTATTTACACCAAACCCAGGAACACGTTCTCCATCTTGATTTACTGCAATACGTAATCCTCTACCTATTTTTTGGCGTTTAGTAATCGTATCTTTGGTTTCAATCAAAGTTGCAATTTGAAAAACATTAGGGTTATCCCAGCCTTCTTTCAATGCTGAATGCGAGAAAATAAAACGAATTTTATTCGCCTTTTGCGTATTACCTTTAGCTTCATCATAGAAAGTTAAAAGACCTTCTTTGTTTTTCATAATCATTTCGTAGGTTGATTCATCATCCAGCGTTGAACCACTAGTATTCTTTAGTTTTCCTTTTCTATCTGCAGAAAAATAACCATCATGAACTTCTTCAACCGGGATATTAATATCCTTAAGGGTTTTATATTTAGGCAGCTTAATAAGTCGGCGATATTCTTCTTCAAATATCAGTGCATACTTACCGAGGCTTGGATTTCCCTCTTCATCATAAACTCTATAATTTTCTACTTTATCTAGAAAAAACAAACTTAAAACTTTTATTTGTTGACCATCTCTAGCAAAACTTAACTCTTTTTCTAGATGCTCTTCAATTGTTTTTACAATTTGATGACGCTTAATTTCTTCATCTTCAAGTGTTGCCGAAGAAAGGGTAATTTTCTCTGGGACACCAGAAAAGTAGACCGTTTCAAATCCTGGAGTTGTATCAATATCTTGAATAAACCCAACATCTTCGTAAATTTGTAATCCCGTTTTGGTATACATATCGTCCCTTGCAACAAATTTCAGTGTTTGTTTTTTAACACCGCTTTTAAGCCCTTTATAAACTTCAATCTGTGCTGAGATTCCTGACTTAATGCTTTTAACGCTAATTAACTTCATATGAGCACGGTTTCCATCCTCATCCATAGTTAACCCTGCAACTTCAATTTGTTTAACCAATTGATTTTCATATGCATCCACAGCATCCAATCGATATATCAACGGATAAGATGTATCTCTATGTGTCGCAGAGTATCTAAACCCAACTGATGGATTCAAGCTACTGATGGCTTCTTTTGCTAGAGCTGTATTATCTACAGACTGAGGCTCATCAATAATCACGATGGGTCTTGTTTCAGAAATCAAATCAATCGGTCTTGCACCTGATAATTGATCATTTTCCCTATTCATCAAATTCGTATCTTTATTAAAAGCTTGAATCGTTGTTACCATAATATCAATAGTGTTAGCAGACGCAAAAGTATGAATTCGATTGAGTCTCTTACTATCAAACATAAACAAATCATAGATAACACCATTATATTGAGCTTTAAAATAGTCCTTTGTGATATTAAAGAACTTTAAAGTTCCCTCCTTAATCGCGACACTAGGCACAACAATTACGAACTTCATAAAACCATATTTTGCATTGAGTTCCAAAATTGTTCTCAAATACACGAACGTTTTTCCAGTCCCTGTTTCCATTTCAATATTAAATTGTGGAAAACTTGCATTGGCACCAAAAAGATTATCGCTTGGTGCAATTTGATTTAAAATCTGAACTTTGTTCACATTCTTTAACATATTCTCTGAATTAATAATAATCCTATTACCAACACCAATACCATCTTCAGCAAATATAGTTCCTCCCGAAGGATTATCTGTGATTGTAAAAACTGATTCTTTAATTGTTTGCCCTTCAAAAACTTTAACAGCCGAATTAACTGCTACCGTCTGATAATCTAGGCTTTCAAATTGTATCTTCAAATCTTCTTCACCTACTTCCCAAATTAAATACTAAAAATGTCGTCATACTTAATACCATTGGTATTTAACATTTCGATAGCATTCAATTTCTCACTGTCACTTTCAAAACCTTGATCTTGAAAAACAACAACCGTGTTTTCTCGCTTAAGTTTATTCATCTCATCAACAATATAACTAGCAACATCACTTTTAATATTATTGCCCAAAACTACAAATAGAGCCCCAAAACCAACATTATAAACAAATGTATCTTCTAGATTCACTTCCTCAACTGGATATGAAAGATCTAATCCCTGTTTTATCATAATTTCATAAACGACATCTAGTGGTTTAGCTCCGTCTTCAAAATTGTCTTCCAACATCGACATTTGTTCCTCAAGATTGGTCGTATCTATGTTCCATTTCTTTATTTTTGATTTATCTAACTCAAAGACTTTAAATCCAATATCCAAATCTCCAGCAAACAAAGGATTCTCTTTAACAATTTTATCTCCAGCTCTACGAATCCTTTCTTGAGCAATCTCAGGTATTGTTCGGTAACCATCTTGATATGCCACATCTTTCTCAGTTAACTGTTCAGGAAGTTGGACCATAATAAATTTCCTTTTTCCACTGTCCGCAATATTCACGTCCATTACTGCTTCAGCAGTGGTTGCAGAACCTGAAAAGAAATCCAATACTATCGAATCTTCATTTGAGTACAATTCTAAAATTCTTTTAACTAAAGGAACTGGTTTAGGATATGAAAAATATGCTTTATCATCAAACAACTTTTTTAAATATTGGCTTGCGCTTTGAGAATGACCTACATCTTCATATTTCCAAATCGTCATTGGTGTTATCCCCTGTTTCACTTCTGAAAGAAAACGCTTAATTCTAGGGGTGTTATTTCCATTTTCTCCAAACCAAATTCTATTATCTTCTATATATTCGTTCAGTACTTTCTTAGATAATCTCCAACTATAACCACTAGGGGGCATGACAGATCGACCACTTGGTGTTATGATTTCGTAGATATTTTTTTCAATTGCAGGACCAACTGATAAATCTCCCGAAGTCCAAGGACCTCTATAATCATTGTCTGGATTAGAGTATCTCTCATTAGTTTCATCGTTTCTTTTTAATCCATCAGTAGAAATTGAATTAATGTTTTTTCCATAAATCAGCATATAATCGTGACTTTCTGAAAAATTCTTTTTTAAATTTATAGGAGCAAAAGCTCTTTCCCACGTAATTTGAGCGAGGAAATTACTCTCTCCAAATATTTCGTTTGCTATTTTCTTTAGATTTTCTTGTTCCGAATCATCAATTGATATAAATATAACTCCATCCTCTGTCAACAAATTCCTCGCTAGTTTAAGTCTTGGATACATCATATTTAACCAATCAGTATGATATCTTCCGCTGGCTTCTGTATTAACAGATATTTTGTTTCCTTCACTATCTATTTGCCCTGTTTGTTCTAGATAGTTTGATAATGAATCTTTAAAATTATCTTTATAGACGAAATCTTTTCCAGTGTTATAAGGTGGATCTATGTATATAAGTTTTATTTTGTTTGAATATGATTTTTGGAGTAGCTTTAGAACTTCAAGATTATCTCCCTCGATATATAAATTCTCTGTTGTGTCCCAGTTTTTTGATTTCTCTTTGTTTGGTTTAAGTGTTGCTGTTGTTGGTTGTTGCGCCAATCTCATCGCTTGTTTCTTGCCATTCCAAGTGAAATTATAACGTTCTGGTGATTCATCAATGACACCAGTAAGTTCTTGTTTGAGCTTATCCCAGTCAATCATTCCATCTGTTTCAGCTTCTGGAACAACTGAAAGTAACCTCTTTATCAAGTCTTCCCTCACATCTAATGAAGTTGAAGGCGCTTCTTTTATTTTATTTTTCATCACTATTTATAATTCCTTTCTGATTATTTAATATCCCTGCTAATGCATCTTGTAATCTTTTAAGTTCCATTTGCATCTCAATTTTTCTGTTTAGCTGGCGTTCTTTTGAGATTGAATTAGAAAGATTGTTTATTTTATTTGTTAACGTGTCAATTTTATCTTTTTCTTCACTGGTGATATCTCGTGATAGTTCATTAAATTGACCAGTAACTTGTTCTGTTGATATTATATCCCTAATTTGGTCATATAGTACTTTTAAGTTTTTTTGGGGAAGATTTGAAACTTCCAACTTTTTTAATACGACCTCTAATTCTTCTTTATTGTAAATGGGAGATATATACGATTTAACTAATTTTAGATAGCCCGTGGATAGTTTTTCATACCGTCCTGTAAATATAATATAATTATCAACTTCCTCTACAAGAGCTACAAGTGGATAAGGGATTAAGTTTGATAAGAGTCCAAAAACCCTCTCAGAATCACTACTATCTTTTGTCTTAATATATAGAAATTGTACCTCTTGATACGTTTCATCTTCTGATTCAAATGCGGGGATACGCGTGTTTTCTGTTCGAAAGTTAGCGAGTACATAGATGCTTTGAACGTTATTTTGGATAAAATCTCTGTCTTTGGTTTTCTTTATATGCGGATATATATGCAATTTAGGGAGGTTTCGATTTACAATCGTTGATTTGGGGAATCTCCACAATTTTATAATGTCATTTAAGTTCATGTTTTCTACCTCACAATTAGAAATGATATTAATTCAACATCATCAAGATTATCTAATAAATCCATTTGGATAGATGTTCCTCCTGGAGTAAATAAAGATCCTATACCAACTTCTTCTTGCTTTCCACTAATGGCTTCCAAAGCTTTACTAAGAATTTCAGAATACTCAGACATATCACTTCCATTCTCTGTTTCTTTATAAAAATCGCTTATAAGCTCATGATTTATTGTATTTTTGCCTTTGGTTACTTTTTTGAAGAAGTCTAAAACTTGCTTTGCATACATATAATTAATTTTAACTGTTCCATCCATTCTCATATAAATTATGATATAAGGAAGAATACTATTTTTAACACCCATATCTTTCACTCTTTGTTTTAAGGTTAGGATTACGCCTGGTTCAGCTTCTGGGTCTCCGTTTGTATCGGTTACAGCAAACATTCCTAATGGTGCTTCGTTTAATGCTTTTTCATTTTCTTTGAGTACGTTTTGAAGGTCAGAAATAAAGTCATTAAATGTTAGGTCTGTAATGGATATTGCCCCTGCAACATCCTCCAAATCAATCACTTCTGTTTGAAGTTGTTCAAGTTGTCTTCTTCGATACTTGAGATCATTCATTTCTTTGTTATCATTTATATTTAATAGATCGTCTTCTCCTGTAGCAGCTGTATTTAGCATGACCATACGACCCTTAACTCTTTGTTCTAGATTTAAATATGTATCTAGATCAACATTGGGCCAGAAGTTAACAAGCTGTATTTGTTTGTTTTGAGAACCAATACGATCGACTCTACCAAAACGTTGAATAACTCTTACGGGATTCCAATGAATATCATAGTTCATAACATAATCAGCATCCTGTAAGTTCTGTCCTTCCGAAACCGTATCTGTTGCAATTAAAATATCTATTTCTTCAACTACGTTCGGATTGATTAGGTTTCTCCCTTTTGAGATCGGGGAAAAGTTAGTTAATATATCGCTCATATCTCTTATTGAAACATTAGCCATTGTCGTTTTATTAGCAGTTGATCCTCCGGTAACTAGTGCAGAGTGCAATCCAAAAGTGCTTTTGGTTACATCAGCCAGATTGTCATATAGATAGTTAGCTGTGTCCGCAAAAGCTGTAAAAATTAATATTTTCTTATTATTGCCATTAATTGGATTATTAAACTTATTTTTTATGATATTCTCTAAATCTAATAGTTTGGCATCATTTTTAGGTGTTATTTTTTTAGACTCTTTGTGTAAGTTCTTTAGTATTTCTAAATCTTCATTCAGCGCTTGAGACCACTTTAATAAATCCATATCTCCAATAAGTATTTTTGTTTTTGTGCCTACTGCTTGTTCATCAAATGCATCTTCTAGTTCTTCATCATCAAAATCAGAAATACTCAACATGGGAATTTCACCTTTTTGATGTTTGCTTATTGTTTCTAAAATTGATTCTATACCATCGACCATTCTACCTAGTGTTAATCCAAATGAGTGTACTGAACTCTCTAATCGTTTAAACAGATTCGCACGAATTAGATTCCCTAAAGCTTGTTCACGGTCAATTTGTTTAAATGAAGATTGACCACCTTTTACTTCAGTATCGTAGAGTGCCTCATATTGGCTTCTCTTTGTCGTTAAAACATATTGTAATGGTCTATACATCGCCATGTTTAGAAGACCTATTTCATCATAAACTTCTTTAAGATTTGGGAAATTACCGTTTATATCAATATCAGACTTAATTGTTTTTGGCTTTAGTCTTTCTGGGAACTCACCGACCGCATTGATATCATAATACTTCTCAATATGCTTGCGACTTCGCGCAATCGTAAGCATATCTAGAAGTTTAAAGTAATCTTGATTTACTGAGTCTAAAAATCTCTGAGTTGTTCTATGTTGTTCACTTAATTCCATCCATTGATTAAATGATCGTTGTGCTAGTCTTAACGTTAAATCAATATCTTCTATACCATATTTGGCTAATGCATCTGTTTTTTCTTCAGTGACAAATCCAATTTGATTTTTTAAATCACTCATACGATTATTTATTGGCGTGGCCGATAGCATTAATACTTTTGTTTTACGACCAGCTTGTATAACATCTTCCATTAGTCTTTGATATCTAGATTTTGTTTCTCTATTTACGCTAGTGTCATTGTTTCTGAAGTTGTGTGATTCATCTATTACAACTAAATCAAAATCAGACCATAAAAATGTATCCAGTTTTATATCCCCACTAAGCCCTTTATATCTACTTAAATCTGTATGGTTCAATACATTGTAATTAAAATAGTCATCCTTTAGAACATTCCTTACATCAACAGCAGTGTATAAAGTCCAGTTTTCCCTCAATCGCTTAGGTGCCAAAACAAGTACTCTTTTACGTTGAAGTTCAAAATATTTAATGACAGCTAAAGCTGAATAAGTTTTCCCTAGTCCCACAGAATCCGCAAGTATAGCTCCGTTATATTTTTCTAATTTGCGTATTAAACCTAAAACGCCATCTTTTTGAAATTGAAATAGCGTATTCCAAATGACTGAATCCTTAAACCCCGAACCTTCGGGTACGATATCTTCCTCATCCAACTCATTTAATCTATCATGAAAAATATGATATAGAGAAACAAAATATATCCATTCGGGAGTGTTTTCTTGATAGATTGTTCTGACTTTTTCTAATACTCTCTCTGTCACATTCTTCGACTTTTCAGGATCATCCCAAATATGATCAAAGTCAGCTTTAAGACCTGCAAGATGATCTGGAGCACCCACGATTCCAGTCATTGTCGAAACGTTATTTGATTCAGTGATTCCTAAACCATCAGATGTAAACTTAAATAAAGATGGTACCACTACATTACCACTAATATCTTTATCATTTTCCAACAGAAGCGCATCTAATGCTGTATGATTTTGTGCTAACTGATGCACCTTTACCTTCTCTATAATTAATTTCTCTGTTTCTCTTGCAATGAATGCTGAGTTCATTTTATTTCTTAGTTTAATTTCGTATTTATTACCAGAAATGTCATCCTTGCTTTGAGCAATTTCATATCGCTTAAGAAATCCTGTTTCTTCATGCTCAAAAAAAGATTGAGTTAGTATAACCCTCAATTCTTTAGATTTCTGAATTTCTTTTTGAAGTGCATGAAAAGCAAATATTGAAAATGCCGCAGTTTGTATAGCAATTTTAGAATCTTTCGTAATTTTATTCTGTAGAAGTTTCTGTAAAGTATTGTCTCCTTTATTATCAATGAGTTTGAGTTCCACGAGACATCCCTCCTTCTAAATCTAAAATTTCATTCTACATATGGCTCAATTATAACATTTGTTTAAGGAATATTCGACATTGTTCGGATAGATTCGGTTAATTTTGTTATAATAAAACAAGAGAAATTGTTTGCTAAAGCTGAATGAACAAATAGATTATGGTATTTATTCATGTGAAAATGTTGTGTCCTTATTGCCTTTTGCTTTGGTTTTCTTTAATTATGTTTAATCTGTACTCAATCATTGAAATTGACATAAGAGTTGCTTTTAATGCTAAAACCAAACTACTTCCTGTGGTGTAATCTCGTCCATGTATTAATTCATTTCTTATATTCATCGAATATCCACTAAACATACAGTTATAAACAAATAGTATATCAGGTATAATGTTGAAATCATTTGTTTCATCATAAACTGTTTGTATGATTTCCTTCAATATAGAACTTGGATCTTTATACATCATAAAATTTTCCTCTTGTATTTTGAAAGGGACAAATCCTGTTAGAGTTGCTAATTCTCTAATTTTCGCTTCAAGTAGTGGGAATAATTGCGTAACATGTGCTAGTTTGGGGGTTCCGTCATACTCAATTAGAACATCATTAAAAATACTAGAAATATGATTGTATAGATCAATATCTTTCACCATCAAAGCCATTGCTGTTGTTATATTATTTTTATATCTATCTAGCACACCAAAAACATAATAGTCCGAATCTAAAATATTTAAAAACTTATATCCTTTTTCATCGACGATTTTGTCAACTTGTTTTTTAAGAAGTCCATAGATTTCATGATTTCCATAATTTTCTATGATAACTTCCTTGGGATATATCTCGGAAATTTCGAGATGAGTCACAGAATACATTAAGGGGGCTTCTGAAATGAAAGTCATAAGATTACATAAATCCTCTTCATTCGTAATCATTGTAGATCTTGCAATTTCTAAAGGTCTCTCTAATGCAAGATCATTATAACGATTAACTTCATTATTTTGGATTACACTCTCATGCATGAACATACTCATATTTTGGGTTTGTCTTGTATAGTACTTCTTTCGCCATATCTCTTGTATGTCAATCATTGCTTGCCTAACCAATTTCTTATTAATATCAATTCCTTTATTATTTATCTCAAACAAAAAAAGCATATATCTATAAAAGACCGCAGAAACCAATATACTACTATCAGTTTCTATTAATTGAAGAAATTTTTCATGAAGTTTTTGAAAATAAACATTATCAATGTATCTAGGGATTTCACTTTCACATAAATAATTATTTAAGTCTCCTAGTGAATTAGTATTTTCAATTGTTTTATAAAGTGATATTGAATTTTCCTTCACTATATTTTTTTGCTTTTTACTAATAGGAATATGAGCATCTTGTAGTTGTGAAATCAATCCTGGATTGGAAATCGTTTGCATTTCTTTGAGCATATCAAGATAAATTGCATCTTGTAATAGGTCTTTCATCTCCTTATCTTCAAATAAATATGAAACTATCTTAAATGAAGAGGATGACAAAGCTTTACTCGCTTTATTAATTTTCAAATAGTCAGTTAGTAACGAACAATGAGCAATTTTAGTTCTTTGAGAAGGAGTTATTTCGTATAGAACGTACCGAATTGTTTCAAGAACAAATGTTGCTTTTGGCTCATTAAAGAAGTTAATCAAATGATTAATTCTTTCCAAAGTCCACATTCTCTGGTCAGGCACACTTTTACTGCCCATTATATAAGTAGGTATTATTTTTCTATTATTAAATTTTACTTTGAGCATATCCAAAAGATATGATTCTTCCCAAGTATTAGTAACTTCATGACTTATAGACTGAAAACTAAACGCAGCAGCATTGTATAATTTTTTTCCGTTCCTTTCAAAAAAATCTTCAGAATATCCATAGCTGATTTCGTTCAGATTATCTGATAAACATTCAGCTAAAGAAGCCCAACCATCAATTTTTATATAGCTTGAATTGGAAAGCAGTGATTCTTTACTCTCCAAAAGAGCAGTAATATCTACTAGTTTCCAATAATTTTTCTCAGTAAGTATTTGGTAATTTAAGATATACTTATCTTCGTTGTTCAAGTTTATTAACTTTGTCATCCAAACTAGGAATAAAAAAACAGTACCAAAAATAGTTTTTATTTTATCTTTACAATTGTCATATTCAATTAATCCGACATAATATTTCGATACCAAAAAAATGTCTAATAGTAAATCGGATTGAATCATTGGTTCTTCAATATCAATTTCTAAAATTTTGATAAAGTAAGAATATACATCTGAAAGGTTGCTATTTATATTCTCACACTCAACCCATGTCTTAACATCTGCCAATTCAAAATTAGCTTCCACATAATCAATAAACCATTGCCATTCTCGTTCTTGTGATAAAACAGAATCTATAACTTTAACTTTTATTTCATGATCAATATAATTCTGCATGAACCCCTTCTCCTTTGTTTACAATTCTATTGTAGTAGCAAATTAGAACACAACATGTTTCTTTAAGTATATCAAATAGATAAAGCGTTTTGTATTGCAAAAAGAAGCTATCTCTAGCTCCTTAGTTTTGTGGTTAAAAATATTCTCAAAATTCGGGTGTATATTGGGTGTAAAAACTGTCATTATGGTAATTAAAATGTCGTTAAAACCCTGTAAACAAGCCACTTTTTGCACTACTCTCCAGACTTCTTTCTCATATGTGGGAATAACAATACGTCACGAATAGATCTGCTATCTGTTAATAACATGGCAAGTCTATCAAGACCAATACCGATTCCACCTGTTGGTGGCATTCCGTATTCAAGGGCTTCAACGTAGTCTTCGTCCATTTCATTGGCTTCATCATTACCCAGTTTCGCTTCTTCAAGTTGTGACTCAAAGCGTTGTCTTTGATCAATTGGATCATTAAGCTCACTGAATGAGTTACCGTATTCAGTACCATTGATAAAGATTTCAAATCGCTCAGTAAAACGAGGATCTTTTGAATTCTTTTTCGCTAGTGGAGAGATTTCAATTGGATGTCCATAAACGATTGTCGGTTGGACAATTTTTTCTTCCGCGAATTCTTCAAAGAATAAGTTAACGATATGACCATAACTTTGTTGGTGTTTCTCAACTTCAACACCTTTTTCTTTTGCGAGTTTTAACATCTCATCAAGATCATCCATCTGCCAGAAATCAATGCCTGTAGCGTCTTTAATCGCATCTACCATATGGATACGAGGATAAGGTGCTTTCAAAGAAATTTCAGTACCTTGATACGTAATTTCAGTAGATCCGGTGACAGTTGTGGATAGGAATTCAAATAAGCGTTCAACCAAATCCATCATGTCATACATATCCGCATAAGCAACATAAGCTTCAACAGTTGTGAACTCTGGATTATGTTTTGGGCTCATGCCTTCATTTCTAAAGAGACGACCAATTTCATAAACACCTTCAAAACCACCTACGATGAGACGTTTTAAGGGTAGTTCAGTCGCAATTCTCAAGTAAAAGTCCATATCTAAGGTATTGTGGTGTGTCACAAAAGGTTTTGCGGCAGCACCCCCTAGAATTGGTGTTAAGACAGGTGTCTCAACTTCAATCATGCCTTCATCATCTAAAAATTCACGCAATTTTCTAACCATTAAAGCACGCTTACGCGCTGTATCTTTTGAATTTTGAGACATGATTAAATCAAGATAACGACGACGGTATCTTTCTTCTGTATCGGTCAAACCATGATATTTATCAGGTAAAGGTCTCAAAGCTTTAGTTTGGTGAACCAGTTTACTTGCGTAAACAGAGAGTTCCCCTTTATTGGTTTTAAAGACTTTTCCTTCAACCCCAACAATGTCTCCCAAATCAAGATGCTCAAAGTAATCGAATACTTCCTCACCCAAATCGTTTTTACGAATATAGATTTGGATTTGTCCTTCCATATCTTGAATATGCATAAAACCAGCTTTACCCATGACACGCTTGGTCATGACACGCCCCGCCACTTTAACAGGGATGTCTAAAGCTTCCAATTCTTCTTTTGTATTGTGTTCATAGTTTTCTGTGATTTCAATGGAATGTTTGTTGGGTTTAAAAGGTTCCGCAAAGGGTTGTACACCTTTTTCCTTCAACGCTTCCATTTTCTCACGACGTACTATTTCTTGTTCCGTTAGTTCATGACTCATGTTTTCACTCATTTCTAAATTTATACGTACTTATCTTAACAAATTAATTACTGTTTTTCATCTATTATTGCTTTTAATTCTGATTCACTGAATTCATATTCCGTATTACAGTAGTGACAAATCATTTTTGCACCCTGATCCTCATCAATTAATTCCTGTAAATCATCTGTAGATAGTGTCATCAAAGCACCCAACATTTGATCTCTATTACAGCCACAATGATATTCAATATCACTGGTTCCTAAGATTTCACCATCTTCAAAGAGTTGTTCAAACAAAGCTTCCGCTTCCATATCTAAGAAGTATGTCGACATGGGTTTTAATTCCTGAAGCAAAGTTTCCATTGCTACAATATCTTCCTCTTGAGCACTGGGTAAAACTTGAATAATAAGACCCCCTGCAGATAAGACATTGTAGTCTTCTCCCACAAGAACGCCCAAGCTTACTACCGATGGGATTTGTTCAGACTGTGCGAAGTAATACGCGAAGTCATCACCGATTTCACCCGACTGAAGATCTACCAATGAGTTATAGACAATCTTGTCATCTATAGAACGGGATACTTTTAAGGTTCCCCCTTCAAAGAGTCCACCAACATCTAACTTACCATTGTGTTCGTTGATTTTTAGTAAGTGAGGATTACTTACAGTTGTACGAACACGACCCGCATTATCTGCATTTACCAAAAGAAACTTCAAGTCTCCATTGCCTCGTATTTCAATAATCAATTTTTCATCTTCATCTTTTAAAGTATGTGCCATCATTAAGCTGGCATTCATGGTACGACCCACTGCCGCTGTAACAGTCGGAAAGAGATCGTGGATTTCTTTTACATTTTGAACAAGGTCAGTTGACTTAACCATGAGTACACGGATATTGCCATTTCTAGCCAAACCTCTAATTAATTTATCTGCCATTTGTTTTTCCTTTCGATAAAAACAGACTCATATGAGTCTGCTTATATTATGCTGATTCAACTTCATTCACTTCAACATCAATCACTGCACCATTAATGGGTTCACCATCAACAATACGTTTGAT
>DEQB01000090.1:0-3255 GCA_002359085.1 Erysipelothrix sp. UBA3377
TACACTTTGGTGTGCGTGAACATGCGATGGCTGCCATGGGTAATGGAATGGTCCTCTATGGTGGATTGAAGCCTTATGTAGCGACATTCTTTGTCTTTACTGACTTCTTGAAACCAATGGCGAGATTATCTTCCTTAATGGGAACACCGCTGACTTATGTGTTGACGCATGACAGTATCGGAGTGGGTGAAGATGGCCCTACACACGAACCTGTTGAGCAATTGACCATGATGCGTGCACAACCTAACTTCGTGACTTTCAGACCTGCTGATGGTGTTGAAACCATGGCTGGGTGGGCAGTGGCGATGACGTCAAAAGATGTACCTACTGGACTTGTGTTATCACGTCAAAACTTACCACAACTTGAAGGATCTTCTAAAGATGCGGTTAAGGGTGGCTATGTTTTAGCAGACTCAGATAAAGTTGACGTAATCTTAATTGCGACTGGATCTGAAGTTGCACTTGCAGTTGATGCAAAAGCTGCTTTAGAAAAAGAAGGTATTGGTACACGTGTTGTAAGTATGCCTTCAATCGAACTCTTTGAATTACAAGACGAAGCTTATAAAGCATCTGTCTTACCTAAAGATGCAAGAAAACGTGTTGTAATTGAAGCAGGTGCTTCACTTGGCTGGGGTAAATATGTGGGTCTTGATGGTGCTTATGTAACCTTAGATACCTTCGGTGCTTCTGGTAAAGGTGATGTACTCTTTAAAGAATTCGGATTTACCGTTGATAATGTAGTATCAACTGTTAAAGAAATTCTCTAATATTAATTCAAAGGTCATACCAAGCTTGCTTGATATGGCCTTTTTGTATCTTTTGGAAGCAATTTTGATATAATGGATAAGGTGATAAAAATGAAGAAGATATTTGTAAGTGATTACGATGGCACACTGTTCCAGAATGGTGTGGTAACAGAAAGAGATTTAAAAGCAATTGAGAGATTTAGGGCACAAGGTGGCTTGTTCGGAATTGCGACCGGTCGCATTGTTGAAACAATTCGTCATGAAATAGATAAATATGATATTCCTATCGATTTTTTAATTGGAGCCAATGGCTCTGTGATATTAGATCGAGATTATAATGTTTTAGAAACTGATGATATGGATGTTGATGCAGCTTTGGAAGTTTTTGATTTCTTATCCACGAAGGATATGTTGTATTACGGTATCAGTGATGGCTTTAAAATTCATGCTTTAGGTGAAAGCGCAAAAATTTATGAGGGCTTTGACATGGATTATGAATCCGTAATTAAAGGACCTATAAGAGGTATCTATGGCCTGGTGACATCCAGGGACATTACATTTGAGATTTGTAATGCAATCAACGAGAACTTTTCTCATGTTATTAAAGCAATGCCTAACTTTCAACACTTTGATGTGGTGGGTTTGAATACAGATAAGAAACACGCCATCGATCGGCTACTAAAACACTATAATTTTGTAGGACAGGTCGCAACCGCAGGTGATGCTCACAATGATTTGGAGATGTTGGGGCACTATCGTGGTTATGCAATGAAACACGCAGACCCAGAAATTCTAGATGTGATTGATCGAACAGTACACAACATACATGAAGCCATCGAGGATTTCATGAATCATGACAAATAAGAAATACGTCGCATATATTGACGTAGATGGCACATTGGTAGGGCTTGATGGGAGTGTTCCACAATCAGCCAAAGATGCCATTCAAGCCTTTAGAAGTGCCGGCAACAAAGCTTTTTTAGCAACGGGAAGATCAAAGGCAGAGCTTACGGATGATATCTTGGGAATAGGATTTGATGGTATTATTGGTGCAGGTGGTTCTTATATTGAGATTGAAAATGAAATTATCAAGCATATCAAAATGACAGTTGATCAAGTAGAGTCTATTACAGCGTACTTTGATACGCATCATGTGGGTTACTATCTTGAAAGCAATCAAGGGCTCTATGCCTCTGAATATTGTATTTCAAGTATTCAATCTGTATTTGAGGCGACTAATGTGGATGATGATTTTCAGTGGTTTTTTAAAATTTTAGAACGCAGCGCAAAGCGTGAAGTTCCAAAAGATGATATTAATAAGATTTGTTTCATTTCCCTAACACATCCTTTTGAGAAAGTGTTCGAAACATTTGATCAAGAGTTTGAGGTATATCATATAACGGTGCCTCAATTTGGAAAAGAAAGTGGCGAGATTGGATTAAAGGGAATTGATAAAAAGACAGCGATTCAAGTTGTAGATTCAATCATTGGCGATTATGATTCCATAGCAATTGGGGATGGGCTCAATGATATCGCAATGTTTGAGGCAGTTAATTATTCTATTGCGATGGAAAATGGACATGAAAGACTTAAAAACAAGGCCGATGAAGTCACGGAAACCGCTGATGAAAAGGGTCTGTTCAATGCGTTTCAAAGAAATGGCTGGATATAGCGTTAACAGAGCGTATTTGTTTGACAATGGGTTTGAAAACCAATATAATATAGAAGCCTTTTTATAAGGCGATTTTTGTGGGAGAACGTGCAACCGTTCGTCTACCACAACACAGACTATCAAAAAAAGGAGGAATGTCGTGTGAGTAAAAGAGTTGCTAGAGTTGTAAAATTACAATTCCCTGCAGGTGGCGCTAAGCCAGGACCCGCTTTGGCTGGTGTTGGAATTAACATGCCTCAGTTCTGTACTGCATTTAACGATCAGACAAGAGAACGTGGTAATGATATCGTTCCTGTAGAAATTACAGTTTATGAAGACAAATCATTTACATTTGTCACCAAGACTACACCCGCTGCTGTTCTATTGAAGAGATATGCTGGCGTAGCATCAGGGGCAGGTACCCCAAATACCCAAACAGTAGGTACAATTACTGTTGACCAATTGCGTGAGATTACAGAGTATAAACTTAAAGATCTTAATGCAAACGATGTTGAAGCAGGAATGAAAATTGTTGCTGGAACAGCGAAAAATATGGGAATTAAAATAGAAGGATACGAGGGATAATATGGCGAATCAAACAAAAAACCGCAAAAAAGTATTAGAACTTGTAGACAGCGAAAAAAACTATTCATTAGAAGAAGCGGTAAAGCTCGTTAGAGAAACAAGTTTTGTGAATTTCGATGCTTCAGTTGAAGTATCTCTATTCTTAAATGTTGATGCGCGTCATGCGGACCAACAAATCCGTGGTGCGATGGTGTTACCAAATGGTACAGGTCGTTCACAAAAAGTGCTTGTTGTTACACAAGGTGCTAAACAACAAGAAGCGAAAGATGCAGG
>DEQB01000090.1:3330-5322 GCA_002359085.1 Erysipelothrix sp. UBA3377
TTCGACGTTATCGTTGCAACACCAGACATGATGGGTGAACTTGGTAAACTGGGACGTGTCCTAGGACCTAAAGGATTAATGCCAAACCCTAAAACAGGAACTGTAACAACAGAAATTACAAAAGCAGTTGAAGAAATTAAAAAAGGTAAGATTGAATACCGTGTTGATAAAGATGGAAACATCAACGTATTGGCTGGTAAACTATCATTCACCAATGACCAACTTGTTGAAAATATTATGGCTATTTACGATACAATCGCTAAATCACGTCCAGCAGCAGTTAAAGGTCACTTCATTAAGAACTATGTACTTACATCTACAATGGGACCTGGAATTAAGGTTGAAATCGTTCGATAAAAAACAAAACACCTCAAATTGGGGTGTTTTTTTATGAAAACTATATGAAGATTCTTTGAACCCATATTCACTATGTTATACTGTGATGAAGGAAGCGGGTGTACCATGAATAAGAAAATAATCGAAGTCTGCTGTAATTCTGTAGCAGATTGTATTACTGCACAAAAAGCAGGCGCAGACCGTATTGAATTAAATAATGCAGTCTATTTAGGGGGCTTAACGCCTACACTTCAAACTTTACTGTTGGCGAAACAACATGTTGATATACCCATTGTTGTGATGATTCGTCCACGCGGAGGGGGCTTTAATTACAGTCCATTAGAGATAGAACAAATGAAGCTTGAAGCCATATCGTTATTGGATGCTGGCGCAGATGGTATTGTATTTGGTTTTTTAAATAATGACAAAACCATTGATAAACAAACCACAAAAGAAATGGTTGATATCGCACATAGATACTGTAAAGAAGCGATATTCCACCGTGCCATAGATGTTGTTGAAGATATGGCTAAAGGTATAGAAGATTTAATCGATTGTAATGTCGATCGCATATTGACCAGTGGTGGTCATGCAACCAGTCATGAAGGCATGCATAAACTCAAAGCACTTTTCGATTCTTACAAGAACAAGATAGAGTTTTGTGTGGGTGCAGGCGTTCATGAAGATAATATTAAAGATATATATGATACTACAGGTATCCATCAACTTCACGGTTCTTTCAAGATGTGGTTTGAAGACCCAACCACTCAAGGGCCAGATGTTTCATATGCCTATACTGATTCAGGATCATATGAAGGCGTGAGTAAAATACGTATCCAAAAAGCAAAAAAAGCACTCAATCAATAGTGCTTTTTAAATGCTTGTTATTCCGAGATCTTCTCGCAAAGTCGTGGTATATCTTTTGACCAACGCATAATACAAGTCAGTTTGTCTTGTCTGATCATAATAATGTTTACCCATCAAGAAGACCGCTTCATTATAAGGGTCAATTTTAAAGAGATACTCAATAATATCTGTTACGATTGGATCTACAATTCCATTCTTGTGTACAGACTCAAGATAACTTTCTAAGACTTCACGTACTTGGTCTGCTACTTTGATTTGTTGGGATATATTCCATTCATAATGTTCCATATCCAGTAAAGGTGCCATATGGGTTTCCATGACTTTAATTATGTCACTACGATCATGCGTGTGTTTGGAAAGAATCTGTGTGAGTACATCCAAATCACTATCATAGTTCCCATTCAACATATAGCTTCCATTTTGAAGTAAGATTGCGTCTTCAATCCCAATGTTTGAAAGATTTTTACGCAATTGATAAATGAGTGTGTAGAACAGTGTTTGAGCATTGGAATATGGTCTGTCTGGATAGAGTGTTTCTACCAAAATGTCTTTTGAAATCAATTGACCTTGTTGGAGCCAAAGGAAAACGAAAAGTTCTTTGGCTTTTTTTGTGCGCCATTTGATGGGCGTATTGGATTCATCGAATAAAAAGAATTCACCAAAACTTTGAATATGAATACGATGATTGATAGTTTTATTAATGTTGTGCTGTTGATTGAGTCTCGCGATACTTTTCTTGAGTCTTCGATTAGAAACTGGTTTTAGTAAGTAATCGACAGCATTAATTTC
>DEQB01000090.1:5447-6471 GCA_002359085.1 Erysipelothrix sp. UBA3377
TCAATATCCAAGAAAATAACATCAGGTTTTAATGCAATCATTTCAGTGACAGCGTCTAATGGGTTGGTGAAAGTCTTAATAACGTTAATTTCTTTGAATTGAACTAACATGTCTTGTAGTGTTGTGATGGCATTTCGCTCATCATCAATAATTATGGCTTTCTTCATGGTTTAACTCCTTTAACCGAATTAGAATACGGGTTCCTTTATTTAAACTGCTTTCAATTTCAAAGGATGCTTGTGGGAGAATATTTATCCGTTTGATTGTTGAAGCAAGACCAATGCGCCCGGACTTATTTTCAAGGGCATTTTGAAGTGTAACTTCATCCATACCAATACCGTCATCCTCAATCAATATGATCACAAACCCGTCCTCAGAGTGAGTTTTGATTTTGATGGTAAGGGGTTCATTGTGTTTGAACCCATGTTCAATGGCGTTTTCAACCAAGGGTTGGAGTGATAGCGGTGGTATATACGTTTGATATGCCTTAATATCACTTTCAATAAACAACTTATTATCGTAGCGTAGTTTTTCAATGTCTAAATATGAAAGAATAACCTCAATTTCATCTTCTAAGGGGATGCGTGCATGTCGCTTATGAATGTTTAGTTTTGCGCGTAAGTAAATTGAAAGGTTGATGATTGTTTCCTTTGCGATCGCATCTTCTTTACCAATCAATCCAATAACATTGGATAATGTGTTGTGTAAGAAGTGTGGTGATATTTGTGAATAGAGGAATTGAAGTTCCCTATTTCGATGTCTTTCGGTTGCTGAAATAGACTCCAACATAAAGTTTACACGCGTCAATAATTCAACAATATTAATGGGTTTATGTAAAAACTCTGTAATACCTTGAGCTTCAATCATATCAACGTGACCTAAGTTAGTGGCCGTACCTAGAAGTAAAATCGGAATTTCGTAACTATCAAATCTTTCTCTTATAACCTTAGAGAACTCTGTGAAGGAGACATCATTGACATTCCAATCGAGGATGATTAGTTTTGGGGTGTGGGATTCAAGGGTG
>DEQB01000090.1:6511-6805 GCA_002359085.1 Erysipelothrix sp. UBA3377
ATTATGATTTCTCAAAATATTTTTGATACGAATTCTTTCTAAGTCTTTTTTCTTAATAATGAGTATTTCTGGTCCCGTAAAGGAGGATGCGTCCTGACTGGTTGGTATACGCGAAGTGGTTCTATTTGTGTTGTTTTCTATGGGTAATTGAATGGTTACTTTTGTGCCAATTTCTTCTTTAGATTCAATTGAAATGTTTCCCCCAACGGATTCAATGAATTTTTTTGAGAATGTTAAACCCAAACCATATTTATTATCCACTGGATCAACTTGATGCATCGGCAAGAACACCTT
>DEQB01000090.1:6883-7748 GCA_002359085.1 Erysipelothrix sp. UBA3377
TGTTTTTGACAGAAAATGAAATCGTAATGGATCCAACGTGGGTATTCTCTAGTGCATTTAAAATCAGCTCATATAACACTTGATAAGCCCGATTGTATGAGAACACAAATGTTGGAAAGCCTTTTGAGATATATGTAGTGATCTTTATATCAGTACTTAAAGGAAATAAATCAGAGAGGTCTCTTAATACTTCGTCGACCATGGTTTCGACGTGAATGTTTGAAGGGGCTTCGTTATATGTTGTTGTAACGGTGTCAGAGCTGAATGAGACGATATCCAAGAGTCCAAACAATCTCAAACTTTCTTGATTGATATCGGAAATGATTTTTAAATGATCAGGATTCAAAGGTGTGCTTTCTTGTTCGAAGATGGATTCGTTTAGTTCATAAATTTTCTGGATACCATCGCGTACTTCTGGCACAAAGTTATTAAAGAATCGATTCTGTCTTCTATAACTGTCAAATAAGTCTTCGGTAAGTTCTTCGTTTTTTCGGTAGTTTGAAACATCAATCTTAGACAATAAGAGAGAACCAGATATGGCGAGGACCAAACCGAAGAAGAGTGGTAAGTGATAGAGATTTATCGGATAGAGCATTCTTAAATAGGTAAGGCCAAGGTATGTGGAGATATTCAAAAGAAAAATATAGGCAAAATTTGTGGTTTCGTCTGATTTCTTTAAAGACATAAAGGCAGTCACCAAACTATAAAGTACACTGTTGATTAAACCAAATAAATATATCATATAGAAAAAAGAACTATCCGAGTTGAAGAAAAGTGCATTCAATGCGATGAGTGCTGTTGAAAAAAGAATCAGCCGGTTCGCGAACTGAATGAAGCTTTTGGGGATTACGCGATCAAAGACGCT
>DEQB01000090.1:7814-10294 GCA_002359085.1 Erysipelothrix sp. UBA3377
TGTGTAAAGTTATAATTGATAAAGATTGACATGATTTGCTCATCCATTAAAGATAGAAAGAAGGCAAATATGATGGACATCCAACCGAAGTAGAAGTTGTGAACCAAGCTTCTTTGGAAAAGAAAGCGCACAATAAAATATGCACCAACGGTAAATAGTAGGGTTATGGTGATCATCGATAAAGCAACATCCATGTAGTGTTGTCTTTGAATCATGGGGTATGTTCCAAATTCAATGGAATTTATAATACCACTGACATTGAGACTTCTTTCATCCGAGGCCACTTGAATTACAAGTTCAATATGTTGATCCAAACTCCTAAAGGGCAACATGGCATAGCGACTGTTTATCTCTACTTCATGTATGTTTGTGGATGTTGTACCGGAAGTATGCAGCAGAATGCCGTTGATATATAAATTATAGGCAGAACGAATGGTTCTGGTTTTTATGGCGAACATACCATCTTCGGGTACTTGAATACGAAGGCGGTAGGTACCGGATGTGAATGAGTTATTGGAGGTTTGTGACAAAGAGGCGGGTACTTGAATAAAGTGTACATCACTTCTGTGCGCATCAAAATTTAAAGCCGTAGGATCAAGCAGTCGATGGGGATAAAACTCCCAAGTTCCATCTAAAGTAAGGGTGTCATCAGCCTGCCATTGTGTTAAATCTAGAAAACCACTTTCGACTTGTGATGGCTTGTTTAAAATACGTTTGTCTTGAATTTGAATGTACGACACAATCAAAAGCAAAAAAACCAGTGTTTCCAATAGATACAAACGTTTATTTCTGACTTTTTTTCTCATAATTACCCCTTATATGAAGATATTATCAGTTTCATAGCGTAGTTACAAGATGTTCAAAAAATGTTCAACTGTCTTTGACATAATAAGGAAGATAGAAAAGTGTGTAAATTTTATAGATGTAATCGACATTAATCACACTTTAGAAGAAAGAAGAAATAGGGGAGTATTATGAAGAAACTATTCAAGAAACCGATTGCGATATTGGTAACGATTATCTTAATGCTACAAGTTGTTTTTGTAGATGTGCCCATGTCTGTCAATGCAGAGAGTACATTGGGAAATATTTTTTCAGTTGAGCACATTACCATTGGTGGTGAAAAATATACTGAAGCATCTCAAATTGCTTTTGTTGATCTAGAACAAGGTACGAAAGCACTCTTGCGTTTTACGTGGAATACAGAAGGTCTGAATGCTAAAGACAAAGACACAGCACACGTAAAATTAAATGATGTATTCAAATCATTTACCAATCTCACAAGAAGAGACATCCTCATTGATGGCGATGATTCAGTGGGTGTTTTTTGGATTGACAATGGCGTCATCTGGTTTGAATTCGATGAAGATATCGAGCAAGGTGATGTAAGTCATGGATTTGTTGAGATGGAACTTGAGTTCGACTTGGAAAAGTTTGACGAACAACGTGAACACAACATTCCATTCTCGGAAGATGAAAACACATCACTCACCATTATTGCACGTCCTAAAAGTACTAACACAGGGATTGCGAAAGAGGGACACGCCAACGCAACAAAGGATGCAACCTTTATCACGTGGACCGTTGACGTTCTCAATGGAACGGATAAAGTCTTAGAAAATGCATCAATTCTTGACATCATTCCAGACGGATTATCATTGCGTCCAAACAGTATTAAAGTGTATAACTTGGATACAAAACTGGATGGTACTAAGGTGCAATTGGATGAAACATCGAATTACGAAATTAAGAAGACGGATGCACAATTTGAAATTAATTTTGAGACCATGGATCCCTATAAAGGATACCGTGTTGTGTATGAAACAACCATTACAGATTTCACTTTAGAAACTTTTTCAAATACAGCGGACCTAAAGTATAATGACAAAACCATCTCCGCAACAGGATCAGTCACTGATATCTCTCGTAGTGCATCCATTGAAAAAACAGGATATATGAAGAATCAAAATGAACTGAGTTGGACCATTGATGTGAATAAAAGTGGATTACCAATATCCAATGCCACAGTCACAGACTTGTTGCCGGAGGGCTTAAGTATCAATCCAGACTCCATTCAAGTGTACAAGATTACACAACAGGGAAATCAATGGGTTAAGGGTGCAGATCATCCAAATCTTGCGAACATTAAAGCAACCTTTGCGACTTCAAAAGAAATCGAATTGGGTGATTTAACAGCCCAAGATGCTTACCGTATCGTTTTTGATACTCCTGTTGATTGGAGCGAAGTCAATGAAGGTGACTATGTTAGAAATAATTCATTCAAGAATGAAACGACACTAAAAAGTGGCGATACCTTGGTGGGTGTTGATGATGCGACGGTAGGAATTTATAGAAACACCATGATTGAAAAAACTGGAACCAACCATGTTAATTATGAGAATAAAACCGTATCATGGACCGTTATCGTAAACAAAGCACAGCACCCATTGGGAGATATCAGATTGACAGATATATTACCA
>DEQB01000090.1:10370-10650 GCA_002359085.1 Erysipelothrix sp. UBA3377
ATGTTCAAATTACATCGCAAAGCGATGACAAAACAAAAGTAGATATATACATTGCGAATGTTGGTACGGATACACTAACAATCCACTACGTTACAAAAATTGAAGACTTTGAAGTAGACACGTTCTCAAATACTGCAGGCGTTTATGGGGATGGGATTGGAGAACCGGGTGAACATACTTCCGGTTCAGTAAACCCATCTGGAAACAGTTATACAAAAGTAAACAACGGCAGAATCAATTATCAAGATAAAACCATCACATGGACAATCGGTGTGAATCC
>DEQB01000080.1 GCA_002359085.1 Erysipelothrix sp. UBA3377
ATCTTATACACAACATGATGAAGAAAAACTTGCACTTTATTCAACACTTTGTAACGACTCTCGTTTCTTAGAAGGTGAATGGATTGGTGATCCTACAGAAACAGCCATGACTGCATGGTCTGATACTTTGGGACTTCCTACAACTGAAAATATTAAGAAATACGAAAGAATTAACGAAGTACCTTTTGACTCTGGTCGTAAGAAAATGACTACAATCCATGAGATTGACGGTCAAATTATTTCCATCACCAAAGGGGGTGTGGATGAAATCTTGAAGATTACCACACACATGTATAAAGGTGATGACATTGTTGAAATTACTGAAGCAGATAAAGAAAACATCTTAAACCAAAACGAAAATATGGCTAAAAAGGCTTTACGTGTATTGGCTTTGGGTATCCGTCATTTGGATGCGAATCCTGAAGAAGGGGATATCTCTGTTGAGTCACACTTAACCTTTGTGGGATTAATCGGTATGATTGACCCACCGAGACCTGAAGTATTTGAAGCGATTAGAACCAGTAAGAGTGCTGGTATCCGTACCGTTATGATTACGGGTGACCACGCTTTAACAGCGGAAGCCATTGCACGTGAAATTGGTTTACTTGAAGATGGCCAACGCATTGTGACGGGTTTGGAACTTGACCAAATGGATGAGGACCAATTGTTTGAAAATGTTCGTGAAATTGGCGTTTATGCGCGTGTTTCACCGGAAGATAAATTACGTATTATCAATGCTTGGAAACGTCATGGTGAAATTGTAGCGATGACGGGAGATGGTGTGAATGATGCACCGGCGCTTAAGCGTGCAGACATTGGTGCTGCGATGGGTATTACGGGTACAGAAGTTGCGAAAGGTGCTTCTGATATGGTACTTACAGATGATAACTTTGCGACTGTTGTTACAGCAGTTGAAGAGGGGCGTCGTATTAAAGACAATATCCAAAAAGCCATCAACTACTTGTTGTCTTGTAACGTTGGTGAATTGATTACCTTATTGGTTGCGGTTCTCTTTGGTTGGGGTGTTCCTTTAATTCCAATCCATATTCTATGGGTTAACTTGGTAACTGACAGTCTTCCTGCCTTGGCATTGGGTGTTGACCCTGCTGAAGCAGATATCATGGACCGTAAACCAGATACATCCACATCACTGATCAATAAGAAATCAATGTGGAGAATTATCTATCAAGGAATCATGGTTGGGGGTATTACCTTATTTGCATTCTTGTATGGATCGGGTAAACTTTGGAATCCAGTGGGTTCTCTTGAAATGGGACAAACTATGGCATTTTGTGTCTTGGCATTCTCTCAACTTGTCCATGCTTACAACATCCATTCACCTAAGAAATCAGTCTTTGTGACTTTCTTTAAAAACAGATGGTTGGTGTTGGCGACACTTGCGAACCTTGCGATGATGTTGGCGGTGCTCTTTGTACCGGCACTCAGAGATATATTCAATCTTGTTGCGCTTGATCTACATCACTGGGAAGTTGTGGCATTACTTTCATTTGCCCCATTACCCATTGTTGAAATCATGAAGGTATTGAAAATTCACTAAAAGATAGCGTCCGAAATGGACGCTTTTTTATATCTTTGCATTCAATATTTGTGTACAATATGAGTAGTAGGTGATTGATATGATTAAAATTAATAATGACTATACAATTGAGATTGAAGACCTTTCTTATATGGGAAGAGGTGTGGGTAAAGTAGATGGCTTTACTGTTTTTGTGGATAACGCCCTACCGGGTGATCGGGTCCATATTATCATTTACGAAGTGAAGAAATCTTTTGCGTTCGCATCGATCATTGCGATTTTGACCCCTTCTAAGGACCGCGTACAAGCCGTTGATCCTAAGCTAGACACAATCCCGCTTCAACACTTAATCTATCCCAAACAGCTTGAATACAAGCGACAATGGCTTTTTGATACACTCAGAAGAAACATTGACATTGATATTCATGATATCAGTCCAACAATTGGTATGGAAAACCCTTGGGCATATCGCAATAAAGCACAAATACCCACCAGAATGTTCAATCAAAGATTTGAGACGGGAATCTTTAAATCAAGTTCAAATGAATTTATCCCAGTTGAAAATTACTATATTCAGGATTCAGATATTGATAAAGCCCTGTTAACACTTAAGACTATTTTTACGGATTATAATATCAGTGCGTATAATCCAAATGATGATACAGGTTTGATTAAACATCTTATCGTTCGTAAGGGTCAACACACCCATGAAATGATGATCATCATCGTTACGAATGACAAACCCATTCCATTTGAAAGAGAACTGGTTCAAAGTATTTTGGAAAAGATTCCCAATACTGTGAGTATCATTCAAAACATCAATCCCAATAAGACAAACATCATCATGGGGGACTCCCAACGTATCCTATTTGGAAGCGATGTATATATGGATGAACTTATGGGGATGAAGTTTGCGATATCATCAAAATCATTTCTACAAGTAAACAGTACTCAAACTGAGAAGCTGTATAAGGTTGCGATGGATTTTGCGAATATTCAAAGAGATGAAGTGTGGCTTGATGCGTATTGTGGTATTGGAACTATCACACTATCAGCGTCTTTATACGCAAAACATGTCTACGGAGTTGAGATTGTTTCTGATGCGATTAAGATGGCCAACCTCAACAAGGACATCAACAACATCGACAATGTGACCTTTGAAGTGGGTAAATCAGAAATACTCATACAATCTTATAAAGATTTGGATGGTGTTATCGTTGATCCACCACGTGCGGGTCTTGATGCGAAGTTCATTGATGCCATTTTAAAGACACAACCCAATAAACTTGTATACATCAGTTGTGATCCCAAAACTTTATCCAGGGATTTAAAGCGATTGACTGAAGTCTATTCGATTGAAAAGATTCAACCTGTGGATATGTTTCCTCATACATTACACGTTGAGACGGTAGTACTTTTATCCAGAATAAAAGGAAAGAAATCGATTCAAGTGGGTATTGACTTAAATGACGATGATTTAACCAAGATAGAGAGTAAATCGACATATCAACAGATACAAGAATATGTACAAGAAAAACACAATCTAAAGGTAAGTTCATTGTACATTGCACAAGTTAAAAGAAAACATGGTATCATGGAAGCGGAGAATTATAATAAAGGAACTAAAGGCAGTAAGCAACCAAGTGTGGCCTTAGAGAAGCAAAATGCGATAGAAGATGCGCTGACTTATTATCAGATGATTTAATAAGTGATTATAAAGGTGTTTAAAAAGTAAGGGCAAAGAATTTCAATGTGAATTGTATCGTTCAATGGAATTTTAATATAAAAGTTCTTTTACATTAGAATGATGTAAATGATATCGAACATATTAGTAGATTGAAATGCGGTATTATGTATGTAGGATATGTTATATGTTGATAGCAAATAGAATAAAATCTTATAGATTAAAACATGAATATACTCAAGATTATATCGCGAAGCGGTTAGAGGTTTCGAGAGTAACGGTATCGAATTGGGAAAAAGGAAGAACCATTCCTGATGTATATAATTTGATGAAACTTAGTAATTTTTATAATGTCTCTATCGAACAATTCATAAAGGCGGATGACGTTCTGATGATAAAAGAATTCGAAACACTTGCATATAATGCGCCTTAAAAAATAGTTTACGGAAATAACAAATTATTTCCTAAACACGTGTATGTTAAGTCGAAGGTTGATATGAATACTGGAGAATTGAAGTTATTTGTAAGCAAAGAAGATTTAGAAAAATTAAAATCAAATGATGAGAACCAATAGTAATTTACACTGTTTTAATATAAAAAGTTTTGTGTCTAAGTGTATTTAAGAAGATAACGAGAAGAGCGTAATGCTCTTTTTTGACACCTGGTATTATTGAAATATATAAATATTACAATAAATATATTGACTATTATTATTGATTCTGTTAGATTATTATTGCAAAAGTAAATCTAGCGCTACGAAAAGACACGAAAAGAGGTAGTAAATGAAAGTGAAAATCGATGAAATTGCAACACTGATTCCGGGTGTCAATCAGTCTAGGACGAATATTAATTTTGATGAGGTATTTTATGATCAAACCATGTTTGAGTCAGATTCAATGAATATGTTTCTGTACAAATCTAACACTTCCTCTAAATCGAACTCAAGTGATATATACCTGATGGAGGGAGATGTTGTTATTAGTAGTTCTACACAACTTGCAACTATAACAGGACCTAGTGATATGCAAAGAATTTTAACAGTAAACTTTATAAAAGTGAATTTGAAAAGTACTATTGATAAATACTTCTTTGTTTACTTATATAACTTTAATCAAGACATAAAAAGACAAAAGGAAAAGGCAACGCAAACTATGGGTCTTGTCCAACGATTGACATTGAAGTCGATTGGGGAAATCAAAATACCAAAACTCAGTATGGATAAGCAATTAGTAATAGGAAAATCTTATTTGGAAATGTTGAAGTTGCATAATAAGACCCGTCAATTTTCAGATTTATTTGAAAAATTGACATACTCAATACTAGAAGAAAATATGGAGGATAAATAAAGATGATAAAAAATCAATCGGAATTAATGTTTGAAAATGAAGTCATCGATTACTTAACTACCATTGGTGGTGTAAAGCAATGGGAGTATAAAAAAGATATTAAAACTACTGAGCAGTTATGGAATAACTTTAAAAAAATACTTGAACAAAATAATCGTGCTCGCTTGGAGTATCCATTGTCGATGACCGAGTTCAATCAAGTAAAGAAAGTTATTAATATGATTGAAACGCCTTATCAAGCAGGTCAATTCTTGTACGGCGTCAATGGCGTCTCTGAAATAGAGGTTGATCTTGATAATGGTAAACATGTCTTCTTAACAGTGTTTGATCAAGCGCAAGTCGGTGGTGGATCGACTGTCTATCAAGTGGTAAACCAGATCGAAAGAATACGTATTGTTGATGGAAAACAAGATCGACGCTTTGATATTACACTTTTGATTAATGGCTTACCGATAATTCAAATTGAATTGAAAAAATCTTTGCATAGTGCAACTGAATCATTAAATCAAATGGAACAGTATATCGCCGAGAAACAATTCTCTGATATTTATTCGACACTTCAAATCCTTGTGGCGATGACTCCACATGATATTCGTTATATGGCGAATACTACTTTAAGAGGATTTAATCGTTCATTTGCTTTTAACTGGCAAAATGAAGAGGATGCTAAACCTGTTCGTTCTTGGAAAGTCTTTGCAGATAAAGTACTATCAATTCCAATGGCTCATGACTTGGCAACGCGTTACATAGTCCTTGATGGTACTAAAAACAAAGAGAGTATTAAGGTTATGAGACCTTATCAAGTTTATGCGACAAAAAGAGTTATTGATAAAGTGCGCAAACATGATTTTAGTTATGATTATGGTAAGCTGGGCTATATTTGGCATACAACCGGAAGCGGTAAAACAATTACAAGTTTTAAAACTGCTTGGCTTGCAAGCAGGTTGACCAATGTCGATAAGGTTGTATTTCTTGTAGATCGCATCGCTCTAACAAATCAAACAGTAGATGCCTATCAAGCTTATGATCCAGTAGCAGGATTTGAAGGAAAAACAGGTGTAGTAGGAGACACTGCAAATATCTCAGATTTACATAATAAATTAACTAAAAAAAGTGATAAGAATATCATCGTTACAAGTATTCAAAAAATGTCGCGTTATGTACTGAGAGAAAGTTTTAAGCCGTTGAGTAAAAACATTCTATTTATTGTAGATGAAGCACATCGTTCTACTGGTGATGGAACTGAGAATGAAGGAATGCTTGAAGCAATTAGGAAAAAAATTAGTACGTCTGCTTGGGTTGGATATACGGGTACACCGAAGTTTCCTGAGACAAAAGATATTTTTGGTGAATTATTGCATGCTTATACAATCAAAGAAGCGATTGCTGATCATAATGTTTTAGGATTCAATGTTGAATTTAAGGAAACGATAGATGATATTCCTGAAAATCCAAGTCCTGAAGATATTGATGATATGATTCGGGGAAGTGTTTATGATACGAGTCCTGAACATGTGGAACTGGTAGTTAAAGATATCTTTGATAATTGGCGAAAACGATCCAATGATCGAAAATATAATGGATTATTTACAGTTCACGTGGGTGGAAATAAAGCAAGTACACCACGAGCAATGGAGTATTTTGATAAAATTATAGAAGAAAATAAAGCAAGACCAGAGCAAGATAGATTAAAAGTCGCAATCAGCTTTTCAGTAGATACATCAAACAGTACGTCACAATTAAAGACCAACAGTAACTTGCACCGAGCAATTAAACATTATAATAGAATATTCAACACTGTATTCGATATGACAAGTGTTAAGGCGTATACAGAAGACCTTGTCAGACGTTTAAACAAAACATCTGATGATGGGCAATACCTAGACTTGGTGATTGTCGTAGATCAATTATTAACAGGGTTTGATGCTCCAGAGTTAAATACCTTGTATGTAGATAGAACACTTAAGGGTGGAAATCTAATTCAAGCGTATTCAAGAACAAATCGAATTCATGATCGTGAAGCAAAGCCATGGGGTAATGTTATAAACTATCGATGGCCAAAACAAAATGAATATGAGATGAATCAAGCCTTTGCAGTATATTCAAATAGGGCTTCTGCAGATTACCAACTATCCCTAGAGGAATTGGAAGATCTAAATAAAGATTCAGGAATTATCTCAAAACCATTCAATGAAGTAAAACAAGAACTCCAACAAGTTATCTCAAAGCTTGCAGAGCTGACTGATGAATTTGTGATGACCCCGCCAAGTGAACGTCAACAAGATGAGGTGTTTGAAAACTTGATAGAATACAATCGCCTCGTTAGCCAGTTGAAACAATACAGTGAGGATGAAAACAAGAATCCAGTATCGGCTTATGATAATCCTGAAGAGTTCTACAAACTTATTGGAATCACCGAGGATCAAGAAATCATACTGACAACAGTAATTGCAGACGAAATAAAGAGAAATCGTGCTAAAAGAGAAGATATTGATATTTCTCAAGTGAATCTATCAATGGTGCATATCCATGATGTTAAGATTAACTATGATTATTTAATTGACCTTATTGCGAAAATGGCAGATGAAGTCCATGATAATCAAATGGATAAAGCAGAAGCAACCAGAGATGAAATTCATATGGAAATTGCGAAGTCAGACAATGAAAACGAGAAATCTAAAGTGAAGCAATTTGTTTCAAAAATTCTATCTAAGGAGTTTGTGTTTGATGACTATCCAGCACCAAGAGATGTGGATAAAATGAATCAAGCAATGGATCAGATGCAAAAAGATGCCAATATTCAATTAATCACAACATTTATTAGAAAGTGGGGACTTGATAATAGTGTTAAACCAAAAGAGTTGGATGAGCTAATAAAGAAGCATCGAATCGGACAAGAAGATATGGATAAACAAGGTGAACTTAATTACATCATCAATGAAGCAAGAGAAGATTACCAGTATATTGCGGAAGATTCTGTAAAAGAGTTATCGTGGGTAAAATATAGAATTGAACTTCGTAAGTCATTATATGAAATAGCTGATGAAATAAAGAAAGGAGAGTGAGTTAATGAATGAAATTCAGTTTTTAATGTATGACAGTGATGAGACAGTTGAAGTCATTGTACGTGATGAGACACTTTGGGCAACACAAAAATCAATATCTAAACTGTTTGATGTTAAGATACCTGCAATAAGTAAGCATTTAAAGAACATTTTTGAATCGGGAGAACTTAATGAGGAACGAACTGTTTCCAAAATGGAAACAGTTCAAGAAGAAGGCAGTCGTAAAGTAAAAAGGGAAACAACTTTTTACAATTTGGATGTGATAATTTCAATAGGGTATCGCGTAAATTCCCAAAAAGCAACAAAATTTCGAATTTGGGCAACTGATGTACTAAGAGATTATCTACAAAAAGGATTCAAAATTGACGAAGAACGAATGAAACAAGGTGGAACAGTCTTCAATCAAGACTACTTTAAAGAATTACTCGAAACCGTACGATCCATTCGAACTAGTGAACGTCGTATTTGGCAACAAATTACAGATGTTTTCTCAGAGATATCACATGATTATGATAAGAATGCAGAAATAACGAAAAAATTCTATGCGACAGTACAGAATAAATTCCATTATGCCATTACTGGTAAAACTGCTGCAGAGATAGTGTATCAAAGTGCAAATAAAGATAAGATGCATATGGGATTAACAACTTGGAAAAATTCACCAGATGGAAGAATTCTGCAAAGTGATGTGACTGTTGCAAAAAACTATCTTCAAGAAAAGGAAATACGTAGTCTTGAACGGAGTGTCTCTGCATATTTCGATTATGTCGAAAGACTTCTTGAAGATGAGACACTTCTAGGTATGGAAGATTTTGCGACTAGTATTGACAAATTTCTAGAATTTAATAGATATGAAATACTAGAAGGCAATGGGAAAATTTCTCAAAAGAAGGCTCAAGAGAAAGCGATAGGCGAGTATCAAGAGTTCAACAAAAATCAGAGTATAGAATCTGATTTTGATAAGCAAATCAAGAAGCTTCAAGGAGGAGATAATGAAAAATGATGATTTAGGTAAAATACCATCTATTAGATTCAAAGGATTTACAAACGCTTGGGAACAGCGTAAGCTTACCGATCTAGGATCTTTTAAATCTAATGGAGTTAATAAAATTTCTAATAAAGAAGATAATCCTGCTTTATTATTGAATTATATGGATGTTTACAATCAAATTAAAATAAATGCAAAAAAGTTGATGGTAGTCACTGCAACTGATGCTGAGCTTGAAAATAACTCTGTATTAAAAGGAGACATATTTTTTACACCTTCTTCTGAAACATCGGAAGATATTGGTAGAGTACACGTTATTGAAGAAACCATAGATAGCTTAGTTTACTCTTATCACTTAATGAGGTTCAGACCATTGGAAAATAGTTTTTACTTAAACTTTCCTAAGTACTCTTTTTCAACAGCTTTTATGAGAAAACAACTAGTTGTTGAAGCTCAAGGTGCGCAAAGGTTTGTTCTCAATATGAGTTCTTTCGAAAGACTAATAACGCTACTACCTACTTTAAAAGAACAAAAACTAATCGGATCATTTTTTGAAACACTTGACAACACTATCACCCTTCATCAGCGTAAGTTAGACAAAACGAAAGAATTGAAGAAAACTATGCTATCAAAAATGTATCCAAAAAATGGCGAAGACAAACCAGAATTAAGATTTTTTGGATTTACTGACGCTTGGGAACAGCGTAGGCTG
>DEQB01000046.1 GCA_002359085.1 Erysipelothrix sp. UBA3377
AGCATTACCTCTGGATCGTAATCATGACGGCCTTTTAAAGAAGTCTTTATGAATTTTCTTAAGTTCAAACCTCCGATAACTTCTTTAAAGCTAACCACCTGATCACAATCATCTATAATATGTTCATAATCGACTGGTAAAATCAATTGAACTGGTTTATAATCTAATTGTAATTTGTTTATTAGCATACATAAATTATACCAAAAAGCTGAGAACTCTCATACGAGATATTTCCCAGCTTTTTGTGTTTTTAAAGTAACGGTTCATTATATCTTTTTTATGCGAATGTGAAAATCATTTTGGAGATGGGTACAGTGATTTGATGCTCATCGCCATCAATCTCTACCAAAAAGTATCCCGCAAATTCATTTTTATCCAATACAGTCAATGATGTACCTATTTTTATTCCGACACCATCCAAGAATATTAACAGGTCGTGTTTGTCCATGACACGATTCACCACAAATGTGTCTCCGACTTCCATCTCAAACAATTGTTTCTTCGCAATGTCACTGACGACACCCTCTAAGTTTGGAATTGGATTACCATGATGACAATACTGGGGTTCACTCAAATAGTGATACAGCGCTTCAATTATCTGAGGACTGCTTGCGTGTTCAAGTTCCTCCGCATCATCATGTAACGCCATCCACGGAAAATTAAGTTCCTTATAAAGAAATACCTCCCACAAACGGTGTGCGCGAACCATTCGAATTGCTTCATCGATTCCTTTTTGAGTCAATGTAATCCCCTTATAAGGTTCAAAAATAAGATAATCCTTATGCACCAGTTTTTTAACTTTTTCATTAACACTTTGATCAGAAAATCCCATATGTTCAGAGAGTTCTGATGTTTTTATTTGTTGTCTACCTTGTTCGATTGAAAGTTCATAAATTTGTTTTAAGTAATCTTCTTCGGATCGATACATACCATCACCTCGTTTCGTATATTATACCGTACTTGACCACGATTTTATCTTTAAATCGTAATAACTTCTTCCAGTAGGGGTCATTTTTAAGAATTGGTTTGTGATTGTGAGATAACCCCCATCAATACCCTTCTTTAATATTTTTAAATATCGTGTCTCTGACCAATTCAATGCATCTTGAATTAAATTGATATGCAGTACTTGGGATTCTTTATCACTGGATTGATGTTGTACAACATGAATGAGCAGTGCGAACAGTTCAAACTCAGATTTCTGTTTCATCTTTTTAATCACATTGATGATTAAACCATGCTTTGGATTAAGAATCCAGACACTTAAGAAAGTAATAAAAGTAACAACGACAATGGTTGTCGCAAGGTTTACATTACCCATAAAGACAAACATCGCAATCCAATAACCTACTGAAGCATTGAATACCGCAAATCCCGCAGAAGCAAACAGGGTTATGTGCAATTGTTTTGTGATTAATAAAGCCGTAGCTGCAGGTCCAATCATCATTGCGATTACCAAAATGGATCCCACAGCGTTAAAGGATGTGACAGCTGTTAAAGATACCATTGTAGTTAATAAATAATGAATGCCTAATGGCATCATACCCAAAGACTTTGCTAGAGCTTGATCAAAAGTTGCGATTTTAAATTCTTTATATAATAAAGATATAATACCCACGATTAAAACAAGGACTATACTATTTATAAACAACGTTTTTGATCCCACATTGACACCATGAATAACCCATTGGTCAAAAGCAGCAAATTCAAGATTACCACTGATTGCGTGTGAATCAAGATGGGTATGAGAGAACCGTGTTGATATTAAGATCACTGCCACACTGAAGAGAAAAGGAAACACAACACCCGTTGCGGCATCCTCAGAAGTTCTTTTCGTACTGACGAGTAACTCTATTAAAATAACGGTAATCACGCCCATAAGGGTTGCGCCTACCATGAGTAAGGGACTGTTTAAATCTTTGGTAATCCAATACGCTAAAACAATTCCCAAAAGAACCGTATGAGAAATCGCATCAACGATCATCGACATTTTTCTTAAAATTAAAAACACACCGAGAATGGCACACGATACTCCCACAACGATTCCAATTAATAGCGTTTGAATTGCGATACTATCCATGATAATTCACTCCTACTATCTCTTTAACTTTTTCTTCTCCTTTTGACGTTAAATGGTGATTTCCCATTTCATCAAGTGAAACATAGCTTTCTTTTAAAAGTTTATCAATCATTGAGTCTTTAATCGTGAATCCTTTTCTCACATCCAAAAGACTTTTATAAGTTTGAATGTCCTTGCGATGTCTTTGTCTTTGAATTTCTTTTGCGATAACCCCTGATTGGGGCGCAAAGAAAATTGAAATAAACGCAATTAATGTTCCCACACTAACAATGACAGGTCCTGTTGGAAGTCCCGTTGGATGCGTAACACTGATGAGCGTTCCCACAAAGGCTGAAATAGCCCCAAATAGTGCAGACAAAAATACATTTATGGATAAGTTATGACTCCATTGTCTTGACGCTAAGCCAGGCGCTATTAACAGTGAGCTCATTAAAATAACACCTACAGACCGTATTCCAGATACGATAACCAGAATCGTCATAAATGACATTAAGAATTCTATCCATTCATTTGAAAAACCCAATGATGTATAAAACTGCGCATCAAAGGTTTGTGTTTTAATCTGTCTCCAGAATAATACAATTAAAACTAGAATAAACACTAATACCACTAACAGTGTAATGATGTCTCTTTCTATGATTGTTGCAGCACTCCCAAATATAAAATCATCCAATTTGGCTTTTGAGAATTCTGGTTTCCGAGAAATGAGACTGATTAGAAAACGTCCCAATCCAAAGAAGGAAGATAGGATTAAGGCTAAAATCGCATCGCCTTGTAGCTTCGTATACTTTTTAATAATACGCATGGTTAACATCGCAATTCCAGCAGAGATAGCTGCACCGATAATCAGTACACTGACTTCCTTTGATTTTGTAAACATAAACATCAATACAACCCCTGGTAGGGTTGCGTGTGAAAGAGCATCTCCAATTAAGGCTTGCTTTCTAAGCAGTGTAAAAACACCCAGAATACCACTGACAATCCCAAGAAGTACGGTACCCAAGAGTACGACTTGAACGACCCCATTGTTTAAAATTTCGATCATGGTTCATGTCACACTCCTTTTTCCTGTGAATCAAATGGATTTTGATAGGTTTTATCAATGTTTTCTTTCGTGAATGTTTCGTCTATGGGACCTTGTGCGATGATACTGCGATTTAATAAAATCACCGTATCAAAATACTTTGGTACGGTTTCTAAATCATGATGTACCACAATCAATGTTTTATTTTCTTTTTTTAATGCATGAAATAACGCAACAATGGTGCGTTCAGTTTTCGCATCAACACCTTGAAAGGGTTCATCCATAAAATAGATTTCCGCTTTTTGTGCAAGTGCGCGTGCAAGAAATACACGTTGTTGTTGGCCACCAGATAACTCAGAAATCTGTCTATCCTTTAAGGGATAAATCCCAACCTTTTCCATGGCTTCTTTCGCGATTTTTCTATCTTCTTTACCAACACGCTTGAACAACCCAAGATGTCCATATCGACCCATGAGGACTACATCTTTTACCGTAATGGGGAAGTTCCAATCAACGGAACCTTTTTGGGGAACGTACGATATCTTTTTCTGAATATCCTTATACGGTTTATCGTAGAAACGCACACTGCCTGTAATGGGTTTTATAAAATCCAACATAGATTTAATGAGGGTTGACTTTCCTGCCCCATTGGGACCCACAATTGCAATGAGTTTTCCCTTCTCCATTGATACATCAACATCCCACAATACTGGATGGGAATCATAAGCGACGGTCAGATCTTCTACTTTTATGATTGTTTCCTTCATATTATTTCAACCCCTCAACAATACTGTTTACGTTGTGTTTAATCGCATTGGTATATTCTGAATCAATTTCTGATCCCAAAGAATCAGAATAGAGTTCATTCCCAACTTTTACAGAACTGCCCCTTCTTTCAACTTCTGCTACCACTGAGTCAATGGTAGTTTGGGGTACTGTACTTTCAATGAATATTGATTTAACGTGATTCTCAATAATAACATCAGCAACGAGATTGATATTCTGTGTCGTAACTTCACCTTCTGTGGATAATCCCGCAATTGCAAAAACCTCAAAACCATAGGTTGAGGCGAAGTATCCAAAAGCATCGTGAGCCGTCACTAAAATCTTTTGATGATTTTCAAGTTCAGATACTTTCGTTTCAATCCATTGGTTCAATTCATTTAATGTTTCAATATAAGATACTGTATTGGATTCATACACTGTGGCATGACTTGGGTCTGCTTCCTTAAGTGCATCACCCACAATGCGTGCAGCTTCTTGCCACAAGGGAACACTAAACCAAAAGTGTGGGTCTATTTCATTTTCATCTATGAACAAGAGTCTTCCTTTATCCAACATATCCCCAACTTGTATCGTCTTATCTTCGTAAGCGTTTAAGATTTGTGAAAAATGGGTTTCTAAATTCAAACCAGAAAAGACTACCAGTTTGGCATTTTGAATGATGCGTGTATCCCCACCTGTTGGTTGGGCGAGGTGTGGATCAATCCCGGGGCCAAATAACATCGTTACATGGACATGGTCCTGACCAATCTGTTTTACCAGATCCCCCAACATTGTTGTGGAAACCACAATCTCAAATTCATGATTGTCTGTATCATTGGTTGCACAACCTGTAATGGTTATCAGTATGAATATAATGGTTATTATTGTTTTTTTCATGGTATGTCTCACTTTCAAATTAAGGTGTGCCTTAACATTATTTACATTATCACCTTAATTGGCATGTGTCAACTCATGAACATAAAAAAACTGAGACTCAATTAAGAATCTCAGTCATAAATATTAATTTAATTATTTAACAGCTTCTGCGTTTTTAGCTGCTTTATCAACAACGTCTAAGTATTGACCAATATTGATCGTTACGGTTGATTTTAAATCTTCAACATCTGCAACTCTGTCATGGTTTTCGTCTTTTACGTATGTTGGCATGCCAACTACTTCAGAAACTGTTTTACCAATGAAGTGTGCTTCAAATGCTGCAATTTGGTCATCCCATTCAGCAACTGCTGTTGGGTTTTTCATCATGCCATAGTCATCACCAAGTTGTTTCTTAGTTGTTACTACATCTGATAATGTGATTACGCCACCTTCTAAGGTTGCTTTACTTTGCATTGTATCCAATGCTGCGTATACGATTTTACCATCTGCATCCAAAGCGATTGTAGCGAAGTCTGTTAAGATTTCGATTCCTGTTTGTGCTGCAGTAGTAATGGATCTTGTTCCAACTTTGTCTACGTTTTCAACTGTTACAGCATTGTCTGCTGCCATTTTAACAACTGCTTGGTAGTTTTCGATTGTAATGGTTACACTTGATTTCAAATCTTCTACATCAGGCACAGCTTGGTGTGCATCATCTTTTTGGTAAACAGGAATGTTTAATACTTCTTCAACTGTCATACCTGTAATGTATTGTTCAAAGCTATCCATTTGTACATACCACTCAGCGATTGCTGCTGGGTTTCTTGTCATTCCATAATCGTCACCCAACTCTTTTTTAGTTGTAGGTGCGTTTGCTTGTCCGCTAAATCCTGTTAATTTGTCATTTGCATCAAAAGTAACGTTGTTTTGTGCTACGTCAATATATACATCAACGATTTTTCCATCTTCACTCAATACTACGTGTGCGAAGTATGTGTCAAGCGCAAACTTTCCGTCTTCTTCTCCTGCGTCTGTACCACTTTGGTGTGTTAGGGATGCTGTACCAATTTTGTATGTAGCACCTTTAACATCTTCGTCTGCGTTATTGCCACAACCGACGAGTACCAGTAACATAGTTAATAAAACTCCTAATAATTTTTTCATTTGCATAAGCCTCCTCTTGCCCTCTAATCATAAAATTGAAGCGGCTTTTTATCAATAAGCGTTTATCTAATTGTGTATTTTTTTTCACAATTAACAACGAATTGATTCCGGTAAACGCTTTCTTTGTGAAAAATTACTCAAAATGCACACAAAGCTAAAGATATTTCACAATCTCATTTAAGACGTTATCTTTTTCAACATCAAGCCATACTGAAGGTTGTTGATGTTTAAACCACGTCATTTGTCGTTTCGCAAAACGTCTCGTGTTTTTTTGAATCTCCGATATCAATGTTTCTTTATCGATAATCCCCTTAAAATAAGGTTCAAACTCTCTATATCCAATGGATTTCATACTATTATATTCAAATACATTGGAATCCTGATCATATAAATTTTGAACTTCTTGTTCTAATCCCATCTCAAACATTTTAACGACGCGTTGATTAATTCTATCATAGACCACATCTCGATCAGTATGTAAGAAAAATACTTTCGCATCATATAGTATTGTGTCTTTTCTTTCTTGGTTAAGCTCACTGCGTGTTTTCCCATGATAGTCAAAGGAATGTAAGGCCCTAATAATACGTTTACGATTTTGAGGGTCTATTTTTTCTGCAGCTTGAGGATCTTTATTAACTAAATCCTGATATAGAAACACTGTTTCTTCAGTTCTTTCTTTGACCTCAACATCTTCCTGTTCAAAGTGATAATCATAGAGCAGTGCTTTGATATAGAGCCCAGTACCCCCTACCACAATGACGTTTTTTCCTCTGTTTTGAATTTCTTCAATCTTCTTACGTGCTTCACGTTGAAAAACCGCTACATTGTAGGGTTGGTTGATTTCATAAACATCGATTAAATGATGTATAACCTTGGATTGGTCCTCAACAGAAGCTTTGGCACTTCCAATATCGAGTCCTTTATAGACTGCCACTGAATCAGCACTGATTATTTCAGCATTCCATTTTTGAGCCAACGATATCGCTACATCAGACTTACCCGTTGCCGTTAAACCCGCTATGACACAAATCATCTTAAGAATCCTTTCCATAATTGGTCATGATCAATTACCATAAAAGTGGGTCGACCATGTGGACAATGAAACGGTTGTGAACAGTTTCTTAATTGTTCCACTAAGGTTTCCATTTCAACCATGGACATATATTCATTAAATCTAACCGATGAATGACACGCTAAGGTCGCCAACGAATGATTTCTAAAGTCTTCTTCTCGGATTGTCTTATGATCTTCAAGATAGTCCAGTACCTTATTCGCAAACTCTAATAATTCAGATTCTTTCATCCAAACGGGTCTTTCACGAATCACAAATGAATCATTATCCAATATCTCAATATCCACTTGAAGTTGTTCAAACGCGTCTTTAACTTCCTTTTCACGACTTACCAATACACCCCTACCATCCAATATCAACGGTATTAATAAAGGTTGTTGGGCTGATTTTTGATTCAAGAGTTTGTCTTGGAAATGTTCATAACGGACTCTTTCCATTGAAGCATGCTGATCGATGATATAAAGCCCACTTTCTGCTTGTGCCAAAATATACTTACCGCTCATTTGTGCCAAGACTTTAAGTGGTTCAATTTGTACAGTGGGTAGTACTTCTTCAATAGATTCAATGGGTGTTACAGGTTCAGTGGATGTTTCTTCTTTGCTAGATTCAATATGAACTGTTTTATCTATAATGGGTTCTATATGTACTTCTTCAATGATCGGTGATTCATCTATCTTCTTTTCATAATGAACTTCTGGTTTGGGTGCTTCTAAGAGTTCATCCAGCATTGTGGTCTGTTCAGGTTTCACAATGATTCGGGGCGCTTTTGTTTTTTGAGTTAAAGAACCCTCAATGGTATTGATGATTAAACTGATCAGATCACTTTCTTTAGATAGACGGATTTCCCACTTACTGGGATGCACATTCACATCCAAAAGTTGTGGATCACAATAAATCTTAAGCACACCCATTGGAAAACGATCATTGGGAATATGTCTTCTAAATCCTTCCACAATTGCATTTTGTATTTTAAAATTACGGATCATGCGGTCATTGATATAGAGCCATAGGCTGTGTCTGTTTGAGCGGGTGTGTTGGGGTTGTGCAAAGAGTGCTTCAATTTTGAAATCAATATTTTCTGCTTTTAAATCCAATACATTTGTGGATGGTTCACGTCCAAAAACACGATAGAATACATCGTGTGCATTTTTATTACCAAATGACTTGAACAATTCTTTACCATCTTCTTTTAAACTGAATGAAATATCTGAATGACCCATCGCAAATTTTTGAATGATATCCACAATAATGGAAGTTTCATATTTTGGATTCTTAATATATTTCAAACGTGCTGGAACTTTACTGAATAAATGCGCCACTGTTATGGAAGTGCCTTTATTACGTGCAAAAACATTCAATGAAATTTCTTTTCCATTATCAATCACAATTTCATGACCTGATGTTGAATCATTACTATTCATCGTCACCATACTCACCGAAGCAATGGATGGCAATGCTTCTCCTCTGAATCCAAAGGTTGTGATGTGATTTAAATCGTTGATTTCAAATACCTTACTGGTTGAATGTCTTTTGAATGCGTTTTGTAAGTCTTCCTTACTCATACCCATACCGTTATCAATCACCTTGATAGAACGCATGCCACCTTCTTCAATCTCAACTTGAATATGGCTGGCTTGAGCGTCCAGTGCATTTTCTATGAGTTCTTTTACGATCCCTGAGGGACGTTCTACAACCTCACCGGCCGCAATCATATTTGCCAGTTGTTGATCCATTACTTTAATTTGTTGTGTCATTTTAATCACCCAACTTATCTTTGATATCACTCAATAGAAGTAACGCTTCCATTGGTGTAATTCTATTAATATCTACTTTATCTGTAATTTCTTTAATATGTGCGTAGCCTTGGGGTTCAACCTCAATCACAACCGACTCCATATTCATATTTAAGTTGTCTTTTTGTGCTTCAAGTATTTGAAGGTTTTGGTTGGCCCGTTCAATCACACTCTTGGGAAGGTGTGCCAAACGCGCAACATTTATCCCGTAAGATTTGTTTGCTTTACCGTCAATGACACGATATAAGAAGGTCACATGATCATCTTCTTCATGGACTTCCACATGAATATTCTTTATGCCTTCATGCATATCTTCAAGCTGTGTTAATTCGTGATAGTGTGTGGAGAAAATGGTATTACATCCTACTGAATGTAGCATGTATTCTAAGATAGCTTGAGCTAAAGCCATACCATCATAGGTTGAGGTTCCACGCCCTATTTCATCAAACAACACCAATGAATTTTTGGTGGCTTGGGTTAAGGCGATTTGAGCTTCAATCATTTCTATCATAAAAGTTGATTGTCCCATTAAAATATCGTCACTGGCACCCATTCTCGTAAATATTTGATCAATGATGGGCAGGTTAGCCTCCGTTGCAGGCACAAAACAGCCCATTTGAGCCATGATAATATTGAGCGCAACCATTCTCATGTAGGTACTCTTACCACCCATGTTTGGTCCCGTTAAGATGAGTAAACGACTTTCCGTATCCATATGGGTATCACTCGCAATATATTCATGCGAATTCAATTCACTTTCTAGTACGGGATGGCGTCCTTCAACCAAATCCACTTTACGATCCATGTTAAAAACAGGTTTCACATAGCCGGGTAATGAAGAGACTTCACTTAGAGATAAAATAACGTCAATTTCCGCAATTGCGACACCTACATCATGGATCGCATGATGGTAATTCAAAGTAAAATCAGTATATTTTTTAAGTAAAGTTTGTTCAATCTCTAAGATACGATCACTGGCTTGTAATACTTTTGTTTCATAGTCTTGGAGCGCTTCTGAAATATAACGTTCCGCATTGGTTAAGGTTTGCCTTCTCACATATCCAAATTCAGGCTTTACATTCTCAATTTGTCCTTTTGATATTTCAATATAATATCCAAATGCACGGGTATATCCAACTTTCAAGTTTTTAATCCCCGTTAACTCACGTTGAATTTGTTCATATTCTAATAGCCATGTACGACCATTTTTTGTGATTGAAACCAGTTCGTCCAGTTCAGAATCGATGCCTGGCTTAAAGGTTTTACCATCTTTAAATTGAACGGGCGCATCATCATGGATTGCTGCATCCAGTGCTTCATATACATTTTCTAAAGGATTAATATCGTTGAAAAAGTTAAAATTCTCATTACCTTTAAGCAAGTCTTGAACTTGTTTAAACTGTTTCAATGTTTGTTTGAGCCTCACAAAATCCTGTGCATTGTTTTTATCTGTTGAGAGTCTTGCGACTACACGATGAATATCATAGGTTTCCTTTAATAAGTCCTTAACTTCATCCTTTAACATCATGTGATGCATAAAGAACTCAATACGATTTTGAACCTCAAGTATGTCTTGATGATTCACCATTGGTTGCAGTAACTTATCTTTCAGTTTTCTTGCACCTAAGGTTGTCGTTGTTTGATTTAAGAATGAATATAAAGAAAGGTCTTTACTTTCATTGTGACGTGTTAATTCCAAGTTTGTGATGGATGCATAGTCCATCTTTAAATAAGATAAATCATTCAGAACAATGACATCCTTAAAGTGGGTTAAGTTTCTTTTTTGAGTGTATTGTAAATAAGCATAGAGCTTTTGAAGTGCTTTCTCTACACCTGAATCTCTGTGTTTGATTTCTTTGTATTCATGTTCTTCATAAGATATATGAATGGAAGTTTTATCCTGAATGGTTTGAAGTAAGGTTTCATCAAAGTTTGGATCAATGATTAATTCAGCGATTTCATATTG
>DEQB01000023.1:0-5073 GCA_002359085.1 Erysipelothrix sp. UBA3377
TTAGAAATTTATACTTTGTTTAAATTAAAAAAAGCGCTTATTCAATTGAATAAGCACTCTGCTTTAACGCATTCATGGTTTCAAACATATATTCACTCAAAGCAGGACCCTTCATTGCATTGTAGGTTGATGGCATCACCGGTTCACCATAATACACATGGAAATCTTTTTGTTTTTCATTAAAGCTTTCTTTAATATATAGCGGCACAATGGGTACCTTAGCTTTCTTTAACATTGAAAACATCCCATCCTTAAAGGGCAACATATCTTTTTGATGAGATCTGGTACCTTCTGGAAACGCAAAAGCACTGTGTCCTTCTTTTAAATCAGCAACAACCTGTTTCAGAATCAACAAACTCTTACGTGCATCATCACGATCCAGTGGATAAGACTGACTGAGTTTCATAAAAGTTCCCGTTATGAAATTCTCAAACAACTCTTTTTTCGCAATAAAACGAAACGGTCGGTTCACACTTCCCAAAGCAATAAAGATATCGTTCATGGATTGGTGGTTGGATACATATATACACGTTACTTTTGGATCCGGTTGATGCCCATGTTGGACAATCTTAATTCCTCTGAAACCAAGGTAATGACGGGGATACATTTTCAATTCTTTATTGATTTTACTTTGTGATCCAAAGCGTCTTAAAAACTGAGAACGCAGCCAATAAAAAGGCAAGAGACAATACGTCACCAACATATGGAATTTATTCATAGAGTATCACCACCGCAATCGCATAATCTTCATCATGAGAAATCGAAACCATTCCCTTATTGGATATGGGCTTCCCCTTCTCATCTTTTAGTACTTCAAAATCTAAGAAATCTACATCACCAATGCCTGTACCGATTGATTTCGCGTACGCTTCTTTACAGGCATATCGCCCACAAAGAAATTCAAGCTTTCTTTTTTCATGCTTCAATGATTGGTATATCTCTAACTCATTGGGGGTTAAAATTTTCTTTAAAAAAGATTGATTGTCCAAATATTTCAAGAGTCTTGGCATGTAGACCAAATCAGTCCCCAACTGCAAATTTAAGTGTTCCACGCGCACACTCCTTTCCATCCACATAAGCGATGGCACTCGCAATACCTACAGGGCCCTTAATTTTATCTAAAGATACCTCAAGGATTAAGGTGTCACCTGGTAAAACTTGGTTTTTAAACTTTACTTTATCCATACCGGCAAAATAAGAAATCTTACCTTTGAATTCATCTTTACTCAACAAGACAATGGCACCTGCTTGGGCCAAAGATTCCATAATTAAAACGCCTGGCATCACCGGTTTTTCTGGGAAATGTCCCATAAAGTGCATCTCATTGGCAGAAACTTGTTTCAATGCTTTGATACTGGTTTCGTCCATTTCTAAGACACGATCCACCAATAAAAACGGATACCGATGGGGAATTATTTTTTGAATATCTTCACTGTTTAACATATCATTTCACCCCTTTTCTAAAGAGGACAATGGCATTATGTCCCCCAAATCCCAATGAGTTACTCATCGCAATTTGAGGATTGGTTTCTTGTGCATGATTGGGAACCATATCCAAGTCACATTCAGGATCAGGTGTAACATAATTAATGGTAGGTGGAATGATCCCTTTTTCCAAAGCCTTAATACTTAAAACGGCTTCAATACCCCCTGTGCCTCCTAAAGCATGCCCATGCATGGACTTGGTGGAAGAGACCTTCACAGTTTGTGCATGGTCTTTAAAGACTGTTTTAATGGCTTGTGTTTCAAACTTATCATTCAAAGGCGTACTGGTCCCATGAGCATTGATATAATCCACTTCCGTATAAGAAATATTCGCATCATCAAGTGCTTGTTCCATGGCTTTAATGGCGCCCACACCAGAGGGTGCTGTAATATGATAGGCATCGCTGGTTGAACCATAACCAATGACTTCCGCATAAATTTTAGCGTTACGATTTAAGGCATGTTCCAGTGATTCCAAAACCAATACACCGGCACCTTCACCCAACACAAAACCATCACGATTTAAGTCAAAAGGCCTGGATGCTTGATTGACATCTGATTGTGTCGTTAAAGCAGAAATCGCATTAAATCCAGCTAAAGTATAAGGGTTAACGCCTGCTTCTGTTCCCCCACAAATCATCACATCCGCATAGCCATGTTTGATATGTCTGAATCCATCTCCAATGGCATGGGTACCTGCAGCACATGCTGTGGTGATGGCGGTTGTATGATTTTGGGCATTGAGCGCAATGGAAACATTACCACTGGCCATATTGGGGATAATCATCGGAATAAACATCGGCGGTATCTTTGAATAACCACCCTCAAAGGCTTTATTCAAATCTTTCGCAAACGTCTGCATACCCCCCATTCCCGTACCCATGATAACGCCCATCCTTTCAGGATCCACGTTGCCTTCTAGATTTGCGTCATGATAAGCTTCCATACTGGCGTATACTGCATACTGTGAATAAAGATCTTGTCTTCTAATTTCTCTTTTACTCAAGTACTTTGAAGCATCAAAATCTTTAACTTGCGCTGCAATTTTCACTTTTAAATCCGTAGTATCAAAACTGGTGATTGCTTCAACACAGTTTTGACCTGCAATTGCGTTTTGATACGCACCGTCCACATCATTTCCCAGTGGACTGACAATTCCCAAACCCGTTACGACTACTCTTTGTTTCATATCTCTCACCTCACATAGACATTCCACCACAGACACTGATAATTTGGCCTGTAATGTATTTAGAATTCACCAAGAAACTTACCGCATCCGCAATATCTTCCACTTGACCCAATTTTTGTAGGGGAATGTTTTTTAAGATATCATGGATATCCAAGTCTTTTGTCATTTCCGTTTCAATAAATCCAGGTGCGACCACATTCACACGCACATCACGCGATCCAAATTCCTTCGCAAGACTCTTAGAAAATCCAATCAATCCCGCTTTGGATGCCGCATAATTCGCTTGACCCGCATTGCCCATTACACCAATTACTGACGCAATATTCACAATACTACCGCCCTTACTTCTAAGCAATTGTCTGGAGAAACTTTGCGTCATATTGAATGCCCCTTTTAAGTTCACATTGATCACATCATCAAAGTCACTTTCTTTCATGGACATCAATAAGCCATCCCTCACAATTCCCGCATTGTTGATTAATACGGAAATACTCCCAAAGGTTTTTTTAACTGTTTTTGAGAAAGTTTGACATGCCTCAAAATCACTGGCATCTACTTGAAATAACTTAAAATTATCGGTTTCAATGCATGCAAGGACTGCTTCACTATAATCAGACACATACGTACCCAACACAAAATATCCATCATTTGAAAGTCTTTGGGCAATACTCAAACCAATACCTTTGGTTGCGCCTGTTACCACCGCTATTTTTTTATCCATGTTGTATCTCCTTTAACGTGTCCACATCATACACATTATAGATTGTGACACTGGGATCAATCTCTTTCACAAATTTAGAAATTGCCCCTTTGGGTCCCACTTCTATCATAGATTTAACACCCATTTCAATCATCAATCGAATGGATTCATAAAGTTCTGTGGTTTCAGAAATTTGACGCGAAAGAGAATCCTCAAAGTGATCTTCCTGAAGTTTCGCTTCAATATTATTGATAAAACCAATATTGGGTTTATTAAAGTTAAAATTAAACAAGTAGTCCCTTAACACATCCGTCTCATTTTTTAATAAAGACATATGAGATACGGTGGGTACATTTAAGGGAATGGCACGTATCTTATGCTCCTTTAAATATCCAATGGCCTTATCCACAGCATCACTTTTTCCACCAATCACAATTTGAGTGGGTGTATTCACATTACATATTTCAACCTCAAAGTCACTTATTAAAGCTTCAATGGTTTCTCTATCCGTACGGATACATGCGGCCATCTTTGTGGTATTGGGTTCAAATGCATCTTGCATCAACTGACTTCTTTTAGAAATGATTTTAAGACCCTCTTCAAAAGAAATGACACCACTACTATATAAGGCACCATATTCACCCAAACTTAAGCCACACACCACATCTGGATGGATGTCGCTTTCCTTTAATAAATCATCCAGAACACAGGCCAAAACAAACAAACCAATTTGAATGGATTGAGCTGTATTTAAATCCATGTTTAAAACATCCCTACCTAAGAGATTGGAAGCACGTTCATACTTCTCTTTCGCAAGTGGATACATTTCAACCAAATCCCGACCCATATAAGAAAATTGCTGACCTTGGCCAGCAAATACAAATCCCAGTTTAGGCATTGTTCTCAATATAAGCGACAATGTCATTCACGGTTTTAAGTTGTAGGATATCATCCGTAGGAACTTCAACTTCCAATACTTCTTCCAATTCCATCACAATCTCCATGACCGCTATTGAATCAGCACCCAAATCGTCAAGGATCAACGCATCCTCTTTAATGTCTGCACTCTCGATATCTAAAATTTCAGCTACTATATTTTTTACTTTATCTTTCATGTTCATTACCTCCTGTCAATACTTTGACTATCAAACTATATAAAGATTTAAAATAAATGTCAAGTCCATTCCACCAAAGTTGCCCCATAAGTGAGACCACCCCCGAATGCGACCATGATAATTTTCATTCCTTTTTTAAAAGTTTCTTTTTGATTTTCTTCATCCAATAATAACGGCACACTTCCCGAAGAAGTATTACCCACTACATCCACATTTACTAAGAACTTGTCCATGGGAATTTTTAAACTTTTTGAAGCCATTTCCAAAATTCTTAAATTCGCTTGATGCGATACGATATAATCAACATCCGATAGATCAAGGTTATTATCACGAACCAGTTTTAAGACACTGTCTTTCAAAGCCTTTACCGCAAACTTAAATACCGCCCTGCCTTCCATTTGGAAGTAAGGATGACGTGCTTCACGTGCATGATACGGGTGATTGAAGTCACTCATACTCACTGCACTCAGTGAGTTTGAAACATCACTCTCATTATGAATGAATGAATCAATAATACCCACATCACTGGCTTCAAGCACAACCGCACCGGCACCATCTCCAAATAAAATACTGGTAGCACGATC
>DEQB01000023.1:5136-5787 GCA_002359085.1 Erysipelothrix sp. UBA3377
GTATGAAGCGCAAAGATAAACCCACTACATGCCGCATTCACATCAAAGGCATATACATTACGCGTAATACCCAGTTTGTGTCTCAAAGAAGCTGCCACACCGGGAATCAAGTTATCAGGGGTATAGGTTCCAACGATAATCCCATCAATACTCTCTAAGTCGATATCTTTCAATGCATTGATGGATGCATGATACGCCATATGCAAGTTTGAATCATCCTCATAGAAACGGGATACAATCCCCGTTCTTTGTTCAATCCAGGCATGCGATGTATCCATAATATTCTCTAAATCATAATTCGTGACTTTACGCAAAGCCCGATAACTTCCTGTACTAATGATCGCGGCCGACATGGTCCACCTCCCCGATGTTACGGTATTTCTCATACCGTTTGTTTAACAATTTATGTGTCTTAATTTTCTTCATCTCATTAAAAGTTTTATAGATCTTTCGTTTTAAATGACGCATCGTTTGGTCATTTTCTTCGATAATATCATCCACAATGCCCAAGGCCTTTAAATCATGACTCGTAATCTTCATGATATCCACAATGTCTTTGGCCTTTGACGCATCTTTGTAGAGAATGGATGCGAAACCTTCAGGAGACAGGATTGAATAAATCGCATGTTCCATCATCCAAATTTCATCCGT
>DEQB01000023.1:5911-8332 GCA_002359085.1 Erysipelothrix sp. UBA3377
TCAGCCTCAAGACCGGGATAAGCACCTGGTGTATCTATGAGCGTTAAGATAGGCCGGTTGAATTTTTCAGCTTGCTTCATCAATCGCAACGCTTTACGATACCCTTCAGGATGTACCATCCCAAAGTTACGCTTAATATTTTCTTCCGTACTTTTACCCTTCACAATCGCAATCACAGTAATGGGCATGTGATACAACATCCCGACCCCACCCATAATCGCACCATCATCCCCAAACTTACGATCACCATGAAATTCAATGAAGTCATTGAGTAAGTGTTCGATGTAATCTTCCCCATTGGGTCGATTGGGATCACGCGCAATCATCACACGATCCCATGTACTCATGTTTTTCTTTACATGTTCACTCAATTTCTCATACGACATTTCTAAATCAGTGGTATCAATATTTTGAGCTTTCAATGTTTCAATCTGTATTTCTAAATTCTTTAGTGTTTCTTTCATGACGTCACCCCATGCATGGTTAAGATACGTGAGAGGGTTTCTTTTAAATCATGACGGTGCACAATCGCATCCACAAACCCTTTATCCAGTTGAAATTCAGCACTTTGAAATCCTTCAGGTAACTTTTCATTAATGGTTTGTTCGATCACCCGCTTACCCGCAAAGCCAATCAATGCTTTGGGTTCAGCCAAGATGATATCACCCAGACTCGCAAAAGAAGCAGTGACACCACCTGTTGTAGGATCTGTTAACACAGATATATACAAGCCACCCGCATCACTAAACTGCTTAACGGCTGCACTTGTTTTCGCCATTTGTAATAAACTAACCATACCCTCTTGCATACGTGCACCCCCAGATGCACTGAATAGGATCAGTGGTTTGTTTTGTTTCAAAGCACGTTCAAAAGAACGGGTTATCTTTTCACCCACAACACTCCCCATTGAACCCATCATAAAATCTGGATCCATGATAACCGCAATCACCGATTGATGTTTAATCATTGCCTCTGCACACACAACCGCATCATATACTCCCAAATTATTTTGGAGGGTACGCAACTTATCTTGATAACCTGGAAAACCCAAAGGGTCTTTCGATAAGATGATGTGATTGAATACATTAAACGCATCAAAGATTAAACGCGCACGTTGCGCAATGTGTAAACGCATATGATAATCACATGCCATACAAACCCGACCATTTTTTTGTAAATCAGATGTCTTTAAAGTCGCATGACATTCAGGACATTTCTCAAACATCCCTTCAGGCACCTCTATCTCATGATCAAAGATTTCTTCAACACTTCGTAAACGATTTACTTTTTGTTTTTTATCTTTTATTTTTTCTAACATAAAACTCACCTTTTCTCTAAAATGGTTGAAACAAGCGATGTATCATACTCCAAATCCAAGAAGTCTTCATGTAAGAGCACTTCCAACAAAAACTCTACATTGGTTAAAACCCCTTCAATATCCACTTCCTCCAAACAACGAATGGCTTTCTCTAAAGCCTCATCCCGTGTTTTATCATAAACAATAATTTTAGCGATCATGGAATCATAGAAAGGTAAAATTTCATAACCAGAGTAAATGAAACTGTCAACCCGTACCCCATAACCTCCAGGAAAATGTAAACCCGTAATTACCCCACTGTTGGGCAAAAAGTTTTCATAGGGATTTTCTGAAGTAATGCGCATCTCAATTGCATGACCTTGTTTTTGAATATCGTTTTGATTAAACTGCAATCGTTTATAAGAAGCCACAAGCAATTGTTGCTTCACCAGATCAATACCGGTAATCATTTCCGTAATGGGATGTTCCACTTGAAGCCGCGTATTCATCTCAATAAAATAAAAATTCTCGTCCTTATCCATAATAAATTCAAGGGTACCCAGTGATTCATACTGAATATAGGAAGCTGCTTTTAAAGCTGCATCATATAACTTCAATCGCGTACTTTCACTCAAATTCTTTACCGGTGCTTCCTCAATCATCTTTTGATTGTTTCTTTGAACGGAACACTCCCTTTCAAAAAGATGCACCACGTTCCCAAACTTATCACCCAAGATTTGAACCTCAATGTGACGCGGTTTTTCCACAAACTTTTCCAAGTAAACATCCCCACTCCCAAAAGCATGGCTCGCTTCCATGGTCGCTTGTTGAAACGCAAGTGCAAGTTCAGATTCATGATACGCAACACGCATCCCTTTACCCCCACCGCCCAATGAAGCTTTGATAAGAACGGGATACCCAATAACAGATGCCACCTCTATGGCTTCTTGTTCATTATCTATCAAACCCTTTGAACCTGGTACCGTCGGTACACCCGCTTGAATCATGGTTTCTCTTGCGCGTTGTTTGTTTCCCATTAAAGCAATCGTTTCCGATTTGGGACCAATAAACTCAATGCCAACCGCTTCACAAGCCCGTGCAAAATCTTCATTTTCACTTAAAAA
>DEQB01000023.1:8384-16567 GCA_002359085.1 Erysipelothrix sp. UBA3377
GCATTTTGATTTAAATAAGAATTTTCCAATCGATGATCACCAATACAAACGGCTTCATCCGCCAACATCACATGTAAGGAATCTTTGTCCTTATTTGAGTAAACTGCCACTGTACTTAAGTTTAACTCACGACATGCCCTGATAATACGAACCGCAATTTCGCCACGATTCGCTATAAGAACCCGTTGAATCATAAGATTTCAAAAAGCGGTGTCTCAAAACTTACCGCCTCCCCATCTTCAATTAACACACGTTTGATAACCCCATCTTCAGTGGCTTTGATTTCATTCATAACTTTCATGGCTTCTAAAATACACAAGACATCACCCTTTTTAAAACTTTGACCCTCACTCACAAAAGCAGGACCATCTGGACTACTCTTAGAATAGAACACACCCACCAAAGGCGCATCAATGGTTTTAATCTTATCAGCCTTTTGACTCACCATTTCTTTTTGAATGGGTGCTTCATAGACCACATGGCCACTTGGTTTTTTAAGTTCTACTTCAATCTTTTCGTCTTTATATTTTAAAGATTCTAAGCTAGAATCTTCCAGTATTTTGATTAATTTTTTTAATGTATTTGTTTGCATGTTATTGCCTCCAGTAGATTTAGTTTGATATTCAAAGTAAATCATACTATAATTATTAAATCAAGACAAGAAGGAGAAATCTATGAAAAATATAGCACGTATTAAAGACAACATTATTATCAACGTAAACCCCAAAGGGTGTCACCAAAATGTCGAAAATCAAATTCAAGATATTAAAAATAAAGAAACACTCACCCAAAAACCCCTGAGAGTATTAGTCATTGGGGGCAGTTCAGGATATGGACTTTCAACACGCATCGTATTGAATGAGAAAACAAATGCGAACATAATCAATGTAAGCTTTGAAAGAGAACCCAAAGGCAAACGTGAAGGTTCCCCTGGTTATTACCAAAACCAAGCCATGTTAAAGAAATATCCCCATACCATTGATTTAATGGGCGATGCTTTTTCCCATGAAATGAAACAAGAGGTCATCAAGGCCCTCAATGGAGAAAAACTAGATTTGATTGTTTACTCTTTGGCCAGTGGTATCCGTATTGATCCCGATTCACAAGAAAAATATGTATCCGCCTTACGACCCATTGGAAAAGGTTACACAGGTATCAATGTGGATATCGCCAAGGAAACACTCAAAGAAGAAACCTTAGATGCTGCTACAAAAGAAGAGATTACTCAAACCATCAAAGTGATGGGTGGGGAAGATTATCTCTTATGGATTCAAACACTCAAAGACGCTGATGCCCTCAATGAAAATGTGAAGGTCGTGACGTATACGTATCATGGCCCTGAATTAACACACGACATCTATAAGAATGGGACCATTGGCCTGGCTAAGCGTGATTTAGAAACGAAAAATGAAGCGATCAAGCTTTTATTAAAAGACCTCAATGGTAAAGCCTATGTCAGTGCTTCAAAAGCCGTCATCACAAAAGCTTCCATCTTCATTCCAACCATGGCCCTGTATGCGAGTGCTTTATTTAAGGTGATGAAAGAAAAAAATGTGCATGAAAGTATTGTGGAACACAAGTATCGTTTGTTTAAGGACTATATCTTCAATGACGATTTTAATGAAGCACACATTCCCTTGGATCAATACGAAATGGATGCGGATGTTCAAAAAGAAACCACAGCGCTTTTAAATCAAATTACGCAAGATAATTTTAAAGATTTGATTGACTTTGAGAACTTTAAAAAAGAATTTGTGGCCTTAAACGGTTTTTAAATGAAACACATTATCAGACTTGAAACATGCGAATCCACCAATACGTATGCGAAATCGTTAATCCAGACGCATCACGAAAACTTTGCGGTTATCGCAACAGAACAAACCAAAGGTAAAGGCACACACGGTAAGTCATTTTATTCACCCAAAGGAAAGGGTCTGTATATCAGTATGGTTTTTTATGATGCGATTCCCTTTGAAAAGGTCCATACCCTTACTTTAAAAATGGCCCATCACATTCAAACAGTAATCAAGAAACATACGGGTATTCAATGCCAAGTCGTCCTACCCAACGATCTCTATATTGATGGTAAGAAAGTGTGTGGTATTTTAACGGAAACAACACTCGACAACACCTCGAAACACTATGAAGCCATCGTAGTGGGTGTTGGGCTTAACGTTTATAAGGTAGATAACCTTCCAGAAGATATTAAAGACATCCATACTTCGCTTCAAAACCATACTCAAGAAACGATCATCATGAATGACTTAACAAACGATATCTTGACCTTCATTCCTTAATTTATTAAATTATGTGAACGACATACAAATTTGAATTCTTTGTGTATAATAGATAGAGGCTTAAGGAGTCGATAAAATGCATAAAACTTTCAAATTTGTGTTGAAACTCGGACTGATTGGACTCGTTGTCTTTTTAGTCTACATCACAATTCCAAAAATAAATGTCAGTGAATCTGATGTTCAAATCGAACTTGAACGCTATGAACATTACGTTCCCAGTGAAATATTAGAAACTTTTTTAACGCAAGATTCTGAACTCTACATTCAAAATAACTTTGGGTTTAAAAAAGTAGATATTGATGAACCCTTCGCATTAGAAAATGATACGGTTCTCAGAGTGGTTCAAAAGAAAACATTCTATCAAGGTGAATCCATTACTTTTGAGATTTCAGCCATCGATACGATCGCACCCATCATTGAAGTCCAAGATGAAATTACTTTGGGTGGTGGCGAGACATTGGTGAATGCTTTGGATATTCAAATCTATGACTACCGTTACGGTGCGTATGATTATGAATTAAAAGCACCCAGCCTTGATTTTGTGAGTATCATACCCGGTATTTATGATTATGAAATCGTTGCACAAGATTTAAGTGGCAATCAGAGCAGTGCTACCTTGAAAATTAAGGTACAACCCGTTGAAATTGCCCAACAGGAACTCAATTCCCTGGAAATCTGGGTCAATCCAGGACGTTATCTTCCAATGGATTACCAACCTGAACTGACTGAAATCATATCCAGCGAAAAAGAACCCATCCACCTACAGACTCAAGCAGCAATAGCTTTTGAGAAAATGGTGAATGCACTTGATGAAGCACACAGTGTATCCTTGAAAGTGAATCAAGGGTATCTCAATTATGAAGCGCTAGATACGTTGTATCAGTCAAATCCTGAGATCTACCAAAAACCGGGATTCTCTGAATACCAAACGGGATTGGCCATAGACTTAGATTTAGACCAACAACCAGAAGCTTTAAAGTGGCTTCAAGAAAATGCGCATCGCTTTGGGTTTATCTTCAGATATCCAGAAGATACTGAAAACAGTACCGGTGTAACACATCGTCCCTATCACTTAAGATTTGTGGATGAAACACTGGCTTCATACTTAAATAAAACAAACATCACCTTGGATCAATACAAGATTGAAAACCTAAAATAGACCAAACACATCAAACTGTTTGGTTTTTCTTTTGAAACTTTTTCAATAAAATTGTGTAAATATGTTAAATGGAACCAAAATATAGAAACAACCCAAACTGTGTTATAATAGAAAAAGGTGATTTGATGAAAAAACTACAAGCTATGTTTATGAAATTGATGGAAGGACGTTATGGCCCCGATATATTAAGCCGTGATATGTCCTTTATCGCATTGGCACTTTTTGTGATTAACTTATTCGCAAAAAATACAATACTGTATTGGATTGCGGTTGTGATTCTGATTTTGAGTTACTTTAGAATCTTCTCAAAGAAGTTTCCGAAACGTTATAATGAGAATCGTATCTACGCAAACTTTAAAAATAATACGTCTAAGAAATTTAAAAGATTGTTTAAACGTATTAAGGATTTTCCAAAATATAAATACGTGCGTTGTCCACAGTGCAACAAACAATTAAGATTACCCAGAGGTAAAAAAGACATCGTTGTCTCATGCCCTGTCTGTCATACTAAATTTGACGCCCGTACATAGAAAAGGAGGCATCTCTGATGCAGAATTATTATGAAATACTTGGCACTTCAAAAGATGCCACCCAAGATGAAATAAAAAAGGCCTATCGCCAAAAATCAAAGATGTATCATCCCGATATTAATAAATCGGACAATGCTGAAGCCATGATGAAAAAGGTCAACCAAGCGTATGATGTCTTGGGAGACCCTGCCAAACGTCAACAATACGATACCATGGGTTCTAACCCGTATCAAAACCAAGGTGGTCAACAATATTATGGTCGACAAACCTATACTTCAGCCGATGAGTTCTTTGAAGAATTCATGCGTCAATTCTATGGTCAACAACAACAACGTCAACAGTACTATCAACAACAACCGAGACGTCGTGTCTTCAATCCATTATCATTTTTATTTAGAATGATGTTTGGATATTACATTATTAACTTTATAATGAATATATTGGCGATGTTATTCGCTGGTTAAAAGAACTGAAATTTCTTAATTGAAATCCCAGTTCTTTTTTTTATCGATTCTTATAATTTACAAAGGCTGCAATACTTCCAAATAAAGCCCCAGCAACAGGGAAAATAATCCATGAGATACCCCAATCATTTCTTAAGAAACTCCATAAGAGATAAATGGCGACCACAGTGGGCCAATATATAGAGGCCACAACGCCCATAATTTCACTGTCTTGTTTAGTGCGTGGATTGTATTCACCTTCTTGCATTAATTTTTCAAACGATGACCATACTACAGACACACGAATCAAAGTATGAACACCCAGCGCAACCATGATTAATAAGATGGGGACCCCGATCACTTCAAAGATTTCAAATACATCTGACAATAAAACGGGTAAGCTAGATAGAATCAGCAGAGATACCCCCACAACCAAACCCAACGTATGGGTGGGTCTGTATCGTCTCTTTGCATCTTCAACCATCCCCTCAACCCCAAATTCAATATCAAAAATACTTTCTTCTATAAAGTCATATTGAGACATGGTAGCATTGGTATAGATTAATATCGCAACCCCCACAACGACCATCAGAATCAAAAAGACCAAACCCAAAATACCGTATTGTTGTTCTGTAATTGATAGTTTTCCTGCTTCATCTAATAATGAGAAGCCAATCAATACCACAGGCGAAATAATGAACAAGCCCACCGCAATTGCGATTCTTTTGGCTTGCCAAATGGAATCCTTAATGAATGCATTCGCCAATTCTAAAGAAACCTTTTTAACGGATGAATACGTATCTTCGACATAGTCACTTTCCACAAGCTCTTCTTTCATTAAGTAATCAACACTGACTTCAAACAAGCGACTCATTTGTAGAATCTTTTCCATGTCTGGCATCGATTGTGCACCCTCCCATTTTGAGACGGCTTGTCTGGAAACATTTAACTTTTCTGCCAAGGCTTCCTGTGTCCAACCATTTCTTTTTCTTAAACTTATAATTTTATCTGCGAGTATCATATGAACCCTCCTTTTATACTTAAAGTATAGTTCTATACACCGTTGCATTCTATAAAGTTAGCATTTCAATTTGTCAACCGGTGGTTGCTTATACATAATATAACGACTTTTTAAAGAAAATTAAAGGAAGACACAAAACAACTCCCACCGAAGTGAGAGTTATATGTAATTACAGATTACTGATCGCAACTGCAAGTTGGGCTGCAACTTTTGAGTTGTTGAAGACCAATGCTTTATTCGCATCCACTGATTTACCTTCTGAACGCTCATGCAACATGCTAAGGATGAATGGGGTAACTTTATTCCCTTCAATACCTTGTGCAGCAGCAGTTTCAACTGCTTCTTTAATTAAAGCACGGATGAATGTTGTATCCAATGCATCTTCTTGTGGAATTGGGTTTGCGATAACGATTCCTGAATTGATTTCCAATGCATCTTTGGTTTGTACCATTTGTGCCAAGTCTTTGAGATCTTCAAAGTTATGGGTAACTTTTTTACCACTGTCACGAGTATAGAAATCTGGGAATGCATCTGTTTGATAACCCACCACAGGTACACCTTTTGTTTCTAGGTATTCTAAAGTTCTTGGAATATCTAAGATTGATTTAGCTCCTGAACAAATAACAGCCACATTGGTCTGTGCAAGTTCTTCTAAGTCCGCTGAGATATCCATGGTATTTTCTCCATCAAAGTGAACACCACCGATACCACCAGTTGCGAATACTTTAATGCCTACCATTTCCGCAAACATCATGGTTGTTGCTACTGTGGTTGCACCACTTTTTTTCAATGACATAATAACTGGAACATCACGTCTTGAACATTTTGGCATATCTGGTGTTGTTGCGAAGAGTTCAATTTCTTCATTGGTTAAACCAATTACGATTTCACCATCCATAATACCGATGGTTGCTGGTACAGCACCTTGTTCACGAATGATACGGTCACACTCAAGTGCCATTTTTAAGTTTTCTGGATAATTAAATCCATGAGAGATAATGGTTGATTCCAACGCTACCACAGGTTTGTTGTTATCGAGTGCCTCTTGTACTTCTGGGTTAATTCTAATTAATGATTTCATATATATTGCTCCTTCTATGTAAAGTTCTTTACTTTTTCTATATTCAATTCTGGATTAACGGTTAACATGCTTTCAAGTGAGAAGGCGGATACTCTGGACGCAAAGTCTGCAATATCTGACATACTGTAATTACTCAACATTCCATAAACAATACCTGCAGTGAATGCATCTCCTGCACCTGTTACATTAACGATACGCTTGGCCTTACTTTCAGCAAAGCCACTTTCTTTATGCGAGGCATAATAGACACCCTTTTGTCCCAAAGTGATGAATACCTGCGCAATGCCTTTGTCCAAAAGGATTGATGCTGCTTTTTTAACATCCTCTTTGTCGTTGATTTCCATTTCTGCCAAATAAGCTGCTTCCATACGATTACATTTAATGGTGTGGAATTTCCCAACAAGATCTTTCAAATGAGATACTTTCCCAATTGAGACGGGATCTAAAATGATCTTTTGTTCCGGATATTTATTCACCAAATACGCAACCAAATGTCTGGGTAAGGATGCATCTATGACCAAGATGTCCGCATGTTCCAATACGGAATCTTTACTCTCAAGATGTGCTTGGGGCATATTATCCAGTCCCGTTGTATCTGAAAGTGCCAGCTTCATTTCACCATCTTTGTCCAAGATGGCAACATACATAGTAGATGGATCCTCTTTGTTTTCATAAGCATGGGATAAATTCACACCCACTTCCAAACAATTTCTTCGAATAATCTCCGAGAATGGATCTTGAGCCAAGCTGGTAATTAAGGAAGTCTTAATCCCCAGTCGTGCCAAATTCTCCGAGATATTTCTGGATACACCACCTGGATGAATGCTGATCCTTCCTGGATTTGAATCTTCAGGAATTAAAGGATCAAAACTCTTTCCATATAAGTCGATCATGGCGGCGCCAATAACCACCGCATGTTCATATTCCCCAATTACATAACTCCTACCAAGGATATACCCTTTCTTGGTTAAATTCGAGATATGAACAGACACTGCAGTTCGACTCATATTTAACTGATGGGCAATCTCAATTTGAGATAGCATTGGATTTGAAAGAATTACATGATAGACTTCAGATTCTATATCTGTCATGGGCTTCTTTTTACGCATATCAACCCTCCTTCATTTATAATATATCATAAATATATATTATTTTTCTTTAACTTTGCTAAGTTTGTAGCAACAACTAGGAAAAGAAAACCCAACTCAGCGAAAAACTAAATTGGGTCTTCTATATTATTCTAAATTTTCACCATTGGTTTCAATCACTTTTTGATACCAGTAAAATGATTTTTTGGGTATACGCACATAAGTACCTGTACCATCGTCTTGACGGTCCACATAAATAAAACCATAACGCTTACTCATTTCACCGGTACTGGCACTCACAAGATCAATGGGACCCCATGAGGTATAACCCAAGACATCCACACCATCAAGCACAATCGCATCCTTCATGGCTTGTATGTGTTGACGGAGATAGTCAATACGATAATCATCAGTAATCTTACCATCCTTGTCCAATACATCATTGGCACCCAAACCATTTTCTACTACGAATAGAGGTTTTTGGTAGCGATCATACAGTTCATTCATGGTAATTCTAAAACCCAAGGGATCAATTTGCCATCCCCACTCACTTGCTTTTAAGTA
>DEQB01000023.1:16645-20143 GCA_002359085.1 Erysipelothrix sp. UBA3377
GCTCGATACCCTGGATGCATAATAAGAGAAGGATATAAAATCCACAGTATTTTCTTTGAGCAGTTCTAAATCACCCGGTTGCATTTCAATTTCAATGCCCATTTGTTCAAACATCTTCAATGCATATTGCGGGTAGGCACCCCGAGATTGAACGTCAATAAAGAAATAATTTGAACGGTTATCATCCATTGCCTTCTTAACATCTTTTGGATCGGGTGTATTGGGGTAAAATTGACCCGCCGCCAACATACACCCAACCATATTGTTGGGATCTATTTCATGCGCAATCTTTGTCGCAATCGCACTCGCTATCAGTTCATGGTGTGCTGATTGGTATAAGATTTGATCTCTATTTTCATTTGGTTCGATCAAAACCCCAGCTCCCATAAAAGGCGCATGGAGTAATATATTAATTTCATTGAAGGTCAACCAGTATTTCACAAGCCCTTTATAACGTGTAAAAAGCACTCTAACAAGGTTCTCATAAAAATCAACTACTTTACGATTTTTCCATCCACCGTATTCTTGAATCAAATGAATTGGAAAATCAAAATGGGTAATGGTTACAAGCGGTTCAATATTATATGACTTTAACGTTTTAAAAACGTCCTCATAAAATTGAAGTCCCGCTTCATTGGGTTCAGTTTCATCCCCTTTTGGGAAAATACGGGTCCATGCGATGGACATCCTAAAAGTCTTAAAACCCATCTTTGCAAACAGTTTAATGTCTTCTTGATAGTGATCGTAAAAACGAATCCCTTCTTTTGCAGGATAATGATAGCCCGCTTCAAAATCCAACATGACACGACTGCCACCTAAAACTGCATACCGTTCCTTACCATGAGGAATGACATCCACATTGGCCAAACCACGGCCATCACGATCATACGCACCTTCCAGTTGGTTGGCTGCCGTAGCACCACCCCATAAAAAACCTTTCGGAAATCCCATCGTAACCTCCTTTTACTGATCGATGGTGATCAGTTCCTGTTTTAATAAATCATATTTATAAGACATTTCATCACTATCACTTGAACTCAAATGTACATCCAGTATAAAGATTTCATCCAATTCAGAAACCTGCCATTTAATTAAATGACTCTCACTGTGAATGTTTAAAACATTCTCAACCACCGGATCAATCAATTCAATCACATGAAGCATCACATCTGAAGATTCATTCATATCCATCAAATCACGGACTTCTATTCTTTCCAACTTCCCGCCATCTTTAAAAACATCAATCACAACTTCTAAATCATCCGCATAACCATAAATTTGATATTTCTCATCTTTTGTAATATAAAGCATGGTTCTAACGGACCAATCTTCATATTCTTCCAAAAACATCTCATATGCTTCAACGGTAGATACAGGACCCCTGGCTAAAATAGTGTTCCCTTCATCCGTACTTTGAGAACACCCCACTAACAACAATGTGATAATCAAAATAATCCATATTTTTTTCATTACTTCACCTTTTCTATATTATAACACGACTTTATCTAATCACCGTTAATAAGATCTAACTTTCTTAATTATTTAAACGTTAATCATGTAACAAAAAAATCATTGAACTTCACCCTTTTTCAGTCAACATACCATGAACTGTGGTATAATCCATCTATTGAAGGAGTATCACGATGAAACTATTATTAACATTTATATTATCAACGTTGTTTGTTTTTCCAAGCTCAAACAACTTAAATACAGAATTGGAAACACTGGGCTTACAAAGCGAAAACTATATATTATATTCAGTGGATACGGATCAAGTTTTAGCATCCAAAAATGAAGACAAACCACTCACAATTGCTTCTATCCAAAAAGTCTTGACCGCCATTACAGCCCTTGAGATGTTAGAGGGACAAGATTTAACACAAACGATTGTTGCCGACGCAGAGTCTATCAATGGCACGTCTTGGCAAGCATCCATTGCGGATCTAAAAGCAAACGAAAGCTATCGTATTATTGATATCCTATATGGTATTTTACTGCCTTCTGGTGCAGACGCGACACGTGTAATTTCTACCTACCTTACCCAAACTCCAAACGGCATCGTCAGTAACATGAATGCACTGGCCAATGAAATCGGGATGCAGGATTCTCATTTCGTCAATGCTTCAGGTTTGGATGCGGATGGACAGTATACAACCTTAAATGACACCTTAAAACTTTTAAAGTACGCATTTGAAAATGAAAAATTTCTTGAACTGTATTCTACCGTTTCTTATGATTTCACCGTCAGTGATGTACGCTATGAATATGAAAATCAAATCCTACAAGGTGCCATTGACCGTAAATTCAATTATTTTGTGGGCGCAAAATCTGGTTATACCACAAAAACAGGTCACGCCCTGTCCAGTATCGCTAAAAACGAGGATGCCGCATACATCTTCATTTCAACAGGTGCTCCCGTTGATTTTGAAAATCACACGGGTCTAACCGATGCGATGAAAGTTTATAATTATCTGTTTGAAACATACCATAACGTCACAATTGATCAAGCCCTGTTCTCTCAGGAAATTGACATTCAAAAACGATATAAAAATTATGAATATCAATTGGAAGAGACGATCCATACCTTAATACCTAAAAGCTATAATCAAGAAAACATTACCGTTAAAAATAAATTGGAAAATAGCACTGTTTTAACAGCTGGTATTTTGAAGGGTGATGTTTTGGGTCAAAGTGAAGTCTACTATGAGGATCAACTTATAGGTGTCATCCCCATAGTCGCTCAAACTGACATTGATACAGATATAGAATATATTGTGCTTACGGCTTTAAAATGGATTGGGATCATCACTGCAATACTGGTTATTCTGGTTGTGATAATTCGTACTTATAATAAAAGACGTTATCGAAAGATGAGTAATTTCCGAAATCACCGTCCCCGTCCTAGCAAAAGAAGATACTAATACGGTATAATAATTGTAAAGTGGATATGATATTTGTTGGCATTATAGGAGGCGATTAAAGTATGACAAATATCATCTATCATCCCATGACCGGTAAAAAGGTTGACATTTATTCATTACAATCCGCAGAACTTCGCTCGCCAAATCGCTTGTATAAGCCCGATAAATGGCGTGAATTTTATGCTCCACATGAGGAGCCCTCACAAACACGTTTATATGGTTTGGAATTTGAGTTCAACGTTATTGATAATCACCAAGAAATTGATTTCGATCATATTGGATTTGAATTGCTAAGTCTTCTCAATAAGCATGAACAACATGCCCATATATTAGATGACTTTTCCGTAAGAAATGGCGTCGAAGTGATATTCCAACCCATGTCAAAATCCTACTTAGAAGCAAACATTGATTTTAAAGCTTTCTTCAAACTCGTAAAAGATTTGGGCTTAACTTCAACCCATGATACGGGATTTCACATTCATGTAAATCTAAAACCATCACTCAGAGAACGTAATTTGATTCTTAGATTATTTTCAATATCATACCCACTTTGGATTTATCTCTCACAAAGAAAGAT
>DEQB01000083.1:0-2211 GCA_002359085.1 Erysipelothrix sp. UBA3377
GAAGAACGTGGTGTATATCGTATCCACCAATTCGAAAAACAAGAGATGGTTGTAGTATGTCATCCCAATGATAGTGAAAAATTATTCTTAGAGTTGGTAGAAAACTCAGTGGACTTCTTTAGAACACTGGATATACCGGTTCGTGTATTGGAGTCATGTTCAGGCGACTTGGCTGACTTGAAGTACAAAGGGGTCGATGTAGAAGCATGGTCACCACGTCAAAAACAATTCTTTGAAGTTGGAAGTTGTTCAAACTTAACGGATGCTCAGGCTAGAAGATTAAAGATACGTGTGAATACTGAAAATGGTGAGAGAGTGTATGCTCATACGCTAAACAACACAGTAGTGGCACCTCCCAGAATGTTAATTGCTTTCTTAGAAAATAACATTCAAGAAGATGGCTCAGTTTTAATTCCTAAAGCACTTCAACCTTATATGGGTTTTAAAGAAAAATTATCAAAATAAAAAAAATACCGGCATCAGTCGGTATTTTCTATAGATAAAAGCGCTTCAATTTTTAAGTAAACTGAATTATCAGAGTTCGATCCAATCACTTCATAAGCCAATTCTTTGATATCATCTGGAGCATTTTCTAAAACGTAACCATATTTTGGGACTTGAATTAACTCCAGGTCGTTATAATAATCTCCAAAAGAAGCGACTTCATCATGTTTGACGTCTAAGATGTCCATGAGGTATTGAAGTGCAACGCCCTTATTAACACCTATATTCATCACATCAATCCAAACGTGTCCTGCTTCAACTGCATAGACGTTGTCATTTAGCTTTCCATTAATATGGTTTACAAAGTTATCGTGACTGTGATGGGGACTCACTGCAGTTATCTTAATAACATCTTCTGTATAATCCAATAGATTGTCTACCAATGTTAGATGCGTATAATATTCAACCAAAAACTTGTGATGTTCTTCATGTTCACTGTCAATATAAGCCATCGTAGGTGTAATCACGACGGTTGTTGAATCTACGGCCTTCTTAAAGGCATTGATTGTATCAGTAACATCACGGGGATCAAGTTTGTTAACATAGAGTAATTGACCCTTATGTTTAACCACTGCGCCATTATCGGATATGTAAGAAATATCAGCTTTGGTATCTTTGAATTTATGTTCCAAGTTTGTCAGTGTTCTGCCACTGGCTGCTATAAATACTTTGTTTTGTTCTGTTATTCTATTTATGAGTGCTTCTATATCTTCTGGTAATCTTGATTCCGTATCAAGTAATGAACCATCCATATCAGTCGCAAATATTTTAATCATAGTATCCTCCTTCATGTTCTCAATTCATTATAATGTTTCACGTGAAACATTGCAAAGAAAGTAAAACTTATGTATAATAAATCATGCCACTACAACATTATCTTAATAACCAGGTCAGGGTAGGAATACAGCAGCCTTACTTAAGCTCTATTGTGTGTAGTGGTCTTTTTTATAGGAGCTGATACAAATGGATAAGTACTATATGAACCTTGCCTTAGAAGAGGCCAAATGTGCTATGGACAAAGACGAAGTCCCTGTAGGTGCTGTGATTGTTCATGACGGACAAGTCATTGCGAAAGCTCACAATTTAAGAGAAACAAATCAACACACCCTGGGTCATGCTGAACTTGAAGCAATTCAAATAGCGAATGATAAACTGGGAAGTTGGCAACTTAAAGATTGTACCTTGTATGTGACACTTGAACCTTGTGTTATGTGTGCAGGTGCCATACTTCAATCAAGGATTAAAAGAGTCGTCTTTGGTGCCTATGATGAAAAAGGTGGCGCATTTGGTTCTATTACGAATTTAAATGAAATAGAATCCCTAAACCACCACATAGAAATTCAAGGAAACATACTGGAAGATGAAAGTAAGACATTATTAAAAACTTTCTTTAAGCATAAACGAAAATCAAATATAAAAATAAAAAGAGTAACAGATGAACATGATTTTGAACTTTTAAAAGCACTACGCTATACTGTATTCGTGGATGAACAACATGTTGATCCCGATATTGAGTATGACGCATACGATTCATTAGATAGAGAAGATGTGCTTCATATCGCTGCGATACAAGAGAACCGCGTTGTTGGGGGACTCAGATTGATACTAAAAGACAAAATCGTTAAAGTGGGCAGGGTCGTTGTGGACCAAGCGTACCGCAATCAAAAAATTGGAACAAAATTGTTGGATTACGCAGAAAGATATACC
>DEQB01000083.1:2291-10889 GCA_002359085.1 Erysipelothrix sp. UBA3377
CCAGTGGATACAAATCATATGGTGAAGTGTATATGGATGCGAATATTGAACATAAGATGATGAAAAAAAGTGTACGGTAAAATCGTACACTTTGTTTATTTAGGATACATTCGGAACAACTTCAATCAATTTAGCGTGAACGATTAATCGATCGGGATGTGTCCAAGAGGGATATCTACAGGTAATTAAGGTTAAGGTCGTTTCATCGTCCTTTGGGTTTAAAATCCAAGTATCTGACTTATCTACAATGATATTATCATACACCTCATAGACATAAGTATTCTCGCGATCAATGTATCTGATAAGATCTCCAGATTCAACTTGGTTGAGGTTTTTGAAACCACAGGTATCGCCACAGGCTCCATTATGTCCAGCGATTGCGTAATTGCCTTCAGTGGGTGGTGTGGGTGCTTCGTTATAAGCGACAAGTACACTGTATAAGTTCTCGAAGTTTCCATCATTGGCTACTGGTAAACTTAAATCAATACGATCAATTTCTAAAATTCCGTGTACATCGATATCGATTTCTACGGTAGTATCTGGATCAACTTCGTCAATCCCATCCAATCCATCTAAGAAGTGTTGTTTATAGGATTCAGTTTCTTTATTACGGTTTTGTTTGGTAATATAGTCACCAATAAGAATAGAACCGCCTGAAATAATGAGCAGTGCTCCGATAAGTGTTAGTATATTAAATTTTCTAGTTTTTTTCATGTTATTCACCTTTTAAATCATACCATAAGTGCTTTAAAAACCATATTAATATAAATAAATATGTTGTTCACATGATATAATGAATAGAGGCGGTGGTAGTCATGACTTATCAATCATTATATAGAAAATATAGACCCGATACATTCGATGATGTTATTGGCCAAAAAAACATTGTAAAATCATTACAGAATGCAATTAAATTAAATAAGATATCCCATGCGTATATTTTTACAGGTCCCAGGGGAACTGGAAAAACTACCATGGCAAAACTTTTGGCGAAAGCAATCAATTGTGAAGATGCCAATACGTATATTTGTGGAACGTGTGATAACTGTCTCCAAGAACAAACGGGAACACATCCTGATATTGTTGAAATCGATGCCGCAAGTAATAATGGGGTCGATGAAATCAGAAACTTAATTGAACGTGTTAAGTTCACTCCCATCGTAGGTAAATATAAAGTGTATATCATTGATGAGGTACATATGTTAACGATGGGTGCTTTTAATGCGCTCTTGAAAACATTAGAAGAACCGCCATCTCATGTGGTGTTTATTCTCGCAACTACGGAAATCCATAAGGTATTACCTACCATTATATCAAGATGTCAGAGATTCGATTTTTCTCGCATCAGTGAAAACGACATTTCGGATCGCTTAGAATACATTGTAGATAAAGAACACAGAACCATTGAAGATGGCGCAAGCCGTGTTATCGCATCCTTATCTGGGGGTGGATTGAGAAATGCCTTAACCATCCTTGAACAAGCGATGATTCTTAATGAGGGAAATATACTAAAAAACTCAATCTATACTCAAAACGGAATGGTCCTCCCTCAAGAGAAGGCAGCATTGTTTGAAAGTATCTATAAGAACGATATTGCGCGTATGTTGAAGCTATACCATGATATTCAGGAGAAGACGGTAGATGTTCCAAGATTTGTGATGGATCTGGTAAAAAGTGTCAAAGACAGTTTGATTTATCAAAATTTGAAAAACTTTGATTTCGTTGATCAAAATGATGAAGTTCTCATTTTGGCTTTAAATGACATGTTCAATACGGAAACACGTCTAGAAATCATCAACATTCTATTGGATTATCACGAAAAGATTCGATTCTCATCTACACCCAGTCTCCATTTGGAGATTGCATTCATTGAAATGTTTGAGAAATTCAATAAAAATCAAAGTAATCATAAAGTTGATAAGGTTAAAAAAGAAGCACCTGTTATGTCTTTTGATGAGTTAACTCAAAAACAAGAAGCAGTCGTGGCGGTGAAGCAAGAAGTACCGGAATTGGATTTGAAAGATGAAGTAGCGGAACGTATTAATGAAACACCTCAATTTGAAATAAATGATGACACACCAGAGGTAGATACCCATGAAATAGTAGAACCCATAGTTGAAACAGAACCAATAGAAAAAATAGAACAGAAGCAGTCCGATCGTGAACCTCAAATTTCATTGATGGATGTAAAACCACAAGAACCAACTGAGGAAGTGGTGGTTCAAAGAAATAAACTGGATCTTACTACGGAAGAGATTGTACAATTTATGGTAAGTGCAGATAAAACAGCACGTCATAAAGATACCCAAAGTTATATGGAGATTAAGAGTTATCTTTCCAATCCGAAATGGGCAAAGGAAAGCAAGTTGTTAAATAATTCACAATTGGTGTTGAGTGGCAATGCGTTTGTGGTGGTTGCGACAAAGAACCAAATTCAAGCACGCTCAGTGTTGGATGAGAATAATTTATTCGGTTTACTCGCATTCAGTGAAATCATTTTTGGGAAGCCAAAACAAATTTTTGCGACAACAGCAGCCAACTTTACAGTGGCGGTTGAATTATTTAAAGACTTAAGTGCCAATAAACAATTACCGGATCCCTTTAATGATGATGATTTCATCACAACTTTTGAAGAAAAGAAAGATGAAACAGAGGAAAGATTGTTGAATCTCTTTGGAGATAAAATAGAAATTAAGGAGTGATAATAATGTATCCAAGCAGTTTAGAAAAATTAATTGAACAGTATATGTTATTGCCAGGTGTCGGTAGAAAAACAGCAGAACGTTATGCTTTACATATGTTGGACTTGGATGATTCAGCGTTTGAAGAAACATCCCAGGCCTTATTAGATGTTAAAGATAAAATAACTACGTGTTCTCAATGTCATCATTTGGCTGAAGGTGATCTGTGTGGTATCTGTCTGGATAAAACTCGAAACATTCATCAAATATGCGTTGTGTCGTCTTCTAAAGAAGTTATTTCAATCGAGAAGACTGGACAATACCGTGGGGTATATCACGTCTTAGGCGGCTTAATTTCAACGCGTAGGGGTATTATGCCGGATGATCTGAACATTGATAATTTAAAAAACAGGATTGCATCGGTTGATACTGAAATTATATTGGGTTTGAATGCAACAGTAGAAGGAGAAACAACCGCATTATACATTTCCAAGAAATTTGAAAACCAAGCACAAATAACGCGTTTGGCATTCGGATTACCCATTGGTGGGCATTTGGATTATGCGGATGATTTAACATTAATGAAAGCCTTTGAGGGCAGAAAGAAGATGTAAAATGAGTTCTATTGCTTATAACACAGATACGAATATGATTGATTACCATCGTTTAAAAGGAAACCAGACGATGGCTTTTTGGCGTTTCAGTTTAAAAGGTTTTGCGAGATTTGGTGAGGGTGATTTATTTTTCTTCATCGATAAGCGCGCAAGACATCCTCATACACTTGAAAAAGGGTTGGTAGGATATGGGAGATGTGTTGAAATAAGAAATCTCTCACCCAAACAAACTTGGGATAAATATGAAACATTAACGGGATACAATCGCTATGCTGATTTTCAAGAAGCGGTACGATATTATCGTAAGCATGACAAAAGATTACCGAATCAACTCCAAACGATTTTGCTTGAGAATGTGGTTTTTTTCCAACATCCAATTTTCTTTAGTGAAGTTGGCATTGAATTGAATGAACGATTGGAATCTTTTACTTATATTGAAAAGAATGGAAAAGATGTTTCCAAACAACTTTTGAAAATTGCGAAAGACATTGGTCTTGATTTATGGATGATGTCCCAAAACCCTGAAGTCGAAACACTTGATATGGACAAGGATATGGATCATCAAAAAATTAGGGATCAGTTATTGAAAATCGAAACCAACTTTGATGCCCTTCAGATGCGTATATTAAAAAACCACACGCAAGGTGTGGCTTTAAATCAACTTTACTATACATACCATAATCAACATCTCAATATATACCTACCGCTCTCAAAGAAAAATCAATTGAATGCGTTGGTGGGAATTAAGACCATTATAGAAACATGCATAGACTATGATCAAGTTAGTTATACAATCATCACCCATTTAAGATTGGATGAACAAACCCTTAATCTTCTAGCTTTAATGAATTTAGAGCACGTACAAATTTAGGTTCAATTGCTTCATACTCAATCCCAATGGACTTAAGCGTTTGGTAATAATGATTTTCAGCTTGATCTTCGTCATGGTATAACTCATATTCTAACTCATAATCCTTATGATTTTTGAATTGAGTAATATCCAAACACCACGTTCCATAAGCGTCCTTATATTCATAACGCACCGTATTACTAAAAGTAATCTCTACCAAGTCATTAATGTTGAATCCAAATTCTTCAAACAAAGATCTCGCATTCTCGTCTTCAGTTAAAGGGGTATGTAAAGTAGTTTCGTACTCCATAATTCCGTAATCACGGGGTTCCTTCACCGTTAAAACTGTAACGTCCTTGATTTTCCGTGTACGACACATGATGCCTTTCTTATATAAGTCTTGATTTTTTGTGTCATAATAAACATTCTCTTGAAAAACTGGTTCAGAGAACGGGAAATAATCATAGACAGTCACATGGTTCTCGCGGTCTATTTTGGTTTTATATTCTATTTCTAAATGTTGTTCCATATGGTTATAATACAATAAATAAAAATATGATACAATGGTAAAAAGAGGTTGTTCACATGAAAAAATTTACATTACTACATAGAGGAGACAGTTTTTCAAAGGAAAGTTGTGCTCTGATAAAGGATAAATTAATAAGCATGGGAAAGATTTATGATGAAGAAAATCCGGACCTTGTTATTACTGTGGGTGGAGATGGAACATTACTGCATGCATTTCATCATTACTTGGATAAAGTAGATGACATCGCATTTGTAGGAATACATACAGGCACACTTGGTTTTTCCACGGATTACGTTGTGGGTGATTTAGAATTGTTTTATGAAGATATCGCATCCAATGCTTATACCATTGAGGAAAAAAGCATACTTGAAGCCAGCGTCTTTAAGGAAGATGAAGTTTTAACACTGCATGCGCTCAATGAGTTTAGGGTTGAGAATATTGTTAAAACCCAACCCATCGAAGTCTATTTAAATGATGAGTACTTTGAAATATTTAGAGGCAATGGACTCTGTATATCAGGTCAATATGGATCAACCGCCTACAATCGTTCCATTGGTGGCGCGGTTATCTATCAAGGATTGGACCTATTACAACTCTCAGAAATATCAGGCATTCATCACCGTCACGCAAGAAGCTTGGGTGCGCCCTTAATACTGGATCCAAAAACAGTAATCAGAATGGAATATGAAAACTTTGATCATGCTTTGTTGTGTTACGATCATTTACACATACATTTGGAGAATATTCATAAAATAGTAGTGAGACATAACGATAAAAAAATGCGTTTCGCGCATTTCAAAGATGTATCCTATATTGGAAAATTAAATGCATTATTTTAAGAGCGAAAGCTCTTTTAATTTTGGGAAAATAAAAAACCCCATTGGGGTTTAATGACTGTGTGCGTTCTTGACTTCGCTATAAGTATAAAATGCAACCGATAAAGGCAACATATAGGAAAGAATTGATGAACCACCATAAGATATAAAGGGTAAGGTAATCCCCGTGATGGGCAATACTCCTAATACCATCCCAATATTTTGAGCATGTTGGAAAATCAACATTCCCAATGCACCTGTAATCAGTGCTCTTTCTCTGGGTAAATCCGTTAAGAAAGCAATCCAAGCAAGCCTTAGGTCAAGCGAGAATGCGAGAATTATAACGGCTGCTCCCCCAAAGAAACCAAAGTTTTGGGCCAAGACCGCAAAGATAAAGTCCGTTTGAGATTCTGGATACTGAAGAATCACACTGCTTAAGTCATGACCAGTCCATCCTGCAGTTCCAATGGAACTGATTGCGTTATATAAGTGGTGACCATGGTCATTCGCATATTTCTCAAAATCCAACCATCCATAGAAACGATTCAATCGATAGTTCTGAGCAGAACCCCCAAACAAGCGGTTCAATAAAGCAGGATTATCATAGTATAAGAATATAATTCCAAAAAATAACACAGCAGCTAAAGATCCAATGATCACAAACCATTCGCGTCGTACTCCTGATAAAAAGAACATGGCCGCTAAGGCAACAATGATAATAATTGGAATCCCCGTATCCGGTTGTAGAATAATTAAAATAACTGGGGGTAAAGCGTACATCGCAATTTTCAAGAAAAGCGCAATGTCTTCTCTGAAATGCATACCTTCTTTTTCTGAATTGTGTTTTGTGATAATGTTGGCTGTTATAAAGATTAAAACAATTTTCATAAACTCAGAAGTTTGAAACGATCCAAACCCTGGGATAATAATCCAAGCATAGGCACCATTAATCGGTGGAATTAAACTTGTATTGATAATGCGATAACGCGCAAGTGCTTGAACAATGAGTAATATAAACAAAATATAGTAAACGGGATAGGCCAGAGTAAAGATTCGATCCGTACCCAGTTTCAGAAGTAATATAACAAACAAACCACTGATAATAAACCAAGTAATCTGTCTAATGATACTGCTGGTGGATTCATCCAAGTTGTTTAAAGGAGCAGAAAGGTAAATTCCCACAATCCCAACAGCAGCGGTTAATAAGATAATAATGATCAGTAAAAAGTCGACATGAAAAGTTCTTTTACTTTCATTGATGCGTCTTGTCATGGAATCCCTCCTTTAATCAAATTTAATAATGGTGTATAATATATAAATGAAACGGCGAGGTGCTTTATGAATAAACTTCAAGTCTATTTAGAAGAATTACAACTTCCAATTAAGTCACTCTTTGTGGCTGCTGGATTAATATCAGTAGGAACATTGTTGGGAAACCCATTTGTCAATGATGTCTTTAAACTGAACTACCCATGGCTCGTAAGAATCACTCAGATATTACTGTTCACCGGTGGTCTTATTTTAACATGTTTTCCATATTTTGTTTTTGTGAAATTATTGTATTCAAGAACTGAAGAGAAAAACATTGTTATCGTTGGAATTATATCATACTTGGTGTACTTAATCATGATAATGTTCTTTGCGCCTAACAACTTACCCGCCAACATGTACATGTCTTCAATAAATATTACAATCAACAACACCGTATACAAGATCGCCAACACCGGAGTCTTTGGGTTGGTTGGTATATATTGGATCGTGAAAAGAAATTATACACGCCCCATGATCAACAGAAATACCAATTTCACAAAAGTTTTAGATAGAGATACCATTCGTCTTATGAGAAGTATGGTGCTTGCAACCATCTATGGATTGATCATTGCTTGGTTAATGCCTTATATCTCAAGTGGTATTTATTCAGTGCTTAACTTTATTGCATCCGATATCAATAACCCGATGAGTATGTTTGCTTATTCAGGCTTCGAAAGATTACTCCAAGTACTCGGGTTACAAAACATAGTTCGAAGTGAAATGTGGTTTGGATCCTTAGGTGGCACGTGGAACAGTTTGGACAACATCGCATATATCGGAGATGTAAACATATGGGCTGCACAATTATCTGAAAGAGTTGCTGTTTTGGGTATTGGAAGTACGGGACGTTTCACAACATTCTACTACGTACTCAATATATTTGCAGCACCAGCTTACTTAGCAGCACTATCCACAACCGTATCCAATAAGAAGAAGTTTAGAAAAGGATTACTCACTGTATTACTGGGAACTGTACTTTCCTTCTTTTCAGGAATTTGGTACCCATTAGAAATCCTTATGTTATTAACAGCCCCCATTCTCTATGTATTCCATATATTTATGATTGGAATTATCAGTGCCTTTCTATCGGGAATCTCGATTGCAGTAGGATTCTCATATTTGGGCGTTCTCAACGCAGCAACCCCGGGTAATGTCATTGATTTGATTGCACTCTCGAGAAATACAATTATTAACCAACAAATCCTAACGATGTTACTGTTTGGGATTATAGTATTCTTTCTTTATTTCTATGTGGTTCGATTTTATTACACCAAAATCGCAATTGATACTTTAAATATAGGTACCAAGGAAGACGAAATTAAAGACTTTATCGAAAGATTGGGTGGATTGGAAAATATTATGAATATATCCAGTACGCCATCTAAAGTTCATGCACTATTAAGAGATGAAGATAAAATAAATACAGCCGGACTCCATAGACAGGGTGTCACCAAGATTGTTCAAACACGGGATGGCTATGTATTATTTTATGGTGCAGGTTCTTATATTGTTCAAAAAGAAATTAATAAAAAATTAGAAGCCTATAAAAACGAATTGATGGAAGTGGAAACACCATGATAATAAAAGAAAATTTAACACCGATGTTACAACAGTACCTCGAAATCAAAGAAAGCACTAAGGACGCCTTAGTGTTTTATCGCTTGGGGGACTTTTATGAACTCTTTATGGAAGATGCAAAAGTAGCCTCAAAAGTACTGGATTTGGTACTTACTGCACGTGGTGCGGGTAAAAACCAAAAGGTACCCATGTGTGGCGTTCCACACCATGCAGCCAAATC